>NZ_JAMQML010000003.1:0-358530 GCF_030068685.1 Nitratireductor sp. GZWM139 | reverse complement strand
ACAGCAAGCCCCAAAGTAAGCTTCTTCATAAGTCCCCCGTGGCGTCGCCGCCTGTGGTGTGTTGTGTTCCCTGGCCGGGAAATTACACGGTTCCCGGCGCATTATCGAACATGCGGCCACGCGATGGCGGCCGCATGTTCTGTCATTTCACTCAGACTGTGTCCGAAGTGTCACTGCCATCATCGTCATAGAGGATCTTGATGGAGGCCAGGGTCTGCGGCACGTCGAAGGTGGCGACTGTTACCCAGTCGTCGCCGCCGGCGGTTCCGTCCGCATCCACCTGCAGCTCTTTGCCGTCGCCGGGGTTGAGCCGGACGAAATCATCGACATCGTCGCCAGACGTGGTCGAGAGCGAAACCAGTTCGGTGAGGTCGACCACGTCCTCCGCTCCGAAACCGATGATCTCTTCGGGGTTGAGGTTGGTGAGGGCGGCCGGGTCGATCACCACCGTGTCGATAGCGGCGACGGCCTCGGTGAGGTCGTAGGTGTTCTCGCCCGTGCCGCCGTAGAGGATATCCGCTCCCTCGCCGCCGATCAGCAGGTCGTCGCCTTCCTGGCCGAAGATGATGTCGTTGCCGGCACCGCCGTCGATCACATCGTCGCCATCCGTTCGCCCGCTCTCCCTGCCGAGCTCGGCCTGATTGTTGCGGATGTAGTCGAGCGTGTCGGCCCGCGTCCAGTTCTGCGACGGGGTCGCCTCCAGCATCTGGAACACCTTCCAGCCCGATCCGGCGGGCAGCGACAGGCCGCGCGCCGTGGCGAGATCGTCGGTGAAGGGCGAGTCGCCGAAGATGAGATCGTTGCCGGCACCGCCGTCGATCAGGTCGTTGCCCGCTGCGGCAAGATCGGTCGATCCGCCGAGATTGCCGATCGCATCGCTCAGTTCCTCTGCCGTGGTGACGTTCTGCGCGTTGCCACCGGGCCCCTCGACCATGTCGAGGATCTCGAGCGGCGTCGGACGGACCACATGGTCCAGCCTGATATAGCCCGCGCTTTCGGTGGCCATCGCCGTGAACGCGATGTACTCGATGAACTTGCCGTCGGGCGCGTCGATGTCGTGATTGTTGGAATCATCGCTGCCGAACGAATGGCTGCGAACCTCCGACGTCCCGTCGGTGTAGTGGATCGTGTACTCGATCGTCGACTGCTGCGAGGAGCCGAAATCAAGGAAATCGAAGCGGGCGCCGGTCACCGGTGTGCCGTTGAAGCCGCCGGTCGAGTAGTTGCCACCGCCATCGTAGTCCGTGCCCAGCCCGAAATCGAAGCGGAGGACCTCCCCGACGTTGAGGCCGGGCGCCCCGCCTTCGACACCGAAGCGCCTGCTCGAACCGGAACCCGCCGATTCGACGTCGACAAGATTACCGATCGACGTGGACTGCGAGGACCAGGCCGAGACCTGCGCGATCTCCACGCCATTGTCGTCATCGAGAATATACGCGGTGTCATTGTTCGAACTGCCGCTACCCGTGTTCGCATCATATGTAGCAGAACTGTCGAAATCGGCCTCGGATGCCGTGTTGCTTAGTGCGATGCCGATGGCGTCGATGCTCCAGCCGGCGCCGGTGATCTGCTGCACCTCATTGGTGCCGTCCGCACCCAGCATCTCATTGATGGCGCTCGTGATGTTCGAGAAACTGGTCGAGCCACCCGATCCCGAGTTCCAGGCCGTCGGTTCGCCGTCGGACACGAAGAGCACCTTGTTGAGATCCGCATTGGCGATCGGCTGGTTGGACCCGGAGGACCCGATCCACGAGAAGGCGGTTGCAAGGGCATCCTCGTAGTTAGTGCCGCCGCCCTGCCCCATGCCGTTGACCGCCGCCTTGGCCGCCGCGATGGCGGAGGCGTTGTCGTCTCCGTTGAGGACGATATCGAACACGCCGAGGCTTTGACCGTCGCTGTCGAAGTCGACGATGTTGACCCGGATTTGCGCGGCGCCGGAATTGCCCAGCGAATCAAGCAGGTCGTTCACCGCGTCCTTGAGGGCCTGCATGCGCGACACCGAGCCGCCGTCGAAGGAGATGTTCGATCTCATGCTGCCCGAACTGTCGAGGACAAGGATGATGTTCGCAGTCTGGCCGGGCGTGATCGTCACGGCGCCCGGATCGCCAAATATCGTGTCGTCCCCGCCGCCGGCGGTGATCGCACCCTCGATGTCTCCGGCGGGATTGGGAACGGCGTGGTTGTCCGTCGAACCGCCCGTGTCACCCTCATTCGATCCGACGATGAACACAGGTGGTGCCGAAAGGGTGATGTCGATGGCCCCTTCCGCCGTATCGCCGTCGCCGTCGGTGATCACGATCGGCAGGCTGAAATCTACGGGATCCGTGGACACCACAGACGTCCCGAACTCTCCCAGCTTGAAGGGCTGGCCGCTCTCGTGCAGCACCTCGAGGCTGTTGTAGCCCGAATTGGTGTACACGGCGACGTTGGTTCCGGACACGACGCCGCCAATGACGGCCTCATACTGGATCCCCGCCTCGGAAGTGTTGTCGACGAAGCTCACCGTGAAGCTGCGCCCGCCGACCTCGACGGTCTGTACGCCGGCCGAATAGGACACCAGCAGCGTCTCCGAACCGAAGGAGATCGCGATGCCGCGCACGGAATCCTGCGTTCCGTCGCCCACCTGCGTCAATGTCGGGCCCGTATCGTTATCGTCGAACGCCTTGATGCGCACCGTCGATTGCGGAGTCCCACCGCCGCCCGTGATGGCGTCGAACAGAACCGAGGCGCCGTTGACCCGGTAGTGCTGGTCGAAACCGTGGTTCTGATTGCCCGGATCGTCATAATCACCGTTGTTGGGCGTGCCGGACAGATCCCGCACGAAGTCGAGACGAACCCCGTCCCCGAACCCGACGGAATTGCCAACGCCTACACCGATCAGATTGTCGTTGGTATTCACGCTGCTATCAGCAGGGATCGGCGTCAAAAGAAGATCCGCGCTGTCGGTTTCATCCGATGCGAAGCCGAACCATGCAGTATTGCCGCCGATCGGGTCGTATTCGCTGTCCTGGAAATCGACAGTCGTGAGACTGTCGACGGTGCCATCCATATCGACCGTGTAGGTACCGGACGCGGGATTGAGGGTGACAGTAAAAACGATGGTTCCGTCCTCGCCGCCGGTCCTTGCCTCGAGCACCGTCCCATCGCCGTTCAAATGATAGCTGATCGGTTGGCCGCCCGATGTCAGGCCGCTTGCATGATCGTCGAGCGACGAGGCAAACCGCAGGCTGCCGGCACCATCGGCACCGTAATTGTCGGTGACATCCCCGTCGTTATCCAGGTAAAATACTAGCGGGGCGCCCGCGGCGTTGCCCACGATGGCGTGTTGGGGGTCAACCGCGCTCGGAACATCGTCGACCACCGTCACGTCAACCGTGACGGGGACCGGATCGCCGTCGCTATCCGTCGCCGTGAACGACACGCCCGACAGCGTCACACTGTCCTCAGTGTGGTTGCCGGGATGACGAACCGGCGCGCTCAGCGTCACCTTGTAATCGTAGGTCACCTCGCTGCCCGATGCCGTCGCGCCGGTCAGCACCTCGATGCGGACCACCTCGCTATTGTCGCCCGCCGAACGGCCGACCAGGACACCGCTCTCGAGCGCGAACACGACATCATCATCATCCAGCGTCACCAGCTGGCCGTCGAGGCCAGTCGTGTCGTTCAGCACAAGAGACCCGTCCAGAGCCGCCGGAACGTCGTTGCCGAAGTCGACCGTGATCGACTTCGTGTCCTCGAGCGATTCCGTCGAATCCGTTTCAAGACCCGTCGGCGCGTCCGCATTGGCAAAGGCGAACCCGTCCTCGTCAACCGTCGCGGACTCGGCAAGCTTCACCACCGGAACCGAATCCGGCTGCAAAGTCACGGACACCGTCGCCGTCGACACATCCCCGTCACCATCCTCGATCGTGTAGGTGAAGCTGTCCGACGTGTTCCCGTCGCTGCCGGCACCCGCATTCGGCGTGTAAGTGAACAGGCCCGTGGCCGCGTCATAGCTCACCACGCCAGAGGCCGGCTGCGTGAACGTCACCTTCACCGCAGGATCATTGTCGACGTCCACCCCGTCGGCGCCGAACACGTCATTGTCGAACGCGTCGATCGTGAACGCCGTGTTCTCCGCACCCTGCGTCGCCACGTCGTCAACCGCGCTCGGGCCGTCATCCTCAAATCCGATCACGCCGCCCAGATCGACACTGGCCGAATCCTGATCACCATCACCATCGGTGATGGTCATGACCAGTTCCAGCGCGCCGCTCGCGAGCATTTCCGGTGTCAGGCTTTCGTCATGCGCCTCCGCGATGCTACCCGGATTGGCATCGTGATAAACTGCCCGATACTGGGTCAGCGACACGTCACCGTCGCCGTTCACCGAAAGAGTGAACACCGTTTCCTGTTCGATCGTGCCTTCACTGATGACGCCGTGAATGACACCGCCGACATCAACCAGCGTCACATCAAGGCCACTTTGTGTATCGGTCAGTCCCGTGTCATCGCTGACGATGTTGAAGCTGAAACTCGGATCGACCGTCGTCGATGCGCCGTCCGAACCGTAAACCGAGCTGTCGGTGAACAGTGCCGAGGCGAGAATGGTCGCCTGACCGAGGCTCTGGCTGATCGCTGTCAAAGGTGCGGAATCGTCAGGATTTTGAGCACCAGGGGTCTCGTCGACAATGAGTGTCGGGGAATCGGTCAATTCCAAGACCGCCGTCGGCCCATCATCATCGAACACAAATGGCGAAAAATCATTATTTATGAGGCTGATCTCGGCGGCCTCGGTAACCGGGTCGCCATCTGAATCGACACGTGTCACCTCATACTGGATATTGACGTCATCGAGGCCCTGCGTGCGCAGAATCTCCTGCCCGTCAAAAAGATCATCCGCGTCGTGCTTGATCGCTTCATAGAGCGTGTTCTGCAGCTGGGAAACGCCACCGCCAATATCGACGATCTCGAGTGTGAAGACGGTATCACCGTCGGTGTCGATCCCATTTATCTGGGTCGGCGAGACATAGATCAAGGAGATCGCACCTCCATCTGTCGCCTCGAGATTGGTTGCGATCGGCGAGCCGACGGAAATGCCGGAGAAGGTGAACGAGCCGGTGAGTGTACCCGCTCCGTCGGCGCCATAGCTTCCGCCGACGTTGAAGAAGCCCGCAAGTCCGTCAGTGTAGGTGCTCTGGACCCGACCGAGAATGGTTGGATCGCCCAGCACATCGTCCGTGTTGTTGTTGACGCCCTCTTCGCTCTCGCCGGTATTGTAGCGATCGCTCGTATTGCCATTCTCCGTCTCATCGACCTCGAATGCCGGCAAACCGTTGGCCGTGGAGCGCACATCGGGCTCGACACTCAGTGTCGGCATGTCATCGTCGACATTGATATCCAGCGTGCCGTCCACGCTGTCGCCATTGCCATCGGTCACCGTGTACTGGACGGTGAAATCGACGTTCTCCTCCAACGCCCCAGGCGTTGGATGGGAAATCGGCGCCAGCTGCGTCACTGTATAATTGCCGCTGGTCGTGTCCGTGAGGGAGACCTGCAGAACGGGCGTTCCGTCTTGGCTGATGGTCAGGACGGTACCACCGCCCGAGATGACCGAGGTGAACCCGGCCGGCAACACCGTACCGGACAAAATTACGGATCCAACCCCGTCTGTGCCGTAGTCAAAATTGAGCCTACCACTGGCATTTACTGCGTCAGGGTCATCACCAAGGCCACCAGGGTTACCCCCGAAAAGTGCATCGTCGTCGAGCAAAGCCGCATCATTCTTGCCAACAGTCGGTGTGCCATTGTTGAGAGAGGGGAACAGCTCACGCCGCTCCAGCGTACCGAACTGCAATGCCGTGGGAGGCAGCAGATCGATCACGGGACCGGCATCGCCGATATCGCCATTCGGGGTATTGAAGCCGCCGCCGCTGCTCTGGGAGGCAGCCGACACCACGGTCAGCGCGCCATCGGGGCCGGCAGCGACGTCGATGCCGTTTGCCTGAAGAGCAGCTGCGAGTGCGAGTTCGGGAATTTCCACATCGCCAATCAGGAAAGTGGGCACCTTAAGAGCGGCATTGAGAATGGTGACGGTGGAGCCATCGGGCTGCACGAGAACCAGATTGTTCCCGTCGAGCCTGATCTCGTCGATCGAGACACCCTGCGGAAGGCGTACAACATTGCCTGCATCAGCCGCCAGCTCAGCTGGAAGGGACGCAGCGGGCACTTGCGCATCAGGTTGCCCATCCGACTCGGTCGTTGCCGGATCCACTGGAACCGGCTCTTGGGCATCTTGGGCCAATAAGACAGAGGATGCATTCTCATCACCAACTGACGAAGGCATCCCCTTGCCAGATGTGATCGTACCACCCGTGAACTTATGATTGGCCATGACAAACCCCCATGTTCGATTTTCTAAAAATCAAGCACGGCAATCATCAACAGACAATGCTAGGGAGCTTCAATTGATATAATCAGATATACAAAATAGAAATAAATTTAACTTGGTTAATGAGGTGAAATAATATTATATATCACTTCTTCTTCGATCGCACCGATACTAGGCCATGAAGCCAAAAGCCGAGCGGACGAAGAACGTTAAAACCCAAGGTCCAGAACAGACTTTCAGATAAAACACTCTCCCCTCCATCGATACAACGATCATCTACGGGGAACCAGTCATCGTGACCATTTTCGTTCACGGTCTCAGCCGTCAATTGGGTAAAACAAAAGCGATGATAGCATCCCTATCTGTCATGGAGGCCAAAATTGCGTTGAGCTGCCCACGGACCGTTTGTCCGGCAACCCCAATGACGAAGCCAACCGTCGCCAAACCAGTTCCTTCGGCCTTCAGCCTATCGATCAGTTCGGCAAACGGCATGGCAAGGGATAAGTGCACGCCTTGATCAGCCTTGTGTAACGGAAACCGCGTCTGCACAAAATGAATGAATGCCGGATTTTGTGCGATCAGACGCTTATCATCCGAAAGCGCAAAGCAGGGTGTTGGGCAGGCTTGGACCTGATTTTCTACCGCGTTCAGTTCGCTAACGGACCGGATAGCTTCGCGCTCATTGCGCAGATACTTTACCGCTTCTACACGCAGGGCGGAAGTAAGATTGGCACCTTCATTTAAGCGGCCCTCACACTGAGCAATGACCTCTCCAAGGGGTTCGTCTCTGGAAGCGGCAAGATCATCAAGGGCCTCCCAATAGACTTCTTCCAAACGTATTCCGCGACGTTTCCCGCCTACCCGAACCAAGCGAAAGCGCGGCGCGAGGGCCCATTTCTCATTTAATTTGTGATCATCGTTCATCGTCGCGCACCGCCCCCAAAGCGTTTCATTCAGCTTCTTCTTTTCCGAATTCTCCAGTCAAGCGCGAATGCCCCCCCCTACCTACAATCATATCAATATGGGTGGCGTTGCCAACTTGTTTGCGCATGATTGAGAAGAGCTAGCCCTTCGCTTGTGAGATAGTCCATAAACATCCGGGCACGCCCCCTCTTCTTGAAGCAATTTCAAGCGCGACAGGGTGCCTATCACTGACCCAATCCGCCAAATGATATCCCGAACAACCCAAAATGCCACCGGCAATGATCAGCGCCCCATGCACGGGACGTAACAGTGCACCTGTTGCCCGACGCAACGAAGTTCACTGGGCCAGATTTTCCGCTGGTGCAGATTACCATCGCACGATGTGTTGACGGCGGCTGGCCTTACCTTTCGGAACCGTCCGAGTGTCATACGGTTATTCAGGAACCATTTTTGATGCAGCAGGAACCGCCAGTGAACCTTTCGAGAATGATCTCGGCGGCCAGTTATCGTTGCGCCATGCGGTCGATCACTTGACAGTTTTTTCGACTCCCGGTACGACCGTACAAGATCACTGAACGCGAATGTCAGATATTTGATTGCGAAAATCAATGACTTAGAAGGATTGGAGGTTCCAATCCCTCCTCCGCTACCATTCCAAACAAGCAAGCAATATTGACGAGCTTTATGGAACAGAATTCCCTTGGGCTCTGGAACCTCGCGCACATGTGGGAGCAGGATCCCATCACTTGCGGTTGTGGGGAGACGTTTGGGCATTCTTACGGTTTATCTGGGGCTGTTCCTCAGCGCCTTTGCAGCGGCCACTCTGTTTCCGATGCAGTCAGAGGCTGCTCTTGTCGGCCTGCTACTCACCGATTCCCACGCGGTCTGGGCACTGGTGGCTGCGGCAAGCTTCGGCAATGTGGCGGGATCGTTCGTTAACTGGGTGCTCGGACGCAGCATCGAGCGGTTCCGCGACAAGCGATGGTTTCCAGTATCCGAAAAAGCGCTTCAGCGTGCGCAGCGATGGTATCGTCGATACGGAAGATGGTCTCTGCTGTTGAGCTGGATGCCGATCATCGGAGATCCACTGACGCTGGCCGCTGGAATAATGAAAGAGCCGCTGTCTGTGTTCCTCGTGCTTGTCACCATTGCTAAAACTGGACGATATCTGGCGCTCACCGCAGCGACAATGAATCTCATGTAACTTCCGCTCCCGGTCCCTGGCGAATGCCCGAACTCAGGCATTTTGCCGCTCGAACCCGGATGAGCTGAACAGATTGGCGCATCGGCGCTGGTTCGGGTCCCGAGAGGTCATCCGTCAGCTCGATCCAGTCAATCCCGTTTGCACGCTGAAGCTCGCGCACATAGGCAATGACAGCGCTCAGATCGGCATCGGCGAGCCCCGGCTGAAGAGGCGTGTTTCCAAATTTCCAGTGATGCGCCCGCACACCATTCTTGACGGCGAGTTCAAACGCCTCGTCTCCATGATGTGATGGCTCATGAATTCGGTGAACCAGCGGCGGGCCGGCATCACTTCCAGCGGCATTGGCCCCATGGCAGGCAGCGCAGGTCGAGTTGAACGCCCTTTGCCCCATAAGCGCGGCCCCTGAAAAGGTATCCGGGAGGGTGACGTTCACCACCGTTTACGTTGTCGTGGCGGACCCGCCCGGATCGCCGCGTCCCCAGATCGTAGCGGCACCGACACCGGCTGCGAGCACCGCCAATAAGACCGTGTTTCTCTTGTTCATTGGACGTCCTTCATTTGAATGCCAGGACCGACGACAGGGCCATGCCACGGACAGATTGCGTCTTTATCGCGTGTCCGGTCGAATGGTTCATCAAGAGCCGCCTGTTTTAAAAATAGCCACGGGACACTCCCCGTGGCTATCGCGATCAACCATCAGGTTGAAACGTCACTCTGGCAGCCGCCACCTGAAGCCGCTGCGCCATATGTGGCAGGCTTCATCATGCTATGGAGCCGGCAGGCGACCATTTGCTGACGGCCCGCCGGGTGCGGTTCATGAGGCACTCACGCGGTCACCCTGAACTCGGTCATCATGCCCGACTCGAGATGAGGCATGTGATGGCAATGCAGCATCCAGTTCGCGGTCTCCCCCGCATCCAGAGCCACTGTGACCATGGACATTGGTGGCACATAGACCGTATCGCGCCGCGCGCCCGCAAAGCGGCGGTTGTTGATGCCAACAACCTGGAAGGCATGACCATGCAAATGCATCGGATGACCCATCATCGACATGTTGTGGAACATTAGTTCCACTCGTTGACCGCTGGTCGCCTGTATCGGCCGATGCCCGCCCCAGGTAGCGCCATCGATGGTCCAAACATAGGGCTGCATGGAACCGCCAAGCATAACCATATGGGTGCGATCCGCCTCACGGGCCGGCAATGTATCGATGGCCCGCAGACGGGCTTCCTGTCCCAGATCGATATCGAAGGCAGGGGCCTCCGTTTCCGCCAGAGAGCTTATCTTTTTGACGGCGGCGCCCGATGTTGCAAGCACGATGCCGGTGCGCTCGCGCGCGCCCTCTCTGCGTGCGAGAACAGGCCACGCACCGCCCTCATTCGGCAGATCGATTTCAATGTCGAGCCGCTGGCCCATGGCCACGCCGAAGCGGGAGCCCGCGACCGGCTGCACCTCATGTCCATCCACCGCAACGAGCCGCCCCTCGACCGCACCCGTGTCGATCCAGAAGACGGTGGCAGATGCTCCATTGATGATGCGGAGCCGCACGCGACCGCCCTTTTCCACCTGAACAATTTCAGGATCGGACAGGGTGCGGTCGTTGGCGAGATAGGCATCCCAGTCATAGTCATTAAGGTCCATGGCGCTCATATCCATCGAACCCATATTGTCAGACATATCGCCCATGGCTCCCGCGCCATGATCCATTCCGCTGTGGTCCATACCCAACATTGCATCGGCGTCGCCGTTTCCGTGCTTGCCACCATGGCCACGAAGGATTTCTTCCATCACCTCTTCGGGTGCCTTGAAGGAAAAATCATGCAGAAAGAGAACCGCTTCTTGCCGGTCTGCAGCCACGTCTTCCGGCCGGCGCACGATCAAAGGCGCAGCAAGCAACTGCATTTCCTGCATTGGCACATGGCTGTGCATCCAATGGGTTCCAGGTAGAGGCGCGAAATCAAAGCTGCGTGTTTCGCCGGGAGTGAGCAGGGGTTGCGGCATGTCAGGCACCCCGTCCTGAACATTCGGCGGAATCTGACCGTGCCAATGGACAATGGTCGGAACCTCAAGCTCATTGGTCAGATCCACACGGAAAGGCTGGCCGGGATCAAGAGTCAAGCCTTGTCCTTCAGGACCGGCAAGGCCGAAGACCGTGGCTGCGCGTCCGTTGATATCAAGCGTGCGGCTGGCCGCAGAAAGCCCCAAAGCAGGCGCCTGTTGGGCGTGGGCCCGGGTCGGAAACCGGGATGCAGCGAGCATGGCTGCGCTTGCGGTCAGAAAACCGCGTCTGGAAAACGTTTTCATATGCGTCACCTTGGGACGACCTGTCCCATTCAAAGCTTCTAAGGATCGCGGCAGGCTGGCCCGCCGCGTGTTCAGAGGAGACGCAATATGGGAGGTCGGTAATTCGACCCAGGTGTCGTTGAAGGCAGAGTTTCGTCTGGAGAACGGAGATATTTCCCCCGCCGGGTCGCTTCGTTCAGCGCGATACGCTCAAGCGATGGCAACACCGACACCCCGGCGCAGATGAACTCACACAGGCCGATGTCGGCTTCATGCTTCTCTTCGCCGCCGCAAGAAGCCTTCGATGACGAGATGTCTTCCACGTGCTGAGAGTGTGCGCTGTAACCGGCCCCGCCGATCATGCCGGCCTCATGCGCCTGCGCCGTAAAGAGCACAGCGGAAAGCGAAAGCACCGTAGCAATGATCATCAGGATTCGAACCATGGCGACTGGATAGAGGGTCGCCATGGGTTTGTCAGCATCAGGAAATCATGTCTTGGAGAGCTGCGGCACAATGCAGCACACGCTCCCCGTCGGCACGCGGGTGCACTCCACCATGCATCATGTCTGCGTGGCGCTTCAAACGGCCCGCGAGGAGTTGGCTTATCGTGCGCCCCAGGTGTCGGAGAGGCGGTAGCCGCCGGGCCAGGGGTCGTCGGGGTCCAGCATGTGCTGGTGAATGCCCGTGACCCAGCCACGCCCGGAAATTTCCGGCAGGATGGCCGGCACGTCGCCCACACGGGTCTCGCCGAGAATGCGGCCGGTGAAGGTCGAGCCGATCAGCGAAACAGCCGTCAGCCGGTCCTGTGGCCCCATTTGCCCACGCGCCGCCAGAACCGCCATGCGGGCGCTGAGCGCAGTGCCGGTGGGCGAACGGTCGATCTTGCCAGGGCGGATCGCCACCGCAGCGCCTGCGCGCAGACCGTCCGCATCGCGCTCGACAGGGCCGGCGAAAAGGCAGAACGAAATATGCCGCCAGTCCGGGTTTTCCGGATGATGGAACCCCAGCGCCTCATTGGCGGCGGCGGTGATCTTCACGCCAAGCCGCGCCAGATCATGCGCCTCGTCCGGTTTCAGCGAAAAGCCGAGCGCCTGCGCATCCACGAAGACGAAACTGTCGCCGCCATAGGCCGTGTCCACGCTGAGCGTGCCAAGGCCTTCCACTTCCAGCGGCGCATCGAGCCGTGCGGCAAAGCTCGGCAGGTTCTGCACGAAAATGCGCTGCGCCTTGCCATTGGCGCACTCGGCCCGCACCCGCACCAGACCACCCGGCGCTTCAAGCACCAGCTCGGTGACCGGCTCGGTCATCGGCAGAATGCCGCCATCGAGCAGCACCGTGGAGACGCAGATTGAGTTCGAGCCGGACATGGGCGGCGTGTCTTCCGGCTCCATGATGATGAAGGCAGCGTCGGCGCGCGGGTCTTTCGGCGGCACAAGCAGGTTCACATGGCGAAAGACGCCTCCCCGCGGCTCGTTCAGAACGAAATTGCGCAGCGTCTCGTCCCGCGCGATCCACCGGCTCTGTTCCCACAGCGTGTCGCCCGGCGGTGGCGTGACGCCGCCCACGATCACGTCACCCACCTCGCCCTCGGCATGGGCGGAAATGACGTGAACCGTCTTGCTGCTGCGCATCTCATCGTCTCCTTTGCATAAAGTGTCAGGCGAGCCAGTCGGGAAGCGCCGTGCGCGCCCGACCACTCACCGCAGCTTCTGCGCAGTCGCGCAGAGAGCCGAACCGGACGCTGCGCCCGGAAAGGCCGGGTGCGTAATGGGCGTATTTGCCGGAATTGGTCATCAGCGTGCGGGCCTTCGGTGGGAAAACCGGCTCGGAGATCGAACACCAGCACAGATCCGCCACCACCTGCACGCCCGAGGCTTCAAGCCGGGCGATGACACCCGCCTCTCTGGCCTGCGCCAGCGCATCACGCCCCAGCGTGACAATCGCCGCCGTGTCGGCGTGGCAGACATGGCCATCGAGAAGCTGCGCCAGCGCCGCGCACTCGGCGAACGAAAAATGCGGACTGCCAAAGGCCACCAGATCGACCTGCTCGCCGCCGGCATTGAAGGTCTGCCACGCACCGACCAGATCGGCGGAGCCGATACGCGCGCTGTCGGCATCCGCCGCCACAGGTCCGTCCGCCTCAGGCGTGACGCCAGCCACATGCAGCATGGGTGCGGCCGAGGTCGTGCCGAACGCGGCGCACAGCGCCTTCAAATCGTCTTCGGACGGGTTGGTGCTCTCCAGCCCCGTGAGGAGTGGAATGCGGTCCGGCGAAAGCCGCCCGGCCAGCCAGCCAAGCAAGGGCCAGAGCGCATCGTCATATCCATGGGGCACATCCACATGGATCACGCGGCGCGGGGCGCGGTTATCGTCGAGATAAACGCCGGAAAGCGGGGCGCGACCGGTCAGCGCAATGCACAGATCGAGAAAATCGGGGTGTTTGACCGTGCGTGCGCCCAGAACACTGTTGGCGTAGATCACCGCGTTGGATTCGGCCCATGCGATGGCCTCGCCCTCACCCGGCGCTTCCGGCAGAAGATAGGGCGCACAGGTGAAGCTGGGGCGTGCGCCCATGTCGACATAGGCCTGCGCCAGACGCGCCGCCGGCTGTCCGAAATCGGGCGAAACGCCCTGCGCGCGCCAGTTTGCGAAATCGACGGAAATCGCGTTCATCGTGGTGGGAATGCGCAACCGCGCGCCAAGCTTCACCATCGCCTCGGCAAATCGCAGATTTGCGGGGCTGGCATAGATGCAGCCATCGATATGGCCGCGCGTGACATCCACCAGCCCTTCCGCGCCCTGGCTCGCCGCCATGGTGCAGATCATCTCCATGGCCAACTGTGCTGCAGCGCCCTGCCCGCCGGAGAGCATCTCCCGGTCGTCGTCGCCCAACACGAGATCGGCGCTGTCGAGAGGTTTCAACGGCACCGACAGCGCGCCGGCCTCAATGCGATCTGCATCGATCCGCGCAAATGGTGCGGCCGCAAGCGCGTCGTAGTCCGCCGGCCCCAGCCGCACAACGGAGAGCGGCCTGTCGAACATGCGCGCGGCAATCAGCGCGCCAAGCGTCAGAATGTCCTCCGCCTCGCGGAAGACCAGCGCTGCCGGCGCGTGGCCATTGAGCACGAGTTCCAGCAGCACGCCGCTGCCGGTGCACGAGCCACGGCTCGTCGGCATGAGCACCACCTTGCCGGCTATGGTCTCGCCACACAGCGGATGATGCGCGTCGATCACACGGCCAGTGGCCGGATCGACGCCGCCCCAGAAGCTCATGCCCTCGGAGAAGGCGAGCACCGGCCCCTCGGCCACGGCAGACAGAATGAGCTTTCCCATTGGTTCGCGCCGATCAGGTAACAACAAAGCCGTGCGCGAACGGGTCGCGATCGTCGATGAAGAGTGTGTTGAAGCCGGTCACCCGCGCCCAGCCGGCAATCGACGGAACGATTGCCGCGCGGTCGGCCACCTGCGTCGCCCGCTCGACACGACCGCGAAACAGCGAACCGATGATGCTTTCATGCACGAAATCATCGCCGGGCCTGAGCTTGCCCTTTGCGGCGAGCTGCGCCATGCGGGCCGACGTGCCGGTGCCACAGGGCGAACGGTCGATGGCCTTGTCGCCATAGAAGACCGCATTGCGCGCATGGGCCTCGGGATCGCGCGGCGCGCCAGTCCACAGAATGTGGCTCAGACCGTTGATCGCCGGATGCTCGGGGTGAACGAACTCATATTTCGCATTGAGCGCCGCACGCAGTTTCGGGCTCAGGCCGATCAGCTCGGAGGCAGTGAAGTCGGCCATGTCGCGAAAATTCTTTTGCGGCTCGACAATGGCGTAGAAATTGCCGCCATAGGCAACGTCAACGACGATCTCGCCAAGCCCTTCCACCTCGGCGGAAAGCCCTTCGGCATAAAGGAAGGCGGGCACATTGGTCAGCCGCACTTCCTCGATGAAGCGGCCTTCCTGGCGATAGGTGACATCAACGCGGCCAGCCGGCGTTTCCAGCCGCAGTTCGCCCGGCGTCTGCGGGCGGATCAGGCCATTCTCCAGCGCGATGGTGACCGTGCCAATGGTGCCGTGACCGCACATGGGCAGGCAGCCCGACGTCTCGATGAAGAGAACCGCCACGTCGCAATCCTCGCGTGTCGGCGGATAGAGGATCGCGCCGGACATCTGGTCATGCCCGCGCGGCTCGAACATCAGGCCGGTGCGGATCCAGTCATATTCGGCCAGGAAATGCGCACGTCTTTCCAGCATGGTCGCGCCACGCAGCATCGGCGCGCCCCCTGTCACCAGACGAACCGGATTGCCGCAGGTGTGGCCGTCGATGCAGGGAAAAGTGTACTGGGTCATGTCTACCTCGTAAAACGCGCCGGCGAGAATGGCGCAATGTCGATGCCGGGCTCCTGCCCCGTCAAAAGATCGGCCACGATATCGGCCGTGCCGGTCGACTGGGTCAGCCCCAGATGACCGTGACCGAAAGCGCAGATCACATCCGGACGGCCCGGCAGCGGGCCGATGGCCGGCAGCGTGTCGGGCAGCGAGGGCCGGAAGCCCATCCACTGCCTGCCGCCGGAAATGTCCAGACCCGGCAGGAACGCGGACGCCTTTTTCAGCATCGCTTCGGCGCGCGCATAGTTTGGCGGCAGGTCGAGCCCGCCAAGCTCCACCGCGCCACCGACGCGCAGGCCCGAGCGCAGGCGCGAAATCACGAAGCCATGTCCGCCGAAGGTGATGTGCATGCGCAGGTCGAACCCACCGCCGGGAAAGGTGGTGTTGTAACCGCGTTCCGTCTCCAGCGGGATGCGCACCCCGGCGGTGCGCGCCAGACGATGCGAGAATGCGCCGGCTGCCAGAACGACAAGGCCCATCCGGTCACCGGCGGTGGTGCGCACGCCACCCGGTATCAATGCCTGCGCTTGGGCAATCTCGATCTCGCCGCCATCGGCGCGAAACCGCTCGGCCAGCGCCAGCGTGTAATCCTTCGGATCGTCTATGGTCGCCCAGCCCGGCGTGAAGGTGGCGTGAGTGAAGCGCGGCGAGAGCCCCGGCTGATATTCGGCGATCTCGTCGCCCTCAAGATGACGGAAAGCAATGCCCGCGGCCTCGCGCGCCTGCCAGCCGGACAGCGAAGCGCGAAACTCGCGCGCGCCTTCATAGACCTGCAACTGCCCCTCGCGGCGCAGCATGCCGGTCAGGCCAGCCCGCTCAAGGAAAGGATCGAGCGTTTCCTGCGCGCGGCGCATCATCGCCGTCTGCGCGACGATGGAGGCGCGCACCTGTGCCGGCCAGCTCGCCCGCCAGAAACGCAGCATCCAGGGCGCGATGCGCAGCGCATATCCCGGCCGGATGCTCAGCGGCCCGAGCGGATCGAGCAGCCATTTCGGGGCCTGGCGAATGATCCTCGGTGAGGCCAGAGGCAGGATGTCGGGAAAGGCGAATGCCCCGGCATTGCCGGCGGACGCACCCGCCGCCGGCCCTTCACGGTCGATCACCTGAACCTTCAGGCCGCGCGCCTGCGCCGCCAGTGCAACCGAAAGGCCGATGACCCCGGCCCCGACGACGACAACCTCAGGCCTGCTCATTCAGCGTACACTCGAAAGGAAATTGCGTGTCTCTTCATGCTGCGCATCACCAAAAATCTGCTCGGGCGGGCCGATCTCGGCCATGATGCCCTTGTGGAAGAACGCGACCCGGTTCGACACGTCGCGAGCAAAGCTCATCTCGTGGGTCACACAGATCATGGTCATGCCATCGTCTGCCAACATTTTCAGCGTGTCCAGCACTTCACCCACAAGCTGGGGGTCGAGTGCGGAGGTCACTTCGTCAAACAGCATGTAGTCGGGCGACATGGCCAGCGCACGGGCGATTGCCATGCGCTGCTGCTGCCCGCCCGAGAGCCGGTTGGGATAGACCTTCAGCTTGTCGGCGAGGCCGACATGGCTCAGCTGCTGAACGGCGATCTCCTCGGCGTCGCGGCGCGACATGCCCTTCACCTTGCGCGGCGCGAGCGTGACGTTTTCCAGAACCGTGAGATGCGGGAACGCGTTGAACTGCTGGAACACGATGCCGATCTTGCGGCGTAAGAGGTTCAGGTCCGTTGTCTTGGCGTGCACCTCCGTGCCGTCAACGAGGATGCGCCCGCTGTCGATGGGCTCCAGCCCGTTGATGCAGGTCAGAAGCGTCGACTTGCCGGAACCGGAACCGCCAATCACCGACACCACCTCGCCCTTGTCGACGGTCAGGTTGATGCCTTTCAGAACCTCCAGCGCGCCGAAGGATTTGTGAACGTTTTCAATCTCAATCATTCTCTTGCCACCTTTTCTCCAGCCGGCCTCCCAGGCGGGCGATGGGAAAACTCAGGGCGAAATAGATCGCGCCGGTAATGAGCAGGATGAACATGGGCTCCTGCAGGCGCGTTACGAGGATCTGGCTGGCGCGCAGCAATTCGATGATGCCGAGCCACAGAACCAGGGCGCTGTCCTTCATCACCCCCAGGGTGAGACCGATCCAGCTTGGCAGGGCCACGCGCAGCGCCATCGGAAAGACGATCTGCGTCATGTCCTGTCCCCAGCTCAGCCCCAGCGAACGCGCCGCCCGGCGCGTCACCACCGGCACTGCATCGATCGCGCCACGCACGATCTCGGTGCAATAGGCCGAGGTGTAGAGCGCCAGCACCACGCAGGAGGTGACGAAGGGCGAGAGTTGCAGTCCCGCAATGGCCTGAAAGGCGTTTGCGAGGATCAGCTGGATAAGCAGCGGGACCGAGCGGAAAATGTCGAGCACGAAGACCAGCGGCAGGGTGAGCCAAGGGCTGACATGGCTTCGAAGGACACCGAACAGCAGACCCAGAAGCGTGCCCCCGACCACCGCCAGAATGGTAATCGACAGCGTGACGCCTGCACCTTTGATCAGGAACAGAATGTCGTTGAAGCTCAGAGAGGTTTCAAACATCGCCTTTCCTCCTCAATACCGGAACAGGCGCCAGGCGACGAGCCGCGCTGCGAACATCACGGCCTTGGCGATGCAGTAGTAAAGCACGGCCGCCAGAGCGAAGAGCTCGAAGGTGCGGAAGGTGCGTGCGTTGAGATCCTGCGTCACACCGGTCAGATCGGTGCTCATGCCGACGGTCACACCGAGCGAGGTCATGAGGATCGCCCAGACCATCTGGTTGGTGGTCGGCAGAAACGCGATGCGAAACATCTGCGGCATCACGATCAGGCGAAACGCCTTGGCCTGCCCCATGCCGAGCGAGCGGCCCGCGCGCACCTGCGTGTCGGGGATCGCCCGCAGCGCGCCGCGAAAGGTCTCGCACAGATATCCGGCATTGTTGAAGGTGATGCCGGCCAGAAGCGCGACGAAGGGGCTGAGATAGATACCGAAGGAACCGAGGCCGAAATGCGCCATGTAGATCTGAAACAGGGCGGGCGTGTTGCGCGCCACCTCAACCCAGGCCATGGCCGGCCATTGCAGCCATTTTGAACCGGAGTTGCGCGCCACCGCCAGAAGCACCGCAATGGTTATGCCGATCACCATCGACAGAACCGCGATCTGCATCGTTACAAGCGCACCGTCCAGCATCTGCGGCAGGGCACGAAAGGCCTGCCGCCATTGAAAGGTGTAATCGAACATCCTGCGCTCCGCTTTGTGTCCGTATTGGGCGGGGGGCGCAAAGCCCCCCCTTCCCGGATCAGCGGTAGACCTTGTTGACCGTCAGGTCCGGTGCTTCGCTGCCGACCCACTTGTCGTAGAGTTCCGCGTAACGGCCCGTGCGCACCTGCTGGTTGATGAACAGGTCGAGATAGTTCAGCAGGCCGTATTCGCTGCGCAGCGTGATCAGCGACACATAGTCGGGCAGGTAAGGCGCGTCGCCGCCAATGGTCAGGCCCTCATAGCGGCCGCTCTCCACGATGGAGGAGGCAACCGTGGAGGTCACGACAGTGGCGTCGATCTGGCCCTGCGACAGCGCGAGGAACACGTCGGCCTGCGACTGGTAGGGACGGAAGCTGCCGCCCTCGCCCCACTTCTTGATGTCCTCTTCCAGAGCGATGGCCTCATAGGTGCCGGCAACCGATCCGACGGTGCGGCCCTTGAGCGATTCATAACCGTCGATCTCGGTGCCATCGCGGGTCAGGACAACATTGGTGAAGGCGAAGTAGGGAATGGTGAAGCCCGCCGTCTTGGCGCGCTCAAGCGTGTCGGACGTCGAGGCGACACCCACATCCGCACGGCCCGAAACGAGTGCGGGAATGCGGTCGGGGAACGGGGTTTCGACGATCTCGGCCTCGACGCCCAGCGCCTTGGCAAGGTCGTTGCAATAGTCGACGTCGAAGCCAATCGGCTCGTTGTTCTCATCGCGCGAGCCCATGGGCGGGAAGTCCAGCACCACCGCACAGCGCAGCGTGCCGGAGGCGATGATGTCGTCCAGCTTGTCGGCTTTTGCCGGGCCAGCAACCATGGCGGCAGCCATCAGGCCGCCAGCGATAATCTTGAAGTTCATGTCTCTCTCCCAGGTTTTTGAGTTTCAGCCGGCCGGCACGCAGCGCGGCTGAAACCAGTGCAGGCAATCACAAAACCTACAAAAATACAATTTGCATATTTATTGCCGACAGAAAAAATTTTCCATTTTTTGTCAGAATCCCACGATCCTGTCGGGAAGCCATGTGGCGAGCGCGGGGAAGGAAGCGACCAGCAGCAGGGTCAGAACCTGCAGGGCGATAAAGGGCAGAACGCCACGGCACATCTGGCCATAGGTCATGCCCGGCGGCGCGATCGATTTCAGGTAGAAGATCGACGATGCCATGGGTGGCGTCAGATATCCGGTCTGGATGACGATCAGCACCAGCGTCGCAAACCACACCGGATCAATACCGGCCGCACGGATGAAGGGCGTGAAAAGCGGCACGCAGATCAGCACGTTCGCGGTCCAGTCCAGAACGAAGCCAAGGACGAAGACCACCAGCAGGAAGAAGATGATCATTCCTGTCGGGCCAAGCCCGGCGCTGTCGATGAACTCGCGGATCAGCCGAGCGCCGCCATTGGCCGCGAACGCTCCCATGAACATCGTGCCGGCTGCAACGATCAGCAGGATCATCGCCGAAATCCGCACCGTGATCGCAAGCGCGTCGCGCAGCATCGGCACGGAGAAACGCCCATTGAGAACACAAAGGGCCAATGCGCCGGCAGCACCCACTGCGGCTGCCTCGGTCGGCGACGCGATGCCGGCCAGGATCGATCCCAGAACGGCAAGGATCAAAAGCACCACCGGCAGCATGACCGTGACCGTCAGCCACAGCTTTTCTCCGAGCGCGACCGTTTCCTCTTCCGGATCACCGGGCTCTGGCTGCGGCGGATTGATGAGGCCATGGATGAAGATGTAGCCCAGGAACAGGACCACCATCAAAAGTCCGGGCACCATCATGCCGGCGAGCAGCTTGCCCACCGACATCTGCGCGAGCGAAGCGTACATCACGGCAATGACGGAGGGCGGGATCATCGTCCCCAGCGAGCCGCCGGCGCAGATCGTGCCTGCGATCAGCGAGTTGCCGTAGCGCGCCCGTTGCATTGCCGGGATCGCCATCATGCCGATCATCACCTCGACCGCGCCGACAACGCCGGCGGCAGCAGCAAAGATCGCGCCCATGGCGACGGTCGCCAGCGCCAGTCCACCCGGCAGGCGGGCAAGCCACAGGTTCATGACACGGAACAGGCGTTCGGCGATGCCCGAACGCTCCAGCAGCGCGCCCATGAGAATGAACATCGGGATCGCCGACAGGATAAAATTCGTCGAGGCGGAATAGAACGAGCCGTAAAGCTGGTTGAAAGCCACCTCGCCGAAGGCCGCAAGCCCTGCCCCGACTGCCACGACGATCAGGGAAAAGGCGATGGGCAAGCCCAACAGGATCAGCGCGAACAGCGCCGGAAACATAAGTCCTGCAATCAGCATGTCAGGTCTCGATCTTGAAACTGTCGTCGCTACGCGGTGCGGTCAACGCCCGCAGCCCCTCGGCGACAAGTTGCAGCGCCAGCGCGGCAAGGCCGATCGCCAGAGCGCTGTAGAATGGCCACATCAGCGGGGCCCACGGGCTGACATGCTCCACCTCTCCGGTCTGCCAGGCGCGCAGCGCACGCTGGCCGGCGATCAGCGCCAGCCATGTGAAGACCGGGCAGAGCACCGCAAGAAAGGCAAAACCGTCGATAGCGCCACGCACCCGCACCGGCATGCGCGACGACAGGAAGTCGATGCGCACATGGGCGTCTTCGCGCAGCGCCTGCGCCGCTCCGAGAACGAAGAGCACGCCCGTGCTCATGTAAGCGATATCGAAGGCCCAGAGCGTCGGCGCGCCAAAGACATAGCGCGCCACCACCTCATAAAGCATGGAGGCGATCAGGATCAGCACCATCGCCTGCGCGATGTAGTTCAACCCGAGGGAAATCCGGTCTGCGACGGAGAGCAGGAAGCTCTTCATGATCGCCTCCCCGCGTCTAGTTGCCGTTGCGGATCAGATAGCCGCTCTGCTCCGCCCAGCGATTCTCATAGGCGAAGTACTCGTCGAGGATCTCGGCCATGAGCGGCTTGCCGTCGGCCTTCTGCGCTTCGGCGGTCTTGCGGATCCAGTCGCGCCCGGCATCGGACAGTTCCTGCTGGAAGGCAGGTTCCAGCTCGATCACCTCGGCCTTGCTGGAGCGAAGCGTCTCCATCGCCTTCATGTCCTGATCATAGAAATGGATCAGCGACTGCATCGTGGTCAGCTCGGATGCAGCTTCGATCTTTGCCTTGAGGGCATCGTCGAGTGCGTCCCAGGTCTCCTGCTTGACGACCACTTCCCACAGGAAGGTCGGCTGATGCACGCCCGGCACGACGATATACGGCGCGGCCTCATGGAACCCTTCCGGCAGATTGCCCGAGGGCGGGCCCCACTCAATGGCGTCGACGCCCTTGCGCTCCAGAAGCGTGTAGATTTCACCCGGCGGCACGACGGTCGGAACCGCACCGAAATAGTCGCGCATCACCTCGGCCCAGGGACCGGATGTGCGGTATTTCAGGCCCTTGAGGTCGGCAGCGCCTTTGATCGGCTTGTTGGCGTGCGCCATGATCTCGGAAGAACCAATACCGACGACAAGCGACTTCAGGCCTTCTTCGGCGCGCAGTTCGGAAAGCTTCTCACGGCCACCGCCTTCGAAGATCCAGGTGGAATAGGCTTCGGGGCCCATGCCGCCCGGAAAGCCTGCGAAGATCGCATTCACCGGGTTCTGGTTGACGAGATAGCTCGGCGTGGAGTGGCCGGCCTCGACAATGCCGTCCTTCACACCGTCATAGACCTGAAGCGCCGGAACGAGAATGCCCGCGCCGAATGGCTGGATCTCGACAGCACCATCCGTCAGGCGGTCGACATTGTCGGCAAAGCGCTCAAGGAAATTCACATAGAAGGGAGAACCTTCGGGCACCGAGGTCGGCACGCGCCAAGTCACTTCCTGCGCCTGTGCGGCCGTGGCGGCCAGCGCCACTGCTCCGGCAAAGGCCAAACCTTTGAGATCAAGAAACATATCAACTCCTCCTTTGACGTTCTTGGTGGCATCCAACCAAAGCCGGCTACGGATGCACTCAAAATTTATACAAACTCAATTCTCCATGTCGACAAAAAAAATAATTAAATTTTTGAAGGCGCGCGCCCCCTGTTCCGAAAGCCGGCGGAACCGGTTGAACCCAAAAAAGAAAAGGCGCGGCGCGCATCCATGATGCACACCGCGCCCCTTCAAGGACGATTGGAGCCAAGCTCCCTGAACCGCAGTGCGGTCAGCCGCGCGCGTCTTCCGGCAGCAGCGCCTCAGGCATGTTCTGGTAGCAGACCGGCCGCAGGAAACGCCGGATCGACAGCGTGCCGACACTGGTCGCTCCGAAATTGGTGCTGGCCGGATAAGGCCCGCCATGCACCATCGTGTCGGAAACTTCCACACCGGTCGGGAAGCCATTCACCAGCAGGCGACCGGCCTTGCGTTCAAGGATCGGACGCAGCGCCTGCGCAGCCTCGATGTCGGCTTCGTCGATATGCAGCGTCGCCGTGAGCTGCCCCTCAAGACCGCGCGCGATGGCCTCGAACTCCTCAGCCGAAGCCGCACGCACGACGAGGCCGAGCGGGCCGAACACTTCGTGATGCAGCATCGGGTTCTCGAGGAACTCCGCCGCCGTGGTCTCGTAGAGAGCCGGCGAGGCGCTGCGCCCCTCGGCCTCGGTCACCATGACCGGGCGCGCGGCGCTGCTTTGCGCAATCTGATCACGGCCAGAGCAGAAGGCCTGCGCGATGCCGTCCGTCAGCATCACCTGCGCGTCGATCTGCTTCAGCCCATCGGCGGTGGCCGCGATGAAACGGTCGGCAGCTTCACCATCAATGACAAGAGCGATGCCGGGATTGGTGCAGAACTGCCCTGCCCCCATGGTCAGCGACCCGGCCCAGCCGCGTCCGATTTCCTCGCCGCGCGCCTGAAGCGCCTCCGGCATCACGAACATCGGATTGACCGAACCAAGCTCGCCAAAGAAGGGGATCGGCTCGGGCCGCGCGGCGCACAGATCGAACAGGGCGCGTCCGCCGGCAAGGCTGCCGGTGAAACCAACCGCCTTGATCAGCGGGTGCTGCACGAGCGCGGCGCCAACCTTGCGGTCGCCGCCCTGGATGAGCGAAAAGACGCCGGCGGGCATGCCGCATTTTTCAACTGCCGCAAGGATCGCCTCGGCGACGATCTCGCCGGTGCCGGGATGCGCCGAATGGCCCTTCACCACGACCGGGCAGCCTGCGGCCAGCGCGGCGGCCGTGTCGCCACCGGCAGTCGAGAAGGCGAGCGGGAAATTCGATGCGCCGAACACCGCGACCGGCCCGATCGGGCGCTGCACCATCACCAGTTCCGGGCGCGGAGCGGGCTGGCGATCGGGAAGAGCCGCATCATGCCGACGGTCCAGATAGTCACCCTTGCGGATGTGATCGGCGAACAGGCGAAGCTGGCCGACCGTGCGTCCACGCTCTCCTTCGAGCCGACCGGCGGGCAGGCCCGTCTCCTGCGTTCCGATTTCGGTGATGTCTGCGCCACGCGCATCGATCTCGTCAGCGATGGTCTCGAGGAAGACGGCGCGCTGTTCGCGCGAGGTCGCCGAATAGGTCTCGAACGCCTGCTCGGCAGCCTGAACCGCGCGATCCACGAGATCGACGGTGCCCACCGAATAGTGATGGCTGGGACCGTGCGCGGGCGATGATTCGAACGTGTCGCTGCCAGCGATCCATTCACCTGCAATCAGGTGTTTGCCGTGAGGTTTGAAGGGCATGAGTCCCCTCCTTCTTGCTGTGGGTTTCAGTCCATCGCGAGGGTGTCGGAAAGCCGCAGGTCTTTGCTGCTGCATGGCTTGCATCCGCCTCTTTCTGCATACAATATGTATACAGGATTGCAACCCAGCAACCGGAGGAAAGGACATTTTATGACGGAAACAACGCTGGCCATCGGCGAACTGGAACAGCTCGTCGAGGAGATCCTGCGCAAGGGAGGACTGTCACCGCTTCATGCGGGAGCGGTTACGCGCGTGATCGTGGCGGGTGAGCGCGACGCCTGCAAATCGCATGGCGTCTATCGCATCGAGGGCTGCCTGCGCACCATCAAGGCCGGCAAGGTCGTGCCGGATGCCAAGCCGGCGCTGACCAGCGACGGGACCGCGATTGTTCGCGTTGATGCGCGCGGCGGCTTCGCCAATGCCGCGTTCGAGCTTGGCGCGCCGGTGCTGGCGGAGAAAGCCCGCACGATGGGGCTGGCCGCGCTCGTCATCAACGACTGCACGCATTTTGCGGCCCTCTGGCCGGAGGTCGAGGCACTGGCCGAACTGGGCCTTGCCGCCATGGCCATGTGCCCGAGCTATGCCAGCGTCGCACCCGCCGGCGGCAGCGCCCCGCTTCTGGGAACCAACCCGTTTGCCTTCGGCTGGCCGCGCCGCGACAGCGATCCCTATGTATTCGACTTCGCCACCAGCGTCGCCGCGCGCGGTGAGATCGAGCTGCATCGACGCGCCGGCAAAACCCTGCCCGAGGGCTGGGCCATCGATCCGGACGGCAACCCGACCACCGACCCGGAAGCAGCACTTGCCGGTGCAATGCTGCCCTTCGGCGGACACAAGGGCTCGGCCATCTCAACCATGGTCGAGCTGCTGGCCGGCGTGATGATCGGCGACCTGACCAGCCCCGAGGCGCTGGAAGCCCTGGGCACCACCACACTCGCGCCCGCCCATGGCGAACTGATCCTCGCCTTCGATCCCGCCCGCTTCGCACAGGGACGCGCAGGCGACCCGATGGCGCGCGCGGAGGTGCTGTTCGAAGCGTTTGCCGGACAGGGCGCACGCCTGCCATCGCAGCGCCGTTTCGCGGCCAGGGCAAAGGCCCGCGCGGAAGGCATTCGCCTCAGTGCAGACGAGATGGCGCTGCTGGAGCGGTTGCGCGAACAGGGGCTGGACGCGGTCTAACCCCTTAGGGGCAGCCTTCATTCCATCGAAGATAAAAAAGCCCTCCCGGAACCAGCCGGGAGGGCTTTATTTGTCGTCACAGGCCTCAGGCGGCGTATTTGGTCACCGCGCCGGGCAGCTTGCTCCACTCCGCATACCATTCGCGGAACAGGCGATACTGCGCCTCGGCATAGCCGCGCTGGCTGTCGGAGAGCTCGTCCGTCTCGTTGAAATGCAGGGTGTATTCCTTGTCGCCGTTCAGCACCATCATGTGCTTGTAGTAGAGGACGAGATCCGGCCCTTCGTCGAAGGAAGAGAGAACGGCCAGCGCCGCATCCAGCTCGGCGGCCCGCTGGCGCGCATCGGCGTCGCCGGCAGCGGCAGCCTGGCTGAGCGCAACCAGATGCAGCACTTCCTTCGGCAGCACATTGCCGATGCCGGTGATCGCGCCGCTGGCGCCGCAATTGACGAAACCATGAACGACAGTCGTGTCGACACCGATCATGAGCTTGATCGTCTCGTCACCGCTGGTGATGTTCTCGGCCGCGTAACGCAGATCGGCAGCGCCGCCGAATTCCTTGAAGCCAACCAGATTGGGATGCTCGGCGCGCAGCGCGAAGAACAGGTCGGCACGGGTGGCGAAACCATAATACGGGCTGTTGTAGATGACCGCCGGCAGGTCGGGCGCAGCCGCGAGAATGGCCTTGAAGTGGTTGCGCTGTGCTGCGGGCGAATTGCCGCGCGACAGGACACGCGGGATGACCATCAGACCATGAGCACCCACCTTGGCCGCATGCGCCGCATGCTCCACTGCCTTGGCGGTGTTGACCGCACCGGTACCGACAATCACGGGAACGCCGGCCTCGACCAGACGCGCCACGCCCTCCATGCGCTCCTCATCCGTCAGAAGCGGCCAGTCACCCATGGACCCGCAATAGACAACGCCGCGCATGCCTGCTGCGATCAGCTCTTTGCCCTTGCGCACCAGTGCATCGAAATCCGGCGTCCGGTCGTCCTTGCACGGGGTCATCAGCGCGGGAATGCAGCCCGTGAAAATATCGTTGCTCATGCTCGTCTCCTTCGAATGCATGGTTTCGCGCGGCGCACGACATCCGTCCGCACCTGATTCCAGATTGGATCAAGAGGAAAATATCACTTGTATTTTTTTTGTCGACACAAATTTTAGGCAATGTGCTTTCCCTGCCCCAGACATTGAGGCGCAGGGAAAACAGACATGCATTTGACAGGCCAGCGTCCCGGACAAAGGACGCCGACATTGGCCTAAAGCGCGATTTGCTGACGATGATCCCGGGCGATCATGTTGCGGATCTGCGCAACGATCTGATCGGCATGCTCGGTTGCCAGCTTGTCAGCCGTTTCCACGTCGCGGGCTTCGATTGCGGCGATCATGTCCTCGTGTTCGACGACATAGCGCTGCGGCAGCCGGTCGTTGAAAGACGAGTAATAGAGCCGCAGAAGTCGCCGTCCCTCGTCAAGCAGGCGCAGGAACAGGCTCTCATAATAAGGGTTGCGCCCGGCTGCAGCGATGGCTGCGTGAAATTCACGATTGGTGGCGATCATCGCCAGCGCATCCTGATCTTCCACCGCCTTGGCGAACTCTGCCTGGCGGGCGCGGATCGTGACCAGGTCTTCGGGCTGGTAGTGCAGCGCCGCCAGCCGCGTGGTCACGCGATACATCAGCGTGATGGCGTCAAAGAATGTGTGCAGGTTGAGAAAGTCGATATTGGCGACGACAGTTGAGCGGTTCGGAAGCGTGGTCACCAGCCCGTCACCGGCCAGACGCACGAGGGCCTCGCGGATCGGCGTGCGCGACATCGACAGGCGCTTGGCCAGCTGGATCTCATCGATGGGGCTTCCAGGAGCCAGCGCGAGATCCAGAATTTCGTCCCGCAATACGTCGTAGACAAACTGTACGCCGGAACCGCGCTTGCGTTCAGTAGTTTTGCGCGTGGCGCTATCAGACATTTTCGCTCCTCGTGTGCACAAGAAAAATACTGTTAGATGGCAGATGGATTAATCGTCAAGTTCAGTTGAGGCCATAAAGTCAGTTTGTGGCTGGCAAGACATGCCGCCTGCGATCCGTGACAGTAAATCCGCAGATCCGGGAAAGATCGGCTGGCGGGCGCGTTCAAAGAGGCAGTTCCTCAAACACGGAAACGATGGCGTCACGCACCACGAGCACCGCCGGATCGCGCAGCACGTCTGGCCTCCATCCCAGCTCAATGCCATAGGCCGGCAGCTCCAGCGGGCAGGACAGGACTTCCAGACCAGCCAGGTCGGCCACGGCCCGCGCCGCGTGGGTCGGCATCGTCGCGATTGCGTTTTCTCCGCTGAGAAGAAACGGCACGGCGGCAAAATGCGTCGTCGAGACCTCCACGCGTCGCCGCAGCCCAAGGGCGAACAATGCATCATCGACGATCCCGACATAGCCGCCCGACGAAATCAGCAGGTGATCGCGGCGCAAAAACGCCTCCAGATCCAGTTCTCCCGCCCCGCCGCCGGGGCGTTTTTGGGCAACACAGGAATATCCACCGGTCATGACCGTCTGGCGTCCAATGGAACGCGATGTAAACCCGCCCGCCGCCAGCACAAGATCCACCGTCCGGCCGGCGAGCATATCCGTCGCCTGATAGCTGTTCGTCTGCCGCAGCAGCAGGCGAAGCCCCGGCGCATCGACCCGCAGCCTGTCTGCCAGCGCTCGGCCAATGGCGATCTCCAGATCATCCGAGAGGCCAATGGATATGGTGCGGTCGCTGAAGGACCGGCTGCCTTCGTCCGTGGCGAGCAGGGTCTTTCGACACAGGTTCAGCGCCTCGCGGACCGTTGCGCTCAGTTCATGCGCCCGCGCGGTGGGCACCATGCCCCCGCCCCCCCGCTCAAACAGCCGGTCCTGATAGACCGTTCGCAAACGGGAAACCGCGGCACTCACGGCAGACTGGGTGAGCCCGAGCCGTAGAGCCGCCCTGCTCGCGCTGCCTTCCTCGTAGATCGCCTCGAAAACCTTCAGCAGGTTCAGGTCCACATCCAGAATATGAATTTCATTCATGATGGTTAGTTCCGACTCGACCTTGATTTATAGTACGTCAGGAACCTAGGGTCAGGCCCCATTAATATGGAGGCTCGCCGCTCATGACCAAATCCATCATTTCCGCGTTGCAGATCGGCTCATCGCCAGCCGGAAAGGCTGAGACGCTGTCAGCGATCCTGAGCCATGAACAGGAGATCCGAAGCACCGGCGCAAACCTTGTCGTCATGCCGGAAGCCGTGCTTGGCGGATATCCAAAGGGAGAGACATTCGGCACCCGGCTTGGCTACCGGCTTCCGCAGGGGCGCGAGGCCTTTGCCGCCTATTACGAAAACGCCATCGAGCTGCCCGGCCCGGAGACGGAAGAACTGGCCGGCCTCTCAGCCCGCACCGGGGCAAATCTGGTTGTCGGCGTCATCGAGCGTGGCGGCAACACGCTTTACTGCACGGCCCTGTTCTTCACCCCCGAAGAAGGGCTGGTCGCAAAGCACCGCAAGCTGATGCCGACCGGAACCGAAAGACTGATCTGGGGTCAGGGTGACGGGTCCACCATGCCGGTCATCGACACTGGCGCCGGACGCATCGGCGCGGCGATCTGCTGGGAAAACCACATGCCGCTTCTGCGGACAGCCCTTTACGCCAAAGGGATCGAGATCTGGTGCGCGCCGACCGTGGACGAACGCGATGTCTGGCAGGCTTCAATGCGCCACATCGCCCATGAAGGGCGTTGCTTCCTTGTCAGCGCCTGCCAGTATCAGCCATCCCCGCAAGAGCTGGGCGTAACCGTCGAAGACTGGGACGATGCGCGCCCGTTGATCAATGGCGGAAGCATGATCGTCGGCCCTCTGGGCGATGTTCTGGCTGGCCCGCTCACGGGGCGCGAGGGGCTGGTAACGGCCGAAATCGACCGCGCCGAGCTTGTCCGCGCACGCTACGATTTCGACGTGGTCGGCCATTACGCAAGACCGGATGTCTTCAGCCTCAACGTGGATGAACGGCCAAAGGCGACGGTGCGGTTTACCGGTTGACCTGATGGGTCGAAAGAGCCGACACCCGCAACCGCTGCCGGTTCATACACCAGCGCCGGGATGAGAGGAGCAGATGGCCAGTTTCGAATTCTACGGCGTTATCGTTGCTGCCGCTCTCCTCGCCACGCTGGTGGGGATCGGGTTTCATTCGATCATCGCAGAGCCAACCGAAAAACGAAGCTCCAGAGCACTCGCCGCCGCGATAGCCGTCGGCGTGGTGGTTCTGGGATCGATTGCGCTCGTGTTCGTGTAGAAGAAGCGTCGCCGGCCACGCGCGGCGAACGCCTGCCTCATCAAAATGCCTTGCCCATCCGGAAGAACAGCCGCGCGCCCGGATCTTCCTGCGCCTCCGGCCTGGTCCAGGGCAGTGCTGCGCCCACTTCAAACAACAGGCTCTCATTCAGCACGCCGCCCATGGTGAGACCATAAGAGCCCAGTCCCTGCTGCACGAGCACATCGCCCGTCCCGTGGTTCCACGCCGAAGCGTAATCGGCAAAAGCCGTGAAGGACAGGAACGGCAGCGCCGAGAGCCCCGTATCCACACGGTGGCCAAGCTCCACCGCCGCCGCAGCCACACTGTCGCCCATCAGGGCGCCTGCATCGAAGGCACGCCCATAGGCCTGCCCGCCCAGCGCGAATTGAACGGAGGCCGGCAATGCAGTGGGTGAATACTGGCCGGCAGCGCGAACACGAAAGCTGAAATGCTCACCCAGCGGGCGGGAATAATCCATCGAGCCGCGCAGATAGTGATAACTCCCCGGCACATCGCCAAGATCGAGATCGGAAACCACACCGAAATTGATCCCGGCCTCGGCGGAGAGCGAACCTTCACCCAGAACGCGGTCATAGGTCAGGGAAAACCCTGCCCGGCGCACACGGCTGCGCGAGACCGGCATCCCCATCACATCCACATGATCGTTGTGAATGACGACCTCGGCCCGCCCGACAAGGCTCTGCTGCAGGCTTCGCAGGAATGGGAAAGAAAGATAGCCCGTGCCGATCACCGATGCGATGCGGATATCCTGCGCACTGAGGTCACCACCCGGTTTCTGACCGATATAGGCAAGGCTGTAGCCTGCCTTCAGGCCATCATGGCCTATCGGCATGTCCTGTGCGAGCTGAAGAAAGACCATTTCCTGCGGATTGTCGGGAATGGTGAGCCCCAGAAGACTCGTCGTTTCAAAACGACCAAACAGATCGTTGAACTCCGCACTGGCGAGCAGTTCCAGCGGCCCGACGCTGCTCGACCCATAATTATCAAGAGAAATGACACCGGAGCGTGGCGAAAAGCCGACCTTGAGCTTCAGGAGACCACCGGCGCTCGGTGTTTCAGGGCGTACGAACGTGCCCTCGATCTCCAGCCCGCCCAGATCACTCATCAGAAGGAGAACCCGCTCCGCCTCTTTCACGCGGATCGGCTGCATGGCGAGAATACGATCGATATAGGGCGCAAGACGCTGCTCGATCCCGGGCAGATCGCTCGTGATCTCCACGCGCTGCACATAACCTTCATAGACCTGCAGGCGTACGCGCCCGGAGGCGAAATCCTGCACCGGTACGACAGTCATGGAGTAATAGCCGGCGGCGAGATAGGCCGCATCCACCGCATCGGCAATCCGGTAAAGCTCGGCCATGGTGATGGTCTTGCCAAGCTGGTCCTGCCAGATTGGAGCCAGCGCTTCCAGCGGCAGGCTGCGCGCGCCATCAACACTGACCGAGCGAAGTTGAATGCGCACGCCTTCCGCATCGGCATCGGAAACGCGTTTGCGCTGATCTTCAACCCTGATGTCCACCGTGCCCAGCGCCTGAGGCGGGGTGAAACGCTGCAGAATGACCGTTTGGCCGGCAACCGTGCGTTCAACCGGCGTTGACTGGGCGAAAGCCGTCTGCGGCATCAGCGCCGCAGACAGGAGTAAAGCCGCAAGAAATGCGTGACGGCTCTTGCCACGCACTGAAGACATCGCCTGCATTTCGTTCAACGCTTCCAATTATTCGGCGGGGGTCATGGAGAAGGGATGTCCCAGCGCCACCGAGACCGCATCAAAAATGCGGGAGGCAGGCGACGAGCAGCTCACATCGGTCGGGTTGTCCGGCAGCACATCTTCATCCGCGCAATCGCCCGAGCGGATGTCGCTGTTGCCCTGAACGACGACCGTGATGTCATGCGCCGTATTATAGAAGAGCGTCGTGTTGTAGCCCGGAAGCTCGCCGGTATGGCCAACCCAGCCGCCCGTGCAGCCCATGCCGATGCCGTAGCCCATGGGTTCGGGGAACGAGCGCAGACGAACCTCCTGCGCCTCTTCTCCCAAAAGCCCCTGCCCCGTGCCCAGGGCACGCCCATAAGTGAGGAGATCGTCGAGGTTCGAGATCATTTCACCAGCGGTCCAGCCCCAGGACGGGTTCCAGTGCGTCGCGTTGGAAGGGTTCTCCGGCGTCGCCGCATTGCCCTGCAGTGTAAAGCCCTGCGGGAAGGGTTCAGGGATCTCCGTGCTGTCGCCCGGCCAGACCGTATTCTTCAGGCCCAGCTTGTCGAACACCATCGTCTTCAGGGCTTCGGCGATGGGCATCCCGGTCACCTGTTCGATGACCATGCCCAGAAGAACCGTGTTGGTGTTGGAGTAGTCGAAGGCCTCGCCCGGCTCGAACACCGGCGAATCGGGAATGGCGAAAGCCAGAAGCTGCTCGGGCTTGTAGACCACCTGCGGATGCTCAAGGAAAACCTCCAGAAAAGGCTCGGCCCGCGTGTAGCTGGAAACGCCACTGGTCATGTTGGCCAGATGACGAAGCGTGATCTTGTCGCCATTCGGAACGCCCGGCACATAGGTCTCGATCTTATCGTCGAGGGAGAGCTTTCCCGCTTCCACGAGCTGCATCAACAGCGTGCCGGTGAAGGTCTTGGTGATCGAACCGATGCGGGTGTGCATGCCCACTTCCATCGGAGCACCGGTTGCGGGATCGGCCACGCCCCAGGCCCCGCTCCAGTGCCCCTCAGGCGTGCGCACGCCAACGATGAAGCCCGGCGCTGCGGCTTTGCCCAGCGCATCGCGAACCGCCGCATCAAGCTTTTGCGCAAGTGCGTCCGGCAGCGGCGTCTGCGTCATTGCGGCGGTAGGCGCTGCAGCGATGACGGCAGCCGGATCGGCGACACAGGCCTGCGCCGCCGCTGCCCCTGCGGACACGCACAGCGCTGCACCTGCCGTTGCCGCGAGCAGCGTTGCACGCCCCGTGATCTTTTTGGAGATGCCGGATTTCGTCATGTTGCTCTGCCCCTTGATGTGCGAAACGGCCCCGTCCGTCTTGCCAGAGGGGCTCGGCTCCACCAGTCTGAATCGGGTTTCGGTATGACGCGGGCTCGCCGGCAAACAAAGTGATGAAACGGTTCAATTTTGGTATAAAACCATCCCCGGACACGTGAAATCGGCGATGCGCGGATTCGCTTCTGAAGAGCGAGCATGACCAGCGCCAGAAGACAGGCAACTTATTGACACAGGTCGAACTCGACATCGCTGGCGGCGCGCTGCGGCGGGAGGGCGAAACCCTGCCATTGCGCCCGAAGACCCTGGCCGTTCTTCTTGCGCTCATCGAGCGGCAGGGCGAGACGGTCAGTCAGGACGAGTTGCGCCGACTGATATGGGGAAACCGGCACGGCAGCGATGCCGGCCCGAAACAGTGCATCCGGGAGTTGCGCCGCCTTCTGGGCGAGAGCGCCACCGCCCCCCGCTTCATTGAGACGGTTGGTCGCTACGGCTACAGGCTCTCCGGGCAAATCGACATTCCCGGCGCGAACACACCTTCCCCCTCCAGTGAACGCCCCCTGTGCGTGGGGCGCGAACGAGAACTGGAAGCACTCACCAAAAGCCTGACCGCCGCCCGCCGCGGCAATCGCGCCATCGCGCTGATCGCCGGAGAGAGCGGATCCGGCAAGACGCGCCTCGTCGACAGTTTTCTGGCCACCCTGACCGGCGCAGCCCCGGCCATGTGGATCGCGCATGGCCAGTGCCTGCCGCATCCGGGCGCCCGCGAGCCCTACGGCCCATTGCTCGAAATCCTCTCGCAGATCGTCAATGCCCGCCCCGTCGCAAACCTGCCGCGCCTCCTGCGTGAAACGGCCCCCACCTGGCTGGGGCATCTGCCCGGAGCCGATCACGGCCACAACCCGGCAACGTTCGACCCCGGCCAGAAATTCGGCCCCGACCGTCCGGACCCGATGCCGCGCGAATTCACGCTTCTCATGGAGCGGATCACCCGCGAACAGCCGGGCATACTGGTTCTGGAGGATCTGCACTGGTCCGACCAGAGCACACTCGCCTGGCTCTGCGCCTGGGGGCTGCAGCGCACACCCGCGCGCCTGATGGTGCTCGTCACCTATCGTTTCGATGAGGTGGATACTGCGGACGAACTCGCCACGACACTCAGCCACCTGAATCGGCAACCGGGCATCCAGACGCTGGCTCTGGAGGGGCTTGGCGCAGAAGCCGTGCATGACTATCTGGCGCAGCGCTTTCCCGGCAACGCATTTCCGCCCTCGCTCGCTGCCGCTCTGGCCCACCGCACGGAAGGTCACGCCATCCTCGTCGAAGCGGTCACGGAGCAATGGCTGCGGAATGGCGATATCGGTCGGGCGGCCGGACGCTGGCAGTTGAACCGCCCCGAGAAAGAACTGGTTCTGGCAATCGCCCCCGGCGTGCGTGACGTGATTTCAGCAGAAGTTGGCCGCCTCACACCGGCCGAGCGCCAGCTTCTGGAAGCTGCGAGCGTCGCCGGACCACGTTTCTCTGCCGCTGCCATGGCCGACACGCGGGAAGCACGGGAAGACGTCGAACACAGGCTGGAGAACCTTGCCCGCAATCGCCGCTTCATTGAACAGGCCGGCGTGAGCCAACAGCCCGATGGCACGCTCGCCACGCGCTATGCCTTCCGGCATGCGCTTTATCATGAAGCGATCTATGACGGCATCCCCGCCGCCATCCGGCAGGGCCTGCACCAGCGCATCGGCGACCGGCTCGAGACCATCTTTGCATCCGACGCTGCCGAAGTGGCGACAACGCTTGCAGACCATTTCGAGCGCGCGGCAGACTGGCTGAAGGCAGCCCGGTATCGGGGGCTCTCCGGCATACGCGCGCTTGATCGCGGCGCAGCCCATGACGCCGCCACGCAGCTTCGTCAGGCGCTTGCGCTTCACGAACGCTGTCCGGATGCCGACAGAAGCCAGAGCGCAGCCGAACTCAGGACACTTCTCGGCCTCGGCGCGGCGCTGATCGTCTCCGAGGGTTTTACGCGCGAAGAACTCAGGGCCGTCTACAAACGGGCCAGCACGCTCGCCCTTGAGGTGGGCGACCCTGCCGAAATCGCCCCGGTTCTGGCCGGCATGTGGAACTACCATCTCTCGCGCGCGGAATTCGGCAAGGCCGAAGAGATCGCCCTCGGTCTTCGCAACCTTTCAGCAAACGTCCCCGTGCAGATCGCCATGGCAACGCACAACGCCATTGGTCAGACCGCGTTCTTCACCGGATCCCTTGCGGCCAGCCTGCCTGAGATCGATGCCGCATTGTCCCTGCATGAGGGTGCCGAAGAGGAAGCCGGCGACACGCTGCTCGGCGAAAATGCGGGCATTGTCTGCCGACAATACGCCGCCTGCGTGCAGCAAATTCTCGGAAATGATGCAGAGGCCGACGCGCATTTGACGGCGGGCATGCGCGAAGCCGAAGCGCTCGATCAACCGTTCGGACAGGCCCAGATGTTCTGGGCAGGCGCGATCATTGCCCGCGAGCGTGGCGATGCGGCGCTCACGCTGGAGCGCGCGCAGCGCATGATCGAGACCTGCCGGCGCGCCGACATTCCCTACTGGATCCCTCCGGGAAACATGCTGGCTGGATGGGCGCGCGCAATGCTCGGAGACCCCGCAGGCGAGGAGCAGCTGCGCAATGGCCTCACCGCCTATGAGGCGATGAACGCGCGCCTGACCCTGCCCTATGGTCTGGGACTATTTGCCGAAGTTCTTCTCCACGACGGCAGGACCTCCGACGCGCTCAACACGCTCCGCCGCGCACTGCGCCTCGTTCGCTCCACCGGCGAGTGCTGGTATGAAGCCGAGCTTCACCGCCTCTGGGCGAAGCTGGCGCAGCAGACAGGACGGCCCAAGAACGCGCAACGCGCCCTCGAAAGAGCGCTCAACATTGCCCGCCGGCAGGGCGCAATCGCCTTTGAGAAGCAGGCTTTGGCGCAACTGGCGGAAATCAGCCTGAAAGCCTAGCCAGCGTTGATGCGGGATTACGCGCAGGCAGCGCGCAGACCGTCGCCCGGACCAAGAAAATCGGGCACGCAGATCCGATTGCGCCCGTTGCGCTTTGCCCGGTAGAGCTGGCTGTCCGCAATCGTCATGAGCACCGAGAAGTCAGCCCTGCTTTCCGCAAAGGCCACACCGATGCTCACGCTTAGCGGCACGACCATGTCAGACGGCGTGCGCAGCCCCAGCCGCTCGACATCGGCGCGCACCTTCTCAGCAAGCTGCACCCCGTCATCAAACGAAGCGGCTTCAACAAACACACCGAATTCCTCGCCACCGATGCGCGCCGCAAGCCCGGTCTCGCCAACCACGTTTCGGATAACGCTGGCAATGGCGCAAAGCGCCTGATCGCCGACCAGATGACCGTGCGTGTCATTGATGTTCTTGAAGTCATCCGCATCAATGACCAGCAGAACCCCGCCTGCCCCGCGCTGACCGATCTCATCCAGATCGGTGACAAACGAGCTGCGGTTCAGCAATCTCGTCATCCCGTCCGTGCGCGCGGCAATGGCCAGTTCGTCATATACATCGGCAAGCTCTGTGTGCGCTGCTTCCAGCTGCGCATGCGCAAGCGCGATCCGGTGGTTCTGGTAGAATGTGTAGGTGCACGTGGGAAATGCGATCAAAAGCGGACACAGAATGCTCATGATCACCGGAAACCAGTTGATCCCGCCGCCAGCCAGGCTGAGCACAGCCCAGCAGATCACCAGCGAGGCGATGATGGACATAAAGGTGGCGACTGCCGCTTTGAACAATACGAGCTTCATGCCCGCGGCGATTATCAGCGCATGTGTTGCGAGCCGGTTAAGAACGCAGACTGCCCACAGGACAAGCGATGGGCCATGCTTCCAGCACGCTTCCCTGCATCAGAACCTGTAGGACGCGCCCAGACGCAGACCGTGCGTTTTCAGCCCGATGCGCGAGGGGTTTGCGCCATCGTTGAAAACACGGCGACCAAAATCGCTGTAGCGATACTCACTTTTCAGAATGAGCCTGTTTCCCACGGCAAAGTCGACGCCGCCACCCAGCGTCCAGCCGACATGGATTTTCCGTCCACCCGGATCGAACACACCGTTGCCATGCATTCCCACAAAGCGCACGTCAGCGATTGCCGGACCAGCCGCAAGATAGGGCATGCGCCGATCCACCACATAACCGAGCCGTCCGCGCAGCGCCGCTATCCAGTCGAGCCGGGAACGCGCGACGTAACCCGGCGAAATCTGAAATCCGCCCCGCGTGTAGAAATGGCTCCTGCCTTCGGCACGCAGCCATGCCCCATCCAGCTCAACGCCGGCAACGACATTGCGGGTGACCTGTCGCTGATAACCCGCATGGAGGCCCGCAAAGAATGCGCTGACATCCGCCCGGGAATGGTCACCGACCGCGTAGGCCTGATGCAGAGCGCCGCGCAAATTTCCCACCTGCACCCCGGCATAAAAGCCATTCCAGTCAGACGCCGTTGAAAAAAACGCCGCGTCGGGTTCGGCGGACAGCGCCCTTGAAAGCGACAGAAAAAGAACCGCCGAAACGAGACATACCGTGCGCATTGTCATGCCTCTCTGCGCGTGCATTCAAGACAGGCAAGTGCATGCTCAAAAAATGAAAATTTAGTTGCACGGCAAATTAAATAGCGTCGCCTCTCCCTCTCTGTTCCGGCCCGGTGCGCGATTTCACACCCACGCGGTGCGGCAAAAGGGAGCGCTGCGCAGGAACCGCTCGTCAGGCTTCGCGCTTGTGGATATGATCGATAATTATTGACTCATACCCAAACGATCATTATCGATCATACCAGGGAGGATAAATTGACAAGTACGCGCCACCGTTTTCCGCAGGAACGCCAGCAGCAGATGATCGACGTGATCGTCGAGCGTAAGCGCGTGGGCACGGCCGAGCTTGCCAAACTCCTCAAGATTTCACTGCCGACGGTTCGCCGTGACCTGACGGTCCTGGAGCAGGCCGGCATCGTTGCCAGAACCCATGGCGGCGTGGTCGCGCGCGGCATTGGCGAGGGCGACACCGAACCGCTCTTCCTGGAGAAGGTGCGCCACCATCAGACACTCAAGCAGCGTATCGGCCAGAAGGCCGCCGCCAGCATTGAAGACGGTCAGGTGGCGCTGCTCGATTCCGGCACCACGGCGCTGGCCACCGCTCACGCATTGGCGGGAAGGCGCATCACCGTGGTGACGATGGACATAAAAGTCGCCGAGGCAGCCGCTGTCGGGCCAACCGAGGTCCACATCGTCGGTGGCCGTGTGAGAAACGGCTATTTCAGCCTGGTCGGCAACTGGGCGAAGACCGCGCTCGCCACCATTCAGGCCGACATCTGCTTCATCGCCGCCGACGCCATCGATGAAGGCGGCGTGACGACGGCAACCTTCGACGAGGCCGAGACCAAGCGGCTCGCCATGTCACGCGCCAAGCGCACCGTGGTCATCACCGATCACAGCAAATTCGGCAAACGCGTGTTCGCAGAAGTCTGCGGGCTCGACGCCATCGACGAACTCATCACCGACAGGGACGCGGAGGATCTGATTGCGCCCTATCGGAAGCTGATACCGGCCATAACGCTCGCCTGAGGGGGGCGGCCGACAACAAGAAAGAAAGGCACGGAATGTCAAAGTTCAAGCAGCTCTTCGGCGACAGGAAACCCATCATCTCGATGGTGCATCTTCTGCCGATGCCCGGCTCACCGCTCTATGATGCGGATGCGGGCATTGACGGCATTGTCGCCGCAGCGCGCAAGGATCTCACCGCCCTGCAGGAAGCCGATGTCGATGCGGTGATGTTCGGCAATGAGAACGACCGCCCCTATGAGCTCAAGGTCGACATCGCCTCCACCGCCGCCATGGCCTATGTGATCGGCCAGCTGCGCAGCGAGATCAAGAAGCCTTTCGGCGTCAACGTTCTGTGGGATCCGATGAGCACCGTGGCGCTCGCAACGGCAACCGGCGCTTCCTTCGTCCGCGAAATCTTCACCGGCACCTATGCCTCCGACATGGGCCCGTGGACGCCGAATGCCGGCGAGGCGCTGCGCTACCGCAACCGCCTTGGCCGTGACGATCTGGTGATGCTCTACAACGTGTCGGCCGAATTCGCCGATTCCATGGACAAGCGCCCGCTGGCCGACCGCGCCCGCTCTGCCGTCTTCTCCTCCATTCCCGACGCCGTGCTCGTTTCGGGCGCAATCACCGGCGAGGCCGCCGAGATGACCGATCTCAAATCGGTCAAGGAAAAGGTCACCGACACACCGGTTCTGGCCAATACGGGCGTTCGCCACAACACCGTGGCCGACATTCTCAAGATCGCCGATGGCTGCATCGTGGGCTCGTCGCTCAAGGTCGACGGCAACACCTGGAACCCGGTCGATCCAGAGCGGGCCAGGGAGTTCATGCAGATCGTAAAAGCCGCCCGCGGCGGCTAACCATCGGGACCTGGGGAGGAAGACCATGGACGCAAGACAGGACACCACAGGCTCACACTTAAAGAGCCTGGGAATATTGACGGCGCTGATATTCGTTGCGCTTGCAATCGCCAGTCCGACATTCCTGTCATCGTCAAACCTCAAATCCATGGGCTTCCAGTTCCCCGAATTCGGGCTTCTGTCCCTTGCAGTCCTGCCGACGATGATTTCCGGTGGCATCGACCTTTCGGTCGTCGCCATCGCCAATCTGGCCTCCATCGTGGCCGCGGTGACCATGAAAGCCGGACCGGAAGTGGCATGGCTCGCCATCCCCGCCGGTCTCGCCGTGGGGCTCGTCTGCGGCGCGTTCAACGGCTTTCTCATCGCCTATCTGCGGCTGCCGCCCATCCTCGCGACGCTCGGCAGCATGCAGCTCTTCGCCGGCATCGGCATCATCATCACGCGCGGCCCGGCCATCACCGGTCTTCCCGACTGGTACACGGCGTTCGGCAACTGGACGATCGGCGGCGTGCTCCCGCTTCCGCTTGTGCTGTTTGCACTGGTAGCCTCGGGCCTTGCCTTCCTTCTGCGCCGCACGCCGGTGGGCATGCGTCTGCGCCTGTTTGGCGCAAACCCGGTCGCCGCCGATTTCGCCGGTGTGCCCGGCAAGAAGCTGATCATCCAGATCTACGCAATCGCCGGCTTTATCGCCGCACTTGCCGGTCTGGTGGTTCTGGCGCGTGTCAACTCGGCCAATGCCGACTATGGCAGCTCCTATCTGCTGCTCGTCATCCTCATCAACATCCTTGCCGGCGTCAGCCCGGCCGGCGGTTTCGGCACCGTCACCGGCGTGGCTCTGGCCGTGATCTGCCTGCAGTTCATCTCCAGCGGGCTCAACATTCTCTCCTTCAGCGCCTTCTCCCGCGACCTCTTCTTCGGCGGCCTGCTCATTGCGGTCATGTCCTATCGCGCGGCTTTCGGTTCCTTCGATGTGAAGGCGTTCTTCAAACGAAAGGCTCACCAATCATGAAAGAGCGTCTCCGCTCCCTGCTCAAAACCCTGATGCTGACACCGGGCCTGTCCGGGCATGAAGACCGCGTGCGCCGCCGCATCGAGAAAGAGCTCGCCGATCTGCCGCTTTCCATGCGCACGGATCGCCTCGGCAATCTGATCGCCACACTGGAAGGTGACGAAGGTGCACCCTCCGTCATGCTGTTCGCCCACACCGACCAGCTCGGCTTCATGGTGCGCAAGATCGAGGATAACGGTCTGGTGCGCATCGAGCGGCTGGGCGGCATCCCGGAAAAGGCCCTGCCCGCGCAGGCCGTTCTGTTCTGCGTCGGCGAGGGCCGCGATGTGCAGGGCGTCATTGCCAACAAGAGCCATCACGCCACGCCGCCGGAAGAGAAATACAAGGTCACGCCCTATCAGGAAGTGTTCATCGATGTGGGCGCGGAAGACGCCGAGGGCGTCAAGGCGCTGGGCATCGAGATCGGCACGCCGGTGGTCTATGACCCGCGCGTCATTGAACTCAATGAAAACCGCCTGATCGGCACTTCGGTCGATGACCGCGCGGGCTGTGCCGTCATCGTCGAGGTCGCCCGCGCACTCGCCGCTGAAGGCCCGCGCCCAACGGTGCATTTCGTCTTCGCCGTGCTGGAGGAGTTCAATCTTCAGGGCGCAATGGTCGCGGCCCGCGCGATCAACCCCGACATTGCCATCCAGCTCGATCTGGCGCTCAACGCCGACACGCCCGACATGACCCAGCGCGGTGAAGTCGCGCTCGGCAACGGCCCGGCGATGAGCCTCTACTCGTTCCACGGACGCGGCACGCTGAACGGCACGATCCCGCACCCTGCCCTGCCAAAGCTCTTCTCCGACACGGCTTCATCCGAGGGGATCAATCTCCAGCGCACGGCCCACACGGGTGCACTGACCGATTCCTCCTATGTTCAGCTCGTCAATGAGGGCGTGGCCTGTATCGATATGTGCTTCCCCTGCCGCTACACGCACACCTCGCTTGAAATGTGCGACCTGCGCGATCTGGAAGCCCTCACGAAACTGCTGATCGCCGCGATCCGCCGGGTCGACGCCGGTTTCAGCCTCAACCGGGATGACTACACCTGATGGATTGCTACCTCGGCATCGACATCGGAACCTTCGAAACAAAGGGCGTTCTGGCCGACGGTCAGGGACGCATTCTGGCCACGGCAAAGCGACGGCACGATATGATCGTGCCGCAGCCCGGCTGGGCCGAACATGACGCCGAGAAAGACTGGTGGGGCGAGTTCTGCGCCATAAGCAAAGAACTGATCGCCACCACCGGCATCGCCCCCGGCGACATCAAGGCCGTGGCGGCAAGCGGTATCGGCCCCTGCATGCTGCCGGTCGATGAAGACGGCAAGCCGCTGATGAACGCCGTGCTCTATGGCGTCGACACCCGCGCTTCCGAGGAGATCGAGGAACTGACCGCGGAGATCGGCGAGGAGACGCTGCTTGCCGAATGCGGCAACACCCTCACCTCCCAGTCGGTCGGCCCCAAGATCCTGTGGCTGAAGAAGAACCGGCCCGAGCTTTATGCCCGCACCCACAAGGTGATGAACTCCTCATCCTTCCTGGTGCACCGGCTGACGGGACGCTTCGTCATCGATCATTATTCCGCGTCTTCCTCAAGCCCGCTCTACGACATCCAGGCCAACCGGTGGAGCGACCGTTACGCCGACCGCATCATCGCGCCCGAGCGTCTTCCGGAGCTTCTCTGGAGCACCGAGATTGCGGGCCATGTCACGGAACAGGCGGCGAAGGAAACCGGGCTTGCGCCCGGCACGCCGGTCACCGCAGGCACCATCGATGCGGCGGCGGAGGCCGTCAGCGTCGGTGTTCTGGGAACCGGCGAAATGATGATGATGTATGGCTCGACCATGTTCATCATCCTCGTTACGGATCACCGCGTGGAGGATGGGCGGCTGTGGTATGCGCCATGGCTTTTCGAGGGACAGCACGCCTGCATGTCCGGCACCTCCACCAGCGGCACGCTCACCCGCTGGTTTCAGGAACAGTTCGCCCGCGAGCTGGACGCCGAAGAGGCGCTGCGGCTGCTCGCCGAAGAGGCGCAGGGCGCGCCGGTCGGCGCAAATGGCATCGTGGTCCTGCCCTATTTCTCCGGCGAACGCACGCCGATCCACGATCCCCATGCGCGCGGCGTCATTTTCGGCCTCGACCTCACCCACACGCGGGCAGACCTCTATCGCGGTTTCCTCGAGGGCATCGCCTATGGCGTGACGTCGGTGATCGAGACCTATGAGGGTGCCGGCGCAGCGATCGAGCGCATCGCCGCCGTCGGCGGCGGCACCAAGAACGCCGTCTGGTCGCAGGCCATCTCGGATGCGAGCGGCAAGACACAGGACGTGGCGGCCAACACGGTCGGCGCAGCATTCGGCAACGCATTTCTCGCAGCCGTCGCCGTGGGAGCGGCCGGGCGCGACGACATCCGGCGCTGGAACCCGATGGAGCGGCGCATCGCGCCGCAGGAGGAGAACCGCGCCGTCTATGACGCGCGCTATCGCACATTCAAGGAATTGTACGCCCGCAACAGCGATCTGATGAGGGGAGCGGAACAGCGGACGTCCGATGAAGCCTGACTGACGGCCATCCCGGCCGACGGGGCGCACTGGAAGTGTATCAAGAGGAGGAAAACATGGCTTTGAATTTGAGGAAACTGACCGCCGGCGTGGCGCTCGGCGCCGCGCTGATCGTCGGGGCCGGCGCCGTTACGCACGCGCAGGATGCCAAGCACTCCATCGTGACGGTGGTGAAGCTTTCGGGCATCGCCTGGTTCAACCGCATGGAAGACGGCGTCAATGAATACGCCGCAGAAACCGGCCACGATGCAACGCAGGTTGGACCGGCTTCCGCCGACGCGGCGCTGCAGGTGCAGATGATCGAAGACCTGATCGCCAAGAAGGTCGACGCCATCACCGTCGTGCCGAATTCGCCGGAGGCTCTGGAACCGGTTCTCGGCAAGGCGCTCGACGCCGGCATCAAGGTCATCGGCCACGAGGCGTCCAGCCTCCAGAACATCACCTATGACGTGGAAGCCTTCGACAATGCGGCCTATGGCCGTCACCTGATGGAAGCGCTCGCACAGGCCATGGGCGGCGAAGGCGAATATGCCGTGTTCGTCGGCCATCTGACCGCCAAGACCCACAATGAATGGGTCGACGCCGCCATCGAGTACCAGAAAGAAAAATACCCGAACATGACGCTTGTCACCGACAAGCTGGAGAGCAACGAGCAGCAGCAGACCGCCTACCAGAAGACCAAGGAGCTTCTGCGCACCTATCCGAACCTGAAGGGCATTCAGGGCTCGGCAGGCGAAGATGTCGTGGGTGCGGCTCTGGCCGTTGAAGAAGCCGGTCTCGACGGCAAGGTCAAGATCGTCGGCACCAGCCTCGTTTCGGTTGCCGGCCCTTATCTGGAGACCGGCGCCATCGAGATGATCTCCTTCTGGGATCCCGCGAAGGCAGGCATCGCCATGAACAAGGTCGCTTCCATGGCCATCGCAGGTGAAGAGATCACCGACGGCATGGACCTCGGCGTCGAGGGCTACAACGCCATCAAGCTCGACGGCAAGGTGCTCTACGGCCAGGCCTGGGTCGATGTCACCACGGACAACATGAGCGAATACGACTTCTGATCGTAGCGTGTTGACGTGACCGGAAACGAGAGACGCATGGAGCCCGCCTGCGGTCCTGGCATCAGGACCGGCAGCCGTCTGCGCGCCTCTCGATCCAACCGCCGCCGGGCCTTGTGCGCCCGGCGGCCTTGCCTGAACAACAGAGATTTCCCATGAACGACGAAGCGAGCGGAAGCACGCCCATCCTGCAGATGCGGGACATCCGCAAGGCCTACGGGCCGGTGCGCGTGCTCGAAGACGTCAATCTCGAACTGAGCACCGGTGAGGTGCGCTGTCTGGCCGGCGAGAACGGCTCGGGCAAATCGACACTGATCAAGATCCTGTCAGGCGTGGTGAGCGCGGACGCAGGCCAGGTTTCGCTGAACGGCCGCCAGTTGGGCAACGACCCGATGGGCGCCATCACCGCCGGCCTTTCGGTCATCTATCAGGACTTTTCACTGTTTCCCAATCTGAGCGTCTGCGAAAACATCGGCTTCCTGACCTCGGTTACCTCCGCAGACGTGCTGCACAAACGCAGCGCGCGCCGCAGGCTGGCCATCGACACGCTGAAGCGCATGCAGGTGGAGATCGACCCCGACACGCCGGTCGAACTCCTCCCCGTCGCGTCCAAACAGCTCGTCGCCATCGCCCGCGCGCTCGCCAACAGGGCGCGCATCATCGTCATGGATGAGCCGACCACCGCGCTGACCCGCAGCGAGGTCGCCCATCTTCTCGAGATCGTCGGCGCACTGAAGAAGGAAGGCGTTTCCTTCCTGTTCGTCAGCCACAAGATCGAAGAGGTTTTCGCCGTCTGCGACACGGTCACCGTGCTGCGCGATGGCTCCGTGGTGGTGGAAGGCCCCATCGGCGAATTCGATACCGAGCGCCTGGTCGAGGCCATGACTGGCCGTTCCGTGGACAGTCAGCGACTGCCGCGCGAAGAAAGCCCGGTCCAGCGCCCGTTCCTCGCCGCCAGCGGCCTCGGCCGTCGCGGCAATTTCGTCGATGTCGATCTGGAGCTGCGTCCGGGCGAGATCGTCTCCGTGGTCGGCCTTCTCGGCTCCGGCCGCACCGAACTCGCCCAGACCCTGTTCGGCTACATGAAGCCGGATGCCGGGCGCATCGAGATCGATGGCGAGGCCGTCACCTTCAAAAGCCAGCACGACGCCATCGAGCGGGGCATCGCCTATGTGCCGGAAGACCGGCTGACGGAAGGGCTCTTCCTCAACCAGTCGATCCGCGACAACATCACCGTCTCCAGCCTGGAAAAGTCGACTCATTTCGGCATCGTCAGCGCCGCAAGCCTGTTGCAGCGGGCACGCGACGCGGTGAAGAACCTGCGGATCAAGACGCCTGACGTAACACCCGCCGTGGCGACGCTTTCGGGCGGCAACCAGCAGCGCGTCGTGCTGGCGCGCTGGATGGAGATCGATCCCCGGCTTCTCATTCTCAACGGCCCGACGGTCGGCGTCGATGTGGGATCCAAACGCGAGATCCACGAACTGCTCGTTTCGCTCAGCCGCAGCGGCACGGCGGTCATGGTCGTCACTGACGACATCGCCGAGGCCATCGCTTTGTCCGACCGCATTTTGGTGATGGTGCGCGGGCGCATCACCGCAGGCTTCGACGCCGCGACGGTGGACGAAGACACACTCTACAACGAAGTCATCAGGGAGGACCGGACATGAACGCGCTTGCCCGCATCTTTGCAACCCCGCAGGGCATCGTGTTCCTCGTCGCGCTGCTTTTCGCAGTCGTTCTCGGCCTGCTGAACCCGGCCTTCTTCACGCCCTCCACGCTGATCGACCTTGCCCGCAACGGGCTGGTGACCGGCATTTTTGCGCTGGGCGTGATGATGGTCCTGGCCTCCGGCGGCATAGATGTCTCGCACACCGCCATCGGCGCCTTCGCCATGTATGCGACCATGAAGATCGTGCTGGGCATCGATCTCGACCTGCCGATCATCGCCTATTTCGTCATCGCCGCCGCCATTGGCGCGGGGCTCGGGCTCGTCAACGGCCTGCTCATCGGCGGTCTGGGCCTCAACACGCTGATCGTCACGCTCGGCACGCTTTCCTTCTTCCGCGGCGCGCTGCTCACCTTCCTTGGCACCACCTACATCACCTCGGTGCCGCGTGAAGTGATCAATTTCTCCCGCACCATCCTCATCCGCATCGAGAACGCGGTCGGCCAGATGGTGTCGCTTCCCGCCTCCTTCCTCGTGCTCGTGGCGGTCACCATTGCGCTCGCCATCATCATGAACTTCACCCTGTTCGGGCGGAAGGTCTACGCAATCGGCGGTTCGGAAGAAGCAGCCCAGCGCATCGGCATCCGCATCAAGCGGGTCAAGGTGCTGATCTATGTGATCGCCGGCGCGATTGCCGGTCTTGCCGGCATGACGCATGTGACGCTCTCGCGCATGGCCAACCCGTTCGATCTCGTCGGCATGGAGCTTAACGTCATCGCCGCCGTGGTTCTGGGCGGGGCGCGCATCACCGGCGGGCACGGAACCGTGCTCGGCACGCTTCTCGGGGTGTTCGTGATCACCATGATCAACACCACGCTGCTGATGGCCGGGGTTCCGTCCTACTGGCAGAAATTCGTCATCGGCTGTCTGATCATTGTGGGCACCGGCCTGCCCATCGTCTTCGACCGTCTGGCAAAACACCGCCAGCGCATGGCGCGCCCGCTGGAAGCCTGAACGCCGGCTTGAACACACCCCCTTGGAGGACAAGGCATGAAAAAGATCCTGAACAACCCCGCAGACTATGTCGATGAAATGCTCGAAGGCATGATCGCGGCCCATCCCGAAACCTATGCGCAGCCGGTGCGCCGCGTGATTGCGCGGGCAGCGGGCGCGAAGAAGGGCAAGGTCGGCATTGTGACGGGCGGCGGCTCCGGCCATCTCCCGATCTTCACCGGCTATGTGGGCACCGGCCTGCTCGATGCCTGCGCCATTGGCGACGTGTTCGCCAGCCCCTCCGCCGAGCAGATGGCCGAGGCGATCCGACTGGCCGATGGCGGCGCGGGCGTGCTGCGCCTTTATGGCAATTACGGCGGCGATGTCATGAATTTCGACATGGCCGGCGAAATGGCCGAGATGGAACACGACATCCGCACCACCACCGTGCTTCTGACCGACGATGTGGTTTCAGCCCCGAAGGAAGAGGCCGAGAAGCGGCGCGGCGTGGCCGGCATGGTCTATGCCTTCAAGATCGCAGGCGCTGCCGCCGAGCGCGGCGACGACCTGGATGAAGTCACCCGCATCGCCCGGAAAACCGCTGATGCCTGCCGCTCCATCGGCATGGCGCTGACGCCCTGCACCATCCCGCAGGCAGGCAAGCCAACCTTCGAGATCGGCGAGACGGAAATGGAAATGGGCATGGGCATCCATGGCGAGCCCGGCATCTGGCGCGACGCGATCAAACCCGCCGACGAAATTGCAGAAGAAATGCTGGAGCGCCTCATGGCCGACCAGCCTCTGGCAAAGGGCGACCGTATTTCCATTCTCGTGAACTCGCTTGGCGCAACGCCCGCCGAAGAGCTCTACATTCTCTACCGCCACGCAAAGCAAAAGCTTGATGCGCTCGGTGTCGAGATCGTGATGCCGCTGGTTGGCCGCTACGCGACCTCCATGGAGATGACGGGCGCGACCATAACGGTCGTCAAGCTGGACGAAGAGCTTGAAACCCTGCTCAAAGCCCCGGCAGAATGCGCTTTCTGGCGCGTATAGGGAGAGGACGCGATGATCGACAGTTCAACCATCGCGACAGCGTTGCGCGGCATCGCCGCTCAAACCGCGACTGCCAGCGAGGAGCTGTGCAGCGCCGACGGCGCACTCGGTGACGGCGATCTCGGCATCACGGTTTCCAAGGGGTTTGCCGAAGCCGCAGAAACCGAGCTTCCCGACGATGTGGGCATGGCGCTTTTTGCAGTCGCCAAGGCCTTCCAGCGCGTCTCGTCATCCTCCTATGGAACGCTGCTGGCCACCGGTTTCATGGCTGCCGCGAAGCTGGAGAAGGGAAAGACGGAAATTGCGCCGGACGACATTCCGGGCCTCGTCGCCGCCGCCCGCGACGCCATGATGGCGCGCGGCAAAGGCAATCTCGGCGACAAGACGGTGCTCGACAGCCTCGACGCCATCGCAGAGGCGCTCGAAGGCGCAGCGCCGGAAACCATGGTCGACACGGCCATCACCGCCGCCGGCGACGCCGTTGAACAGTTCCGCAACCAGCCCAACAGGCTCGGCCGCGCCCGTATGTTCGGCGAGAAGAGCATAGGACTGGCCGACCCCGGCCAACTGGCCTTTCTGCGCATCGTCGAAGGGCTGAAACACGGCTAGAGCAATTCCAGGAAAAGCGGGAACGCTCTAGCCACATGCCGGCGGTGCGCATCACCGCCGGTTTTCCGGCGACAGGCAAAACTGCCTGCCCCCGCAACACCCTATCCGATAGTGGTGCTGGCTCGGGTTTCGCCATTCAGGCATACTGCCCCTCCTGACTGGTTCATTCCACAGACCAGATCATTGAGGGGCGCATGTGCTTTGTTAAGCGGACATGGCGATTTACCATCAAGGCGATGGTGCTTTTGTTCGCCCATAACCGCCCCTTCCCCATGAGCAATAACCGGCACTTCGGGCAGGTTCGCCAGATCTGCATGCCCGCGAACAAGGTGTGGACGCACAACACGCATTCAGCCGCAATGCATAACGCGCCAGCAGAAATGGGAGGCTAGCATGTCGACGTCGTACGACCAGATTATCGCCCTGATCATCGCGCTCTCCAGCGGAGAAGCAGATGACATGCATTTCCGAACGATCATGGAAGGTGGCGCACAGAAGGCCTATCCGGTCGCGCTTGCGCCATGCCCGCGCCCCCTTGGAAGAACGGAGATCGAAGGCAAAACCATCGTCTGTGGCACGGTGACGGTTCCCGAAGATCACGCGCAGCCCGAAGCGGGAACGCTTGATCTGGTCTTTACGGTTCTGCGCTCCAATTCCTCCTATCCCGCCCCCGATCCCGTCGTGCATCTGCATGGCGGTCCCGGAGCGGGGGTGCTTGGCGGACTACGGAAATTCGCGGAGATATTCGATCCCTGGCGTGACACGCGGGACATCGTGATCTTCGATCAGCGCGCCGCCGGTCTCTCGGCGCGTTCCACCACCTGCTATGACGCACTCACCATCAATGTGATCGACATTGCCAAGGAGACAATCACCTCCACCGAAACCGAGGAGGATACGGTGCGGCCATCGAAACTGGTGGCGGACTGTGTGCGGGAACTGCAGGAAGCAGGCGTCGGACTTGAGAACTTCAACACCTATCAGAATGCGCTCGACGTGCGTGCGGTGGTGAAAACGCTCGGATATGAAACCTACAATCTCTACGGCATATCATACGGCACGAAACTCTCACTGGAAGTCATGCGCAGCGCACCGGAAGGACTGCGCTCGGTCATCATCGATGGCGTCGCACCGCCAGCGATCCATCTCTATGACACGCTTGCGGTGCCGGAGCATGAGGCCATTCTCGCCTTCCTGGCGGAATGCAAGGCAGACGAAGCCTGCAACCGGGCTTATCCGGACCTCGGCCAGAAGCTCAACGAAGCCTATGACAACGCTCTTGCCGGCAAGGTCCGGATTCAGGGCGCGACCATGCCGCCGCAGATCGTTTCCGTCCTGCTCAGCAAGCGCAACGGGCAGTACGGACAGGGCAGCTACACGGCCTATATACCCGCAGCGATCTATGAGATGGCGCGCGGCGAAGAGATGCCGACGGTGGCCATGCTTGTCGAAAAAGAGCTGAGCTTTCCCCTGCCCGGCGCCACAGACGCCCGCAATGCAGCAAAGAAACTGACAGATGCAGAAGAGCGTCTCGTAAACATCGTGCTGGCCGAAGCGGAAGCGCTGAAAGCAAGCGACAGCGCGCTCGACCTGACCATACAGGAACTCAAGGACGCACTGTTGCGCGACCGCACCTTCGGTCCTCTTGCAGCCCTTTTCGATGAAGAGATGTCAAAGGCGATCGGCCCGCTTACCACCAACCCGGAACGCCTGCGGGCCGCGGTGATCGACTATGCCGCCATGCAGAACGCAACGCCCTCGAAGGATCTTCTGCGCAATTTTGTCAGCCAGTATTTCGATGGCGCGGCGCAGCAACGACTTCAGGCGCTGGTCACGGCAATGTCGGATAGCGAGGTGCAGAAGGCCTTCGACGCCATCAGGGCCGCGACAGCACGTCTGGAGAAGGACATTCTCGGCAGCTCGCACCTGTGGATCTACGCCTGCCAGGAAGACCGGCCCTACAACAGCCTCGAGCGCTACAGGGAGGTAACGGACGGGCTTGAGTACGGGCGCATCATCCGATCAGGCTGGGACAGGATGGCCCAGGATTTCTACACGGTGTGCGAACTCTTCGAACCGCAGCCGCGTGAGGGGTTTCACGACCCGGTCGTCAGCGACATTCCAACCCTCTCAATCGGCTCGACATGGGATGTGCAGACCGCGGCAAGCTGGGCGCAGCTGGCCACCGAGACGCTGAGCAACAGCCAGTCCTTCATCATTCCCGAAGCCGGGCATGGCGCGGTGGTCTATCAGCCCTGCGTCGTGGATATGGGGGTGGCTTTCATCAACGACCCGAGCCGCAAGCTGGACAATAGCTGTGCGGAAAGCGCCAGACCGACATTCTACATTGCTCCCTGGGTAGAAGAAGCTTCGCAAGCGCAGGACCCGTGAGGCGCCAGCATCTCATTCACCGGCGCTTCACAGGGCGTTTATGCGCAGAACAAGGGAATGAACCGCGCTAAGGCCCGGCCGCTTCAACCAGATAGCGTCCATTGACCCAGCCAGTCATGCTCTGGTCGCCGCCAAGTCCGATGCGGCACCAGCGGGACTTGGCCACCATGCGACAGCCGAGGTTGCGCACCCGGTCGCCATTGGCCAACTGGCCGATCACTGCGGACTTCGTGCCGGGCGCGGTCCGCACATTCAGGAGATCGTTGCGCGCAACACCGGACACCGCCCAGTAATCGGGACCACCGCTCAGACCGTCTGCAAAATCAGGATTGGCGCTGCGTCCCGCACCATCGGCTTCGATGTCGACGGAAAGCCGGTAATTGGCCACTTCATCGCGGCGGGCCGCACTGCGCATCATGTAGACGCGGATGCGATAATCGCCATCGGCCGGCAGGACACCGGTATATTCGTTCCCGGCGACCGACCCCGTGTGAATGGCCGTCTCGCTGCCAGCCGGCAGCAGGTTGAAGTAATTCGCCAGATTGTCGGTGCCGAGATCAATGGCAATGCGCTGGCCGCGTCTTGCGCCCAGAACGTAATCGACAATCTCATATCCCTTGATCCGGCCATTGATCGTTGTGCCGGAGCGACCCGCCTCGAACTGCACCCGGACCTCACGGAGGTCCTGCGCGGACGCCGGCGACCAGGCAAGCGCCGCAACCAGAAGAACAAAACCCAGAATGCGCATTGCAGATCTCCTTTATCGGCGCACAGAAACCGTGTCACCCGATCCTCAGGGTACCGGGCAGATCCCCGCTGCTCAACCGAACCCTGTCGCTTCAGGCCCTGCAATCGGCGGCGCTGGCCGCCGCCACCGTCTGATAGCGGCCATCGGCCGTGACAACCCGGGCGCATGTGCCCGTGGACGCCTTCCACCAATAGGCTGTCAGTCCCTGGGTTCTGGCCAGCGTGTAGCCACGCGCCATGAGCTGGGTCTCACCGCCAGCGCCCCGCGCGCCGACCAGATCTGCAATGTCTGCCGGCGGCCCGCCAGCCGGTGCAGACGCAGCCATCGAAGCCTGCCCGCATTCGGTCGGACCAACCGGATCGACGCTCTGATAGCGTCCATCGCTGGTCACCACCCGTACACAGTTTCCGCTGGCCGCGTTCCACCAATAGGCGGTCAGTCCCTGCGTTCTGGAAAGCGTGTAACCGCGCGCCATGAGCTGCGTTTCACCGCCAGCGCCCCGTGCGCCAACGAGATCGGAAACACCGGCCCCGCCGCCCGCAGGCTGCATGGTCGTCATGGGTTGTGATGTCTGGGTGTCGGACTGGCACCCCGCGAGCCCGACAACGAACAGGCATGCAAAAAGTCGCTTCATCATGGAAATACCCTCGCAAATTTCCCTCGCCTGCCGAGAGTATAAAATGCCGGCAAAACGTCTGCGACCGCGTAATTAGTGGTACGGAACACCGCTTCTTGCTGCGGGAATACGTGGGTTCACACGCTTTCGCGGAGGCGTTCCTTTTCCTGCGAGCCCGGCATGAACCTGTTTTCAGCGGCCCGCTTCCTGCCCTTCTTTGCTTCTTTCTGCTGCGACAGGAACCACGCCACGCCATACTGGATGGCGATGCCAATGCCCAGCAGGGCAGCGTCCGACGCAAAATCGGACTCATAGCGCAGCTTCAGCACCTGAAGCACGATTGCAAGAACCGAACCGGTGGCGAAAACGGCAAGCCCGTTCTTGCCCATCAGCTCAACGGGGCGGAAGACCGGCCACTGGAAGATGCGCAGAACCCAGGCGACATTGGTCAGCACATAGGCCAGCGCCAGCGCATGCAGAAGACGCGGGAGCGACAGGAAGGTCTTGTCGAAACCGGCAATGAAGAAAGGCAGCATCTTGCGGCCCGGCAGCGCCCCTGCCCTGAGCGACACCCAGATGCAGGAGAACACGAGGAAGGCCGTGCAGAGCCAGAACAGCCATGCGCGGTAAGGCACCAGCTTGCGCCCTTCCATCATGGAGAGCCCGCCGGCAATGCCCACGGCATAGATCAGCTGCCAGGCGACAGGGTTGAAGAACCAGCCGCCGGGATTGGGGTAATTGGGCAGGTTGAGCCGGAAGGTTCCCGCCAACAGCCACACGCCCACCGCAACACCGATCAGCGCCAGCGGACTGCGCAGGCCAATCATGATGTAGAGCGGCGAGATCACCAGCAGCACGGCATAGAGCGGCAGAATGTTGAAATAGCCAAGCTGGTGCCCGAGAAGCGGCAGCCCGACCATGGTCTCCAGCGGCTTTGCGAGCAGCGGGCCGAAATTGATACGGGTCAGCATCTCATACACGCCGAGATATAGCGCGCCGGCCGCCACAATGCCGATGGCGATGACCGAGGTCACGATGTGCGTGACGTAGAGCACACCGGCCCGCCGCCACACTTTCATGCAGGCCTCAAAGAACGGACCGCTGCGGAAACCGCGCGAATAGGCAAGACCAACCGCAATCCCGGACATGAGAACGAACGCCTCGGCCGCATCGGAAAAGCCGAAATTGCGCGACGTCAGGTTCTCATAAAGATTGCCCGGCACATGGTTGATGAAGATCGTGATCAGCGCGAGACCGCGAAACACGTCAAGGCGCTGGTCTCGGCCAACGCTTGCGGGAACGAAGGGTGCGTTCATGGCTGGGCCTTACCGCTCCGCGTCGGCGGCTTCAAATGCCGGCTCAGGAACCGGCCGGAATGCCGGCGCAGACGCCTCGGCGCCGCGCCAATGCGCGAGAATGGCCTCCTGCCGCAGCACGACGGGAGACGGGTTGCGGTCATCGGCGGTTTCAAACAGCCCCGCCTCGGCCGTGCCCAGCGCGCTTCGCGAACTCACATGAATGAGGATCGGCGCAAACACCTGTGGCCCTGCCACAAGAAGCAGCCAGCCGACATATTCAGGCGCAAACTGGAAAGCAAGGCCCAGCGTCACCAGACCCGTCGCGCTGATCCACCAGCTCGCAGACCAGGCTTCCGAAAGGCTGACGGACCCCGCCTCGCGATCCGTTGCCGGCCAGCCGCCATCCATGCCGAAGAAAACCTCAAGCACGGCGCGGCACTGATACATGAGCATGATCGGTGCGAGCAGGCTCGTCGAAAGGATCTCGGTCAGCGTGTTCAGGAGCGCGCGGCCGGTGCCGCCAAAAGTCTCGTTCACACCGCTGATCGCCCCGCGCGCCACGATCAGAAGCTTGGGCCCGATCAGAAGGCCGAACACACCGACCAGAAGCGTCAGCGCCAGCCCCTGCTCCACGCGCGGAAAGACCGCGGAGAGGCCGGGCTCCGGGAAATAGTCCGGCACGCCTTTCAGCGTGGGGGCTGCAATGGAGGCGATGATGAACAGCGCCCAGAGCGGCGACGCCACATAGGCCATGATGTTCTGCACGAAGACGAACCGGCTCCACGGCTTCAGGCCCGGGGCCACCATCACGCGGCCATGCTGGAGATTGCCCTGGCACCAGCGGCGGTCGCGCTTGGCGAAGTCCACCACATTGTCCGGCCCCTCTTCATATGAGCCCGTCAGATCGGGATCGACACGCACGGTCCAGCCATTGCGGGTCAAAAGCGCGGCCTCGACATAGTCATGGCTGAGAATATGCCCGCCAAAGGGCGGACGGCCCGAAAGCTCCGGCAGACCGCAGCTCTGGGCAAAGGCGCGGGTGCGCACAATCGCATTGTGGCCCCAGAAAGGACCGGCCGTGCCCTGCAACGCGGCCAGGCCGCGCGTGTAGATCGGGGAATAATAGCCGGTCGAAAACTGCATGGCGCGACCGAAGAAGGAGCGTGCGTGCACGATCTTCGGCAGGGTCTGCAGCAGGCCAAGCCGTGGATCGTCATCCATGCGCCGCACCATCTCGGCCATGGTCACGCCTTCCATCAGGCTGTCGGCATCGAGCACGATCATGTATTCGTAGAGCGCGCCGGATGTGCGGATGAAATCGGCGACATTGCCGGCCTTCTTGCCGGTGTTCTGCTCACGCCGGCGATAGAAGATGTCGGTATGCGCGCCGCATTCGAGCTGCAGCCGCTGGAACCAGCGCTCTTCCTTTTCCGCCACTTCGGGGTCGCGCGTATCCGACAGGATGGCGAAGTCAAAGCGGCCCGCCACACCAAGGGCATGCAGGCTGCCGATCATCGCCGCCACATGCGAGAAGGTCTTGACCGGATCTTCATTGTAGACCGGGACCAGAACCGCCGTGCGGGCGCTGGTCGGCACAAGTTCAAAGGTCTTGTCTTCACGCTTCAGCGGCAGGCTCAGAAGACCGTTGAACGCATAGGCAGCGCCCCATGCGAGCCAGCCAGTGCTGGCCGCCAGAAGCACGATCCTGACCGCGTCGATCCACTGGATGCCGTCAGCGGAAAAATAGCCGACGGCAAGCGAGGAGACGAGGCCAGCCATAAGCAGGCAGAACAGGATCGATAAAACGCGTCTTACGCTGACCATCACTCACTCATAATTGCCGGCATCATTGCCGACATCATTGCAGGGCCGGACCGATGCCGCGCCGATGCGCGTCATGTCGGGTCACTTCCAGGCGAAGCGTTTCAGAAGCATCGAGAAAAGCGCCGGACGGGCGCGGCGGCGCTCCAGCACCTGATCGGGCATGGCCATGGGGGCTGCCGGCAGCGCATGGCGTGCGAGCGTCACGTGCCTGCTATCCGTCTCAAGAACGTGCGTCATCTGTCTCTCTCCACTGATAGCTCCAAATTTCCGAAAGCCGTTTGTCATCCAGCTTGAGATGACCATTCATCTCCACTGGCCCGGAGCCGTTTGGCTTCAGGTCGATCACCAGCCGCCACATCCCGTTGCTCCCGATGCGGGAGACGGTGGAATGGGCGATCTCGCCACGGCTGACATTCACAACGGCTTCAATGTTCGAGTCACCCGGAAGGTTCCGCAAAACCTCACCGTCAAAGTCGACAACGAACTTGCGCAGCCCTTCCTCGTTCTTCACGCCGGAGACACCGCCCTCGCCGCCGCGCAGCGCCATGACGCGCGCAAAACGGTTGGTTGGCTCTTCGATCGCGCCCCAGGTCAGGCGGTAGTTGAATTCCAGCTCATCGCCGGCCTTCACCGCCTTTTCGGGAACCCAGAAAGCAACAATGTTGTCGTTCACCTCGAGATCCGTCGGGATCTCGACCAGTGTGACATTGCCGCGTCCCCACGATTCCAGCGGCTCGACCAGAAGCGAAGGCCGCTCCTCATAGTGCGCACCGGCGTCCTGGAAGTTCGCGAAATCGCGGTCGCGCTGGAACAGGCCGAATGCCTGCGGGCTGTCCTCGGTGAAAAAGGATGTCGCCAGCTCGGACGGGTTGTTCAGATTGCGCCAGAGCTCATCGCCATCCTGACGCACGATCTTCAACCCGTCGCTGTCATGCACCTGACCGCGATAATCGTCGAACGCGCTGTCATTGTTCTCGGCGAACAGGAACATGGAGGTCATCGGCGCAACGCCCAGACGACCGATATCCCTGCGCGCAAAAAGACGCGCCGTCACATTCATCACCGTATTGCGGCCGGGCGAAATGACGAAGCGGTATGCGCCGGTCACGCTCTCGCTGTCCATCGCCGCGTAGACGGTCACTTCCTTGCTGCGGCGATTCGGCTTCTCGATGTAGAAATCGGTGAAACGCGGGAACTCTTCGCCATTGGCGGTCGCCGTATCGATGGCAAGGCCACGCGCCGACAGGCCATAAAGCGTGTCGCGGCCGAGCGCGCGGAAATAGCTTGCGCCAAGGAAGGAGACGAGTTCGTCCATCACGTCCGGCGCATTGAGCGGGTAGTGCAGACGGAAACCCGCCTCGCCTTCCATCACCAGATCTTCAAAAGCGGTCGGGTCGAGCGGTTTGCGATACTCGAAATCGCGGCCGGTGAAGAGGATCGGTTCAGCCGTCTCACCCTCGACGGCGTAAAGGCGCACCGGCTCCTTGAAGAGCCAACCCATGTGGAAGGCCTGAAGCTCAAATGGGGCCTCGCCCTGCCACAATGCGTGATCGGGGCGGAACCGAATCGCACGGTGCTGATCGTAGGTCAGTTCGGCGATCTGCTGCGGCAGTTCGAAACCGGCCTTTGCAAAAGGTTGGGAAGCCTTGTTCTTCATGGCCTCCGTCAGCGCATCGAAGGAGAAGGGCTGCGCCCCGCTCTTCACCCCGCCGCCTTGCGCGGCAACGTCTTCGGCGCGCGCAGAGGTTGCGATTGTCATCAAGCTGGAGGCGCCCAACAGCGAGGCTGACAGGCAGGAAACAAGAAAGGATCGTCGGTCCATATATGGAACTCGTATGCAGAAAGTCTCAGGGTGAAGCCGCGGCACAAACCACGCGCTTTCAACGCATCAATTGCGGTTTAGTTTCGGCAGGGCACATAACATTCCAAGACTGCGCGTTACCAAAATTTGAAGGGACAGCGCCAAGCGGCGGATCGCTTTACAGCGTCCCATACCGACTTGCAATCCTCATCTGAATCGTGCCCAATCCCCCACCTCACCCAGGGTGAGAGAACCCACCAAAAGCCGCTGCACCCCAGGCATGTCAGGGCGAACCGCGGCGCAGAAATCCGGGGAATTTGTCAATGGATCTAGGACTTAACAACAAGCGCGCGCTGGTGCTCGGCGCAAGTCGCGGCCTCGGCGCGGCCATCGCGGAAGGGCTGGCGCGTGAAGGCGCAACCGTGATCGCCGCCGCGCGCAGCAAGGACAAGATCGAGGCCTGGGCCGGCAAACTGCCCGATGGCGCAGGCGCGGTGGAAGCCTGCGCGCTCGACATTTCAGACCTTGCCGCCATCGATGAGCTCGCCGACAGGCTTCTGGCCGAAGGCGGCGTCGATATTCTTGTGAACAACACCGGTGGCCCGCCCCCGTCATCGGCTGTCGATGCCGGTCGCAGCGACTGGATCTCCAATTTCGAGACCATGGCGGCCAATGTCTTCCACCTGACCGGGCGTCTTCTGCCACCAATGCGCGAGCGCAAATGGGGCCGCATTCTCACCGTCACCTCTTCGGGTGTGGAACAGCCGATTCCGATGCTGGCGCTTTCCAACGGCATCCGCTCGGCCATTGTCGGCTGGTCCAAAACGCTCGCCACCGAAATTGCGCGCGACGGCGTGACGGTGAATGTTCTCATGCCAGGCCGCATTCACACGCAGCGCGTGGTCGAACTGGACACCGCCGCCGCAAACCGCTCCGGCAAGCCGGTGGAAGAGGTTTCGGCTGCTGCCGCCGACACGATTCCCATGGGGCGTTACGGCGATCCCGAAGAATTCGCCAACATGGCCGTTTTCCTCGCTTCCGAACGTGCGTCCTATGTCACGGGCACCAAGGTCCGCATCGACGGCGGCGCGACCCGTTCAGTCTGATCGCCTCGAGTCAGGACCTAGCGCTTCAGCGCACGCCCAAGAGCATACCATGATGCCTTGGGCGTGCGCTCCAGCGTTTCAAAGTCCACATGGACAAGCCCGAAACGCTTTTCATAGCCGAGCGCCCATTCGTAATTGTCCAGAAGCGACCAGACGATATAGCCCTTCACCGGCGCGCCCTCATCCATGGCGCGCCGCACAGCTGCGAGATGCCGGTTCAGAAAATCGATGCGCGCGGGATCATCGACCCGCCCGGCCGACAGCCGGTCCGGCGCGGCCATGCCGTTTTCCGTCACATAAATCGGCAGACCCTTCGTGTAGTTCTCATGCGCCCATGTGATGAAATGGTGCAGGCCGTCGGGATAGATCTCCCAGTCCATGAACGTTTTGGGCAGCGGCCCCTCGACCTCTTTCAGCGCCGGAAACCGGCCTGAACCGTCCGGGGCGATCAGCTTGCGCGTGTAATAATTGATGCCCAGCCAGTCGACCGGCGTGCCGATCACGCCAAAGTCCTTCTCAAAACCCTGCGGCATGTGAGGCCCGAGCCCTTCCAAAACATCCTCGGGATAGGCTCCGTCGAACACGCCGCCAAGGAACCAGCGATTGTAAATGCCGTCGTAAAGACGGGCGGCCTTCCGCGCCGCCTCGCTGTCATCGGCGGGAGCGGCGTATTCGAAATTGGTGACCAGCCCAAGATTGTCCATGCCGAGCGCGCGCATCGCCTGCGTCGCCCGCCCATGCGCCAGAAGCACGTGGTGCATGGCGCGGGCGGCGGCGCGAATGTCGCGCAATCCCGGCGCATGTGCGCCCATGAAATGGCTGAGCCAGGCCACGCACCAAGGCTCGTTGATGGTCGCCGCCGTCGCCACCCGATCTCCGATGCGCTTCATCACCAGTTCCGCATAATCGGCAAACCAACTGGCGATATCGCGATTGCGCCAGCCGCCCAGATCGGCAAGCGGCGCCGGCAGATCCCAGTGATAGAGCGTGGCGAAGGGTTTCAGCCCGCGCTCCAGCATGCCATCGACAAGGCGGTCGTAGAAATCGAGCCCCTCTGGATTGGCGTCTCCCCTTCCATCCGGCAGCACACGCGACCAGGAGATCGAGAAGCGATAGCAGTCGAACCCGGCGTCACGCACCAGATCGAGATCGCTTTCCCAGCGGTGATAGTGATCGCAGGCCGTGGCCCCATCCTCGCCGCGCACCGTGTTGCCGGGCGTTGCCGCAAACGTGTCCCAGTGCGAGGTTCCGCAACCGCCAAACCGGCTGCCCTCGATCTGATAGCTCGAAGTGGCCGTGCCAAAGACGAAATCCCCGGGGAAATCGTCGCGTGAGAATTCAAGCTCCATGGCTTCCATTCCGTTGGCGGGCATCAGCCTCTCCCCGTTCTTTCTGGACCCGTTCTTTCTGAAAATGCCGTTTCCGCCCTTTAGCGGCGGCGTGGCGGTGCGGTCGTCTGGCCGATCACGAAGTCGGCCTCCCAGAGCTCGCTCAGAGGCGGCCCGTCCGGGGTCTCGATGCGCTCAAGAAGTAACTGCGCCACCCGTTTTCCCGCCTCCCGGATGGAGGAACGAACCGCCGTGAAATAGGGAATGTCCGGCGCGCTGCCCTTGTAGCCCGACTGTAGAAAGGACAGGCAGTCGTCAAAGGCGATCACGGAAACGTCTTCGCCAGCCCGCAGGCCAAGATCGACCAGCGCCCGCGTTACGCCCATGGCCGGCAGAACACTCGCCACCAAAATGGCCGTCGGCGGCTCATCCAGTTCCATCAGCGCCCGCGTCGCCTGATAGCCATAGGGCTCGACCATATCGGCGCTGTGAAGCAGGCGCTCGTCAAGTGCGACGCCGGCCTCTGCCAGCGCCGCCTCATAGCCCTGCCTGCGCCGCTCGGCAAAGTTCATCGTCTCAAGACCGTTAATCAGCGCGATGCGCTCATGTCCCAGATCCAGCAGAAACTTCGTCGCACGATGGAAGGCCCGCCGGTTGTTGACGTCCATCCAGCAATAATCCGCCCCCTCCTCATCGCAGCGCCCATGAACCACGAAAGGCATTCCCAGTGCATTCAGAATGCCGATGCGGCTGTCGCCGGTCAGCGGCCCATGAACCACCACGCCATCCACACGCTGGTCTTCGGCAAGGTTCAGATAGATGCGCTCCTGCTCTTCCAGCGGCGCGAGCCGAAGGAGAATGTCGTAGCCGCTCTGCGCATAGATTTCGCCCGCCCCGGCGATGAAATCGGCGAAATGCGGATTGATCATGATGTGTTCGGAAAGGCTCACCACATGCCCGATCATGCGTGACTTGCCGGTCGCCAGACTTGCCGCGCTGGGGCTCGGGCGATAGTTCAGCCGCTCCGCCGCCTCGACCACGCGGGCGCGTGTTTTCTCCGCCACTTCCGGAAAGCCGTTGAGCGCGCGCGAAACGGTGGTCTGCGACAGGCCAAGCGCCTCGGACAGCATCTTCAGGTTCATGGCTTTGCGGGTAGCCAAGGCGGTTCCTTTCCTTCAAAGCGCTTTAAAAAAAATTGGTGTCACAGCGTTTTGGGGAGATCAAGCCCTTCAGGCGGACAATTGGTCGTTTTCATATCAATACGGCGGTGAAACCAATTTTCTTCATGAATCTTCGCGCTGACAGCAAGGCGCTCTTGACTCAAAGGCTTCCCGGATTGATGCTGCCAAAATCCAAAGCGCTTTGAATTTCGTTTAAAACGTTAGCAATGCGCCGGACCCGCAAAGACCTGAGGAGGAGCGGCTCCGGCCGCAATTGGAGGAACCATGAAGACGTCCATGCTTATTGGCGCGTTTGCCCTGGCACTGTCCGGCAGCGTCGCCCATGCCGCCGATCTCAAATTCGCCCCGGGCGAGGATGCCCGTTTCAACTGGCAGAGTTTCGAAGACTTCAAGGCCGCGCACGATCTCTCCGGCCAGGAGATGAGCCTGTTCGGCCCCTGGCTCAGCTCCGACAAGGATCTGATCGAATCCGTCACCGCCTATTTCGAGGAAGCGACCGGCGCAAAGGTCAATTACTCAGGCTCCGACTCCTTCGAGCAGCAGATCGTCATCGACACGCAGGCCGGCAGCGCACCGAATGTCGCAGTCTTCCCGCAGCCGGGCCTCGCAGGCGACCTCGCCTCCAAGGGCCTGCTCGTGCCGCTCGGCAACGAAACTGCCGGCTGGATGAAGGAAAACTATGCTGCCGGCCAGTCCTGGGTGGATCTCGGCACCTATGCCGGCAAGGACGGGGCGAAGGCCTTCTTCGCCTTCCCCTACAAGGCAGATGTCAAATCGCTGGTCTGGTACGTGCCGGAAAACTTTGAGGATGCGGGCTATGAAGTGCCGCAGACCATGGAAGAACTGAAGGCGCTTTCCGACCAGATCGTCGCCGATGGCGAAACGCCCTGGTGCATCGGTCTCGGTTCGGGCGGCGCAACCGGCTGGCCGGCCACTGACTGGGTGGAAGACCTGATGCTGCGCACCCAGTCGCCCGAGGTCTATGACCAGTGGGTGACCAATGAAATCCCGTTCAACGATGAACGCGTCGTTGCGGCCATCGAGGAATTCGGCGCGTTCGCGCGCAATGACGACTATGTGGATGGCGGCGCCGGCGCCGTGGCCTCCACCGACTTCCGCGACAGCCCCAAAGGCCTCTTCGCCGTCCCGCCGAAATGCTACATGCACCGGCAGGCGTCCTTCATCCCCTCCTTCTTCCCCGAGGGCACGCAGCTTGGCCGCGACGCAGACTTCTTCTACCTGCCGGCCTATGCGGAAAAGGATCTCGGCACCCCGGTTCTGGGTGCTGGCACCGTGTTCGCCATCACGAAGGATTCGGATGTGGCGCGCGCCTTCATCGAATTCCTGAAGACGCCCATCGCGCATGAAATCTGGATGGCGCAGGCCGGCTTCCTCACCCCGCACAAGGGCGTGAACCCGGAGGCCTACGCCAATGATGCGCTGCGCAAGCAGGGCGAAATCCTGACCAATGCGACCACATTCCGCTTTGACGGCTCCGACCTGATGCCCGGCAAGATCGGCGCAGGCGCGTTCTGGACCGGCATGATCGATTATGTCGGCGGCCAGCCCGCCGAAGAGGTCGCCGGCGAGATCCAGAAGGAATGGGACGCCATCAAGTAGGACTGCGCATGCAACACCGCCCACCCCGCCGCCATTGAGCATGCGGGGTGGGAGCACCGGCACAGCCGGCATGCGCCCAGGAGGCTGACATGGCCATCTCCTCGACCGAAGCCGCCCCGCGGTCCCGTCCATCGGGCCTCGGCCGCTTCCTTTTCAATATGGCGATTGCGCTTGGCATCATGATTGCCGGCATCGTCTTTGCGGTGCTCTGCGCCGTCGCCGTCTTCACCGCGCTCAACACGGTCCTGCCCGACATCAAGCTCGTCCAGGCAGTGCTTGTCATGGTGCTCGGCGTGGCCGCCTGCTTCGGCTATTTCTGGGGTTCCAACCGGCTCCTCGACCTGATCTATCCGCCACGCGGCAGCCGCGTCGCGGACAACATCAACGCCGCCAACGGCATCCGCCCCTGGCTCTTTCTGGGGCCGGCCATCGTCATTCTCGGCATTTATCTGGTCTATCCGGTCATCAACTCGATCTTCCTGTCGTTCCACGGGCCGAGCGGCGAAACCTGGGTCGGCGGAGCCAATTACGCCTGGCTTGCCAAGGACGCAGCCTTCCGCGAGAGCATGCGCAACAACATTCTGTGGCTCATCGTCGCGCCCGCCGCCGCCACCTTCTTCGGCCTCATCGCCGCCGCCCTCACCGACCGCATCGGCTGGGGCAATGTCGCCAAGAGCCTCATCTTCATGCCCATGGCGATCTCCTTCGTCGGCGCGAGCGTGATCTGGAAATTCATCTATGATTACCGCGCCGAAGGCTCCGAACAGATCGGCATCCTCAACGCCGTCGTCACCTTCTTCGGTGGCGAGCCACAGGCGTGGATCACCATCCCCTTCTGGAACAATTTCTTCCTGATGGTCATCCTGATCTGGATCCAGACCGGCTTTGCCATGGTCATCCTCTCGGCCGCGCTGCGCGGCATCCCGGAAGAGACCATCGAGGCGGCCATCATCGACGGCGCCTCGCCCTTCCAGATTTTCTACAAGATCAAGGTGCCGCAGATCTGGGGCACCATCGCCGTGGTCTGGACCACCATCACCATTCTGGTTCTCAAAGTGTTCGACATCGTGCTGGCTATGACCAACGGCCAGTGGGGCAGCCAGGTGCTCGCCAATTACATGTTCGACTGGATGTTCCGCGGGCTCGATTTCGGCCGCGCCTCGACCATCGCGCTGGTCATCATGGCCATGGTCACGCCGATCATGATCTGGAACATCCGCGAAGCACGGAAGGACATGAAATGAGCACGCCCGTCGGCTCGCGCCCTGCCCTCTCATGGGTTGTCAACATATCCGTCCTCCTGCTCGTGGCGCTGTGGACCCTGCCGACCTTCGGCATTCTCGTCTCATCGCTTCGCGACAAGGACCAGCTCGCCGTGAGCGGCTGGTGGACCGCCCTCACCGCGTCCGAACGCAACGTGGTCGCACGCGCAGCCCCGCCGGAAAACGCCACGCTGGAAGACGGCCGCTACGTGCTCACCGGCAATGTGTTCGAGGATGGCAGCGGCAAGGCCGTCGGCTTCGGCATATCATCGCGCGCACCTTCAGCCTTCGCCGTCGGCGAGAGCGCTGAATTGCGCGACGGTGGCATGCTCACCGTCGAGGCCAGTGGCGACTACACCATCACCTATGCCGAACAGCCCGAACCCGGCCGCGGCCAGCGCATCTTCGTGAGCTCGGTCGAGCCGCCGCGCTTCACCACGGAAAATTACAAAAACGTCCTGTTCTCCGAAGGGCTCGGCAAGAGCTTCATCAACACGATGACCGTGACCATTCCGGCGACCGTCATTCCGATCCTGATTGCGGCCTATGCAGCCTACGCACTGGCATGGATGGAGTTTCCGGGCCGCGCGCTTCTGCTTGCCGCCATTGTCGGCCTGCTCGTCGTCCCGCTACAAATGTCGCTGATCCCGCTTCTGCGTTTCTACAACACGATCGGCATCGGCAAGTCGTTCATCGGCATCTGGCTCGCACATACGGGGTTCGGCCTGCCGCTCGCCATCTATCTCCTGCGCAACTACATGGCCGGCCTGCCGCGCGAGATCATCGAAAGCGCGCGCGTCGATGGCGCGTCGGATTTCGAGATCTTCCGCAAGATCATTCTGCCGCTGTCGTTTCCCGCACTCGCCTCTTTCGCCATCTTCCAGTTCCTCTGGGTCTGGAACGACCTGCTCGTCGCCACCGTCTTCCTTGGAAACAATGAAGAACAGCTGGTGCTGACCGGCCGACTGCGCGAACTGCTCGGTTCGCGTGGCGGCAATTGGGAAATCCTCACCGCATCGGCCTTCGTGGCCATCGTGGTGCCCATTCTCGTTTTCTTCGCATTGCAACGTTACCTGGTCCGCGGCCTTCTGGCCGGGTCCGTCAAAGGAGGCTGACCGCTCCCATGAATGTCCTTCACGATGCTCCCTTGGAACATGCTCCCGGAGCCGTAAGCCGCCACGCCGAAGACGCCGACTGGTGGCGCGGCGCCGTCATCTACCAGATCTATCCGCGCTCCTTTCAGGATTCCAACGGCGACGGGATCGGCGACCTCAAAGGGATCACCCAGCGTCTGCCCTACATCGCTTCGCTTGGGGTTGATGCGATCTGGCTGTCACCCTTCTTCAAGTCGCCCATGCTCGACTTCGGTTATGATGTCTCCGACTACACCCAGGTCGATCCGATGTTTGGTTCGCTGGCCGATTTCGACGCCATGATCACCGAGGCCCACCGGCTCGGCCTCAAGGTGATGATCGATCAGGTGATCTCGCATTCTTCCGCGCAGCATCCCTGGTTCGTGGAAAGCCGGCAGAACCGCACCAATTCACGCGCCGACTGGTATGTCTGGGCCGATCCGAAACCCGATGGCAGCCCGCCCAACAACTGGCTGTCGATCTTCGGCGGCTCCGCATGGGAATGGGACACGAGCCGCTGCCAGTATTATCTGCACAATTTCCTGGCCAGCCAGCCGGACCTGAACTTCCACAATCCCGATGTTCAGGACGCGCTGCTTGAGACGGTCCGCTTCTGGCTGGAACGCGGCGTCGACGGTTTCCGTCTCGACACGATCAATTTCTATGTCCACTCGGCCGGTCTGGAAGACAATCCGCCGCTTGAGCAGGACCAGCGCAACGCCTCCATCGCGCCTGCGGTCAATCCCTACAACTTCCAGAACCACCTCTACGACAAGAACCAGCCCGAGAACCTGGAATTCCTGAAACGCTTCCGTGCGCTGCTCGATGAATATCCCGGCACCACGGCTGTCGGCGAAGTGGGGGATGCGCAGCGCGGCCTCGACATCGTCGCCGAATATACGAGCGGCGGCGACAAGGTTCACATGTGCTATTCCTTCGACTTCCTGTCGCAGGAACCGCTCACGCCGGGCCGTGTCCGGCGCGTCATCGAGGCATTCGGCGACAAGGCGCCCGATGGCTGGTCGTGCTGGAGCTTCTCCAATCATGACGTGGTGCGCCATGCCTCGCGCTGGGCCGATCAGGTCCACGACCGCGACGCCTTCCTGAAGATGACCACGACGCTGCTTCTGTCACTGCGCGGTTCCGTCTGCCTCTATCAGGGCGAGGAGCTGGGCCTCACCGAAGCCGTGCTAGACCTGAAAGACCTGCAGGACCCGTATGGCATCCAGTTCTGGCCGACCTTCAAGGGGCGCGATGGATGCCGCACCCCGATGGTCTGGTCTGAAACGCAGGTCAATGGCGGCTTCTCGGGCGCAAAGCCCTGGCTGCCCGTGCCGCCGGAGCACCTCCATCTGGCCGTGTCGGCGCAGGAGGGGCCGGACACGCTCCTGTCGCACTATCGCAATGCACTTGCCTTTCGCGCCCGCCATCCCGTTTTCGCCAAGGGCGGAATCACCTTCCGGGAAGGCACTGAGGAGGTGCTTGTCTTCGAGCGCTCCATGGCCGGCCACGCCATTCTGGTGGCGGTGAACATGAGCGACGGGCCGGTCACGCTGAAGCTCGATGTCCGGGATTATGCGACCATGGCCGATTCCGGCGCAGCCGGAACGGTGGAGGACGGCATCGTCACGCTGCCGGCCTATGCAAGCTGGTTCGGCAGCAAGGGGATGGAGACATGACGGATCTCTCGCTCAAGAACATCCAGAAGAGCTACGGCAATACCAGGGTCATCCACGGTATCGACCTGGACATAGAGGAAGGCGAGTTCATCGTCTTCGTCGGTCCTTCGGGCTGCGGCAAGTCCACGCTCCTGCGCATGATCGCCGGGCTTGAAAGCATCACCGGTGGCGAGATGTTCATCGGCGGCGCGCGCGTGAACGACATCCCGCCATCGCAGCGCGGCATCGCCATGGTGTTCCAGTCCTATGCGCTCTACCCGCACATGACGGTCTACGACAACATGGCGTTCGGCATGAAGATCGCCAAGGCCCCGAAGGAAGAGATCGACAAGCGCGTACAGGAAGCGGCCGAGATCCTGCAGCTGACACCATATCTTGATCGCCTGCCCAAGGCGCTTTCAGGCGGTCAGCGACAGCGCGTCGCCATCGGCCGCGCCATCGTGCGCAATCCGAAAGTGTTCCTGTTTGACGAACCGCTCTCCAATCTGGATGCAGCGCTTCGTGTCGCCACCCGCATCGAGATCGCCAAGCTCAAAGGCTCAATGCCCGACACCACCATGGTCTACGTCACCCACGATCAGGTGGAGGCCATGACGCTTGCAGACCGCATCGTCGTCCTGTCGGCGGGACATATCGAGCAGGTCGGCGCGCCCATCGAGCTTTACGAAAAACCCGCCAATCTTTTCGTCGCCCGGTTCATCGGCTCGCCCGCCATGAACATCCAGCCGGCCCGCATCGAAAAGACCGGCGGGCAGACCGTGATTTCCCTTTCCGGCAGGCAGGTCGCCGTTCCCATCCCTTCTCCCGAAAGTCTGGCAGGCGCGCCGGCCCATTTCGGCGTAAGGCCGGAAGATCTGCGGGTTGCAGATGGAGATGACTTTCTCTTCGAAGGCGAAGTGCACTTTGTCGAACGGCTCGGCGAGGTCACGAATGTTTACGTAAATGTGAAAGATGTGGATGAACCGGTCGTCGTGAAGATCGCCGGCGTCCAGAAACATGCCAGGGGCGAGCGCCTTCGCCTCACCGCATCCGCAGAAAAGATGCATCTTTTCACTGAAGAGGGGCGTTCTCTGTTCTACATTTGAAGCATTTCAACCGGTTTGAGCTTTTCTTGACCCGAATCGAAACCTTACCTAACGATTAACGAGGTGACTGGGGGGCCACTGAATGACAAAGCTGTTCTGGCCCGAGAGCGCTGCCCGTTTCAAAGCGTATTTATACGGTCATGCCGGTTGTACGGACACCGATTTCGACGCTGGGCGGGGGACGTTGCGGGCCTCGTATTGCGTATCCGCAAAACCAACAATACCGGCTTCCCGCCGGTGGGGATTTGCGATGAGAGCGAATGGCAACTGATACACGCGAAAAGCAATCCGTCCGGCCCTTGAGGGCCATATCGCGGCGCGACCTCGCCAGCCTTGCCCGCAGCTATTGCCCCAACAGTGGCAACACCTCCTACCTGATCGCCGAAGCAGCACCCGACAGTTCCACCGGCATGGCCCGGATCCTCGTTTCCAACTGGAGCTTCGACACAATCGAAGATGTCGGGATGACGGCCATATCCCGGCTTATCGAGAGCTCTGCTTCCACCTTTCCCGGCCTCACCTCACGCCCCTGGCACCCGGCTGCACTTGCCGCCCTTCTCTCCTGTGAAGACATTGCCAATCTGAGCCTTCATGATCATCAGGAAATCTTCCTCCTCAAACTGCCAGCGGGAAAGAAGCGTTACATCGCGCTGATTTCCGGGGATCGGCCAGGCGCTCTCGATCCGGCAGACCTGCGGCGCATGCACATCAATCTGTGCCACCACCTTTCAGGCTTCAGAACAAAGACCAATGCGCTCGGCGAACCCTTATCGGAACGCGAGCGCGAGTGCCTTTACTGGGTCTCCGAAGGCAAGACCGCGGATGAGGTCTCTCTCATCCTCAACGTGTCTTCCAACACGGTAAACAGCTACGTCGCCCATGCGATTCACAAGCTGGCAGCAAAAAACCGAGCCATGGCCATCGCAACGGCCATTCGCAACGGGCTAATCTAGAACGGCAGATCAATGACGCTTTCGGACATCGCACAGGAGCTGCAAAAGCTCACCGAAAGCACCGGTGCCGACCGGTTCCATCTCTATACGGTCAAGGGCCTCACAAGACAGCGACTGTCACCCGCCCTCACCGGTAGAAGCCCGCAGACAGATGATGAAGCGCAGGAACTCGCCGGTCGATTACCAAAGCGTTTCTGCAAGAAAATCACCGAGGCCTTTCACCCCTTTCACTGGGGCATCGCCATGCCCGGTGACGACACCGGCATGCACAGCGAGGAAATCCCGCCTGCGCATGAGGCCAGTGGGCTTGTCCTGCCGCTCACCACAGAGCAGAGACACCTTGGCGCGGTCATCATGATCGGTCAGAACATCCAGATCGAGCGCGACGCGCTGCTCGACCTGCACAGCCGGTGCAATGCGCTTTTTGCACAGATCACGGAGCAGGACCCGCTCCCCGAGGACAGCGAAGGCGCAGCGATCTCCAAACGCGAGCTGCAATGCCTGAAACTCACCGCCAACGGGCTGACCAGCGAAGAAATCGCCAAACGCCTCGGCCTGTCGGTGCACACTGCAAACCAATATCTCGCAAACACCACGCAGAAGCTGGATGCGGTCAACCGCGTTCACGCGGTCGCCAAGGCGCTCCGCAACGGGCTTATCGACTGAAGAAGGCTAACCGTTGATCAGCGGTCGCTCGCTACGCACGATCCGCGAAGCCTGCAGCGCATCGGCCAGGTAGCGCGAATTCACTTCCGGGTCTTCGGCCGGATCATCAAAGGCCACGTAATTGACCTCGACAGCCGCATTGTCGTCGCTCAGTTCGAGCGTGAAATAGACGGTCACGCCACCCGGGCGCAGTTCCAGATCGAGAGAAATTTGCGGGCTTCCGCTCCACGAAACACGCGCATCGCAGCCATGGCCCAACCGTAATGTGCCCGGCATGAAATAGAGTTCGGCAGCGGACTCCACGATATCCGCAACACTCGCCAGGCTCTCAAGCCTGATGAACGCGATGTAGTCGGCAACATCGACAAGACGCAATTCGTTCGCCACCGCGCGAATGGCATTGGCGACTATGATTTCGCGAGCAGGCGAATGCGGCTGCTTATCCATAATATAATCCTGCTGACTACGGTTTATCGCCAGTTCGATAGATGCGGCGGATCAGCTCCGCGACAGCCTTGTAGAACTGTGATGGAATCAAACTATCAACCGAAACTTGTTTGTACATGGATCGGGCGAGCAGTGGCTCTTCGAAGACGGGGATGTTATGATTCGTCGCTATCTCCCTGATTTTCAGCGCAATGAGGTCCTGCCCCTTCGCAACCACGACGGGCGCTGCGTCCTCGTCACGGCGATATCGAAGGGCAATTGCAAAGTGCGTCGGGTTGGCGATCACAAGCGTGGCCTGCGGCACGGCCGACATCATGCGCTGGCGTGCGCGGTCGCGGGCGAGTGAGCGCAGGCGTGCCTTGACGATCGGATCGCCCTCCACCTGCTTGTGCTCATCCTTCACTTCCTGCTTGGTCATGCGCAGGTCGACACGCCACTGATGGCGGGACCAGAACAGATCGGCCACCGCGATCACCGCCACCACGAGCGTGACAACCACGAGGCTTTCCACAGCAATGTCGCGGATGACCGTGCTGAACTCGACCGGATTGGTGATCATCCCGGCAAGCAGGCGGGTCTCCGCCTCACGCATCGCAAATATCAGGAACCCGCCCGCCACAAGGATCTTGCCAAGGGATTTGGCGAATTCGACCATGCCCTTGACGCCGAAGATGCGGCTCCAGCCTTCCTTGAGCGAGATGCGCGAGACCTTCGGCTTGATGCGGTCGAGCACGAAACGGGGCGTGTTTTGCAACACCGAAGCTGAAATGCCGGCGGCCACCAGAAGCAGCATCACGACGCCGACCACCTTGGCGATCTCGAAGAACACCAGCTGATAGATCGCCATCGCATCCGAGCGGGTTTCGAGCGCCCAGCCATCGGCCCGTTCAAGGAAGGTCGACAGGAAGCTGCTCAGCCGCACCGCGCTGTCCTGAGCGAAGAAGATCGTGAAAGTGAGTATCGCCAGAAAAGATGCAAAAACAGGCACCTCCTTCGAGAAAGGCAATTGTCCCTTCTCGACGGAGTCACGGATTTTCTTCTCCGTGGCCTCTTCTGTTTTGCTTTCCTTGTCAGCGCCTTCCGCCATCAGACCCTTCGCTCAAACGCATTCAGACCAGACCGGCCGCCCGGAACGCCTTGTCAGGCGCGACCCGGACAGGCCTTGCGAAAAGCGTCAGGCGGCGGCCTGCTGCTGCATTCCGGGCAGTTCGAAACTGCCCTGCTGCGATAGCTGAACCGCCATCGCGGAAATGCGCTTGCGGGCCTGATGGATCTCCGTCTCCGGCACATCCTCGGAACCGACACTGAGTTCCGCCTCGATCATGCGCCGCGTGCGCTGGCCAAGAGCGGAAAGAACCGCCTCCACCGCATCGGGCGAAGCATTGCGCAGCGCGGTCGTGACAAGATCGCTCGAAAGACCGTCGAACAGGGCGACGCGCGCCTTCTGGTCGAGAAGAACGATCTCCTCGAAGCTGAAGAGCTGCGAACGGATGGCTTTCACATCGCTCGTGCCGCTGCGCTCCAGCTCGTGGATGACCTCGTCGGCCTGTTCCTTGTCGAGTTCGTTGAGCAGCGAAGCCACGCGCGCCAGACCCACGGTGGAATCCTTGCCGGCGCGCATGTCGCGCAGCAGATCGGCCATGCGGTTCTCGATCAGCTTCTTGGCCGCAGCCGGCATGTCGCCGGTGGCCGCCATGCGCGCCACAACGGCGGTGCGCAGCGCCTTTTCCAGGCTCACCAGAACCTTGGCCGCAATCGCCGGCGAAATACCGCTCAGAATGGCGGCGATCACCTGCGGATGCTCGCTCGAAACCAGCTCGATCAGCTCTTCGGATTTCAGCTTTTCCAGCTCGGCCCAGATTTCCTCGGCCTCGCCGGCCTTCGGGTCGTTGCGGCCCATGAGGAGGTTCATCTCCTCCTCGGAAAGCGTCTCGGTCAGAATGGTGTCAATGCTGTCGGCAGAATCCAGCAGGCCGGCGCCTTCGGTAAACTCGGCCTCGAATTCGCCGACCACCTTTTCCAGCTCCGCCTGCGGAATGGTCCGCAAAAGGCGTGCGCCTTCCATCAGCGCCTTGAGCTCATCCTGCTTGAAGAATTTGAGCAGGCGGCCCGCTGCGGGCTTGCCCATAGCCACCAGAATGGTGGCCGCTTTCTGCGCCTGTGTCAGAGCCAGAGCTTCCGTCATGACCAATCCGACCTTTCTCTTCGCAATCCAGTTTACTGGGCAGAAGCCCTGCCGGCAATTTCCGTAAGCTTCACGCCAAAGCGCGAAGGATCATCCTCGACCAGCGTGATCTCGCCGCGCGCGATGCGCCGGCCGTTCACCACGATCTCCACCGGCTCGCCGACACGACGGTTCAGCGAAACCGTCGATCCCTTCTTGAGCGCCATCAGCTGGGAAACAGGCATTTCCGCACTGCCCAGAACGATCTGCACCTCCACCGGAATGCTCATCACCAGTTCGGGATTGCTCGCAAAAGACCCGGCTTCGCCGCTGGTGCCCGACGTTTCCTCGTGGAGAACGTCCTTCAGCTCCTCAATGGCCTTGTTGAGCTCTTCCTCGCCGTTTTCCTGCGGCTCAGGCTCGGCATTGGTCATAGTCATTCTCCTTCACCGCGTTCCCGGCGCATCATTGCGCCAGAAGACCTTCGACGACGTCCTTGCGGGCATCGAAGGGTTGTTTGATCCGCACCGTGTAGTGATGTCCGGCCTTGCCGAAATCACAGGTGAACACCGTCTTGTCGCGCACCGCCAGCCGCGCCTCGGGCTGCGCGCCGTCACCGAACTCGATGACCTGGCCTTCGTGCAGCGAGGCAAGCTCGCCGAGCGCCATACGCATCAGCGGGATGGTCGCGCGAATGCGCACATTGGAGCGCATCACTTCATCGCTGAAACGATTGTGCCAGTCGGCCGCCTTCGCATTCTGCTGGCGCTGGTCGCTGCCTTCCAGCTCCCGCGCTTCCAGAAGCAGGCGCTGCGGCATCCAGGCCGTAAGAACGCCGCCGCTTTCCTCACCGCCGATAGCGAAGCGCATCCGCACGCCCGGCCCGTCGCGAACGACGAAACGGCGGAAATCCGCTCCCGATTGAACGGTCGGCAGCAAAAGGCGCAGGCCAAGCGAGCGAGCGCCCTTGCCATTGAGAGCCTTGGCGAAAATATCAAATGTCAGCGCCGCCACATCGCGCTCAATCGCCGATGGCGGGCGCTGCAGCGGAACAGCCGGCAGTTCCGGATTGCCGCCAAACATCGTCCCCACGAGAATGGAGATGGCCGTCGGGTCAAGACGCATGGTCAGCGCATCGCCCGAAACTTCGCCGGCGATGACCGCGAGCGCGTCGCAGCAATCTTCCTTCGGCTTCAATTCCGCCAGTCGAACGATCTCCACATCGATCAGCTCAACCTTCACCGCTGCGGGGAGTTTTTCTTCCAGAGCGTCCATCACGCGCGTCAGGGCGCGGGTCGCACAGGAGCGCGCTGCTTCCGACACGCGGCGCGGATCGCCGGTGGCTCCCACCAGACGCTCCACGACGAGCGCACGCATCAGTTCTGGATCTTCGGTCAGCGCCATGGTCGGTTGTTGCTCCGTTGACGATCGCGCATCACGCGGCCTGCTTGTCACCGGCCCCGCCGGTGTTCATCGTGCTCTGCTCCACCGCATCGATGGTCGGCCGGTCATGGGCCGAAATGGTCTTGCGGCCGAACTCCAGCGCCACCTGCGGCAGCGAGCCGTTCATGTAGGCAAGCAGGGTCTGCTTCACGATCACGTAAAGCCGGTTCTTCTTCTCACGCACGATCTTGATCTTGGTGGCGATCGGACCGACCACCGCATAGGACATGAAAATGCCGAGGAAGGTGCCGACGAGCGCCGCACCAACCAGGCCACCCAGGATTTCAGGCGACTCGTTGATGGCGCCCATGGCCTTGATGACGCCCAGCACCGCCGCAACGATGCCCAGCGCCGGCAGACCTTCGGCCACCGCAACGAGCGCATTGTAGGATTTCAGCTTGTCGCGGCGGATGGTCTGGATTTCCTCATCCATCAGCGCCTCGATCTCGAACGGACGGGCATTGCCGATAATGATGATGCGGCAGTAATCGCAGATGAAGCTGGTCAGATCCTTGTTCGCCAGCACCGTCGGGTAGGACTGGAAGATCGCCGATTCCTCGGGATTGTCGATATGCGCTTCTACTTCGCTGCGCGACTTGGTGCGCAGTTCCCGCATCAGGCTGTGCAGGACGCCCAGCGTCTCCAGGTAGTCTTTTTCCTTGGGAACCGAGCCCTTTAGCGCTTCGACACAGGCTTTGCCGGCGTCCTTGACCGTCGACATCGGATTGGCGACCAGAAACGTTCCGAAAGCCGCGCCGCAGATGATCACGACTTCCCAGGGCTGGAGAAGCACGTCCACATGGCCGCCCATCGCCATGTAGCCGCCAATCACGCAGCCGAGCGTTACCACGAGTCCGACAAGAATACCCATCTATACCGCCATCTTTTATAGGCCTTTTCTCCTGTGTACCCGCCGTGGCTTGCGTGAGGCTTGAAACCCGGAACGGCGCGCGGAAAGCCTCGCGCAAGATACGCAGACTAATTTGGCGCAACCGAAGATGGCGGAGGGTGCGCCTTGATCAACACGTTCACGAGCTACAACCTGATCAACCGCGACTTGTCGCGCTCGCTGGAGCGCGTCCAGTCCCAGCCAATGGTGCAGCGCGAGACGGAATATTATCAGCAGAACATCGGCCGGGTGACCTCCATCGAGGAATTCGTCAATGATGACCGCCTGTTCCGCTACGCCATGAAGGCGCACGGTCTGGAAGACATGGCCTATGCCAAGGCTTTCATGGTGAAGGTGCTTGAAGAAGGCATCAGCGACCCGGAAAGCTTCGCCAACAAGCTGACCGACAAGCGCTATATCGAGTTCGCCCGCACCTATAATTTTGCCGCCGGCGGCCCCGACACCACGAATTACAACCCGGCCCAGAAGGGCACCGTCGACAAATATCTCACGCGCGCCATCAAGAATGGCGTGCCGCCAAACGACCCGACGCTGATCGCCAGCCTCAACAACTATCTGGCGAAGATCCCCGACATCAAATCGGTCGACGATCTGATGGGCGATCAGGAGATGCTGACCTTCGCGCTCATGGCGCACGGTTTCGATGTCGAGGAAGTGATCGACCTCCGCTTCCTGCGCTCGGTGCTCGAAGGCGGGATCGACGATCCGCAAAGCCCGGCCAACCAGACCGAAGACAAACGCTACAGGGCGCTGGCCGAAGCGTTCAACTTCGCCCGCTATGGCGAGGACGCGACGACCTACAACATCGCCAACAACCTGGCCGTCGAGCGCTATATGCGCCAGACGCTCGAAGAGGATGCCGGCAAGGAAAACGAGGGCGTGCGGCTTGCGCTCTATTTCCAGCGCAAGGCCCCCGAATTCCGCTCCTACTACGAATTGCTGGCCGACAAGGCCATCGCGCAGGTGGTGCGCACCGCGCTCGGCTTCCCCCCTGCGCTGGCGCAGGCCGACATCGACAAGCAGGTCGAGATGATCAAGGAGCGCGTCGAGATCGCGGACTTCAAGGATCCCGAGAAGCTTGAGGATTTCCTGAAGCGCTTCACCACCATGTGGGAGCTGGAAAACCCCTCCGGCTCGCAGCAGACCTCCATCGCCGCGCTGTTCAGCCAGCCGGCGGAGTTCGGCATTTCCACCGACATGCTTTTCACCATTGCGCAGTTAAAGAGGTAGCAGACCAGATGCAGACCGGACTTTACGTCGCTCTTTCTTCTCAGGTCGCACTGGAAAAGCGCCTCGGAACTCTGGCCGACAACGTCGCCAATGCCGGCACGGTGGGCTTTCGCGGCACATCGGTGAACTTCCGGGATCTGGTGAGCGGCGACGGGCCGGATTCCGTCTCTTTCGCCGCACCCGGCTCCCCCAACATCGACACCCATCAAGGGGGCCTGCGCGAAACCAAGAACCCGTTCGATTTCGCGGTACAGGGGGAAGCCTGGTTTGGGCTCGAAACACCGGCGGGAACCGTGGTCACGCGCGATGGCCGCTTCACCATGCGCGAGACGGGCGAACTGGTCAGCCTCGACGGGCACCCGGTGCTTGATGCCGGCGGCGCGCCGCTGCTGCTCGATCCGCTGGCCGGCCCGCCGGAAGCCAGCGCCGATGGCACACTGCGCCAGAATGGCCAGCTTGTCGGCGCTATCGGCCTCTATGAGTTCGCCCCCTCGCAAAACTACGCCCGCTTCGGCAATTCCGGCTTCGTTGCCGATGACGCACAGCCCGTTGTCGATCAGCCCGGCGTCGGCGTGGCGCAGGGCTTTGTGGAAGAAGCCAACGTCAATCCCGTGCAGCAGATGATGAACCTCATCGAAGTGCAGCGCACCTTCGAGCACGTGTCGGCGCTCATGAGCGATAGCGACACCGCGCTCAAGGACGCCATCAAGCTTCTGGGTGGGTGAGCATCACCGTGACAGAACTGCCCTCCTCCGCAACGCCGCCACGGGAAACCGTGCTGACCGCCCTGGAAGAAGCCTATCGGCGGATTGCAGGCGATGCGCGTTTTCTCGTCAGCCATGGCGGCCGGGTGAGCGAGGTCTCGCCCAGCCATTACAGCGTGCGCGGCCTTTCGGAAACGGCAAGGCTTGGCGATCTCGTGTCGCGTCGCGGCCGCAATGGCGGCGCTGCGGGTGCGGGCGAAGTCGTGCGGATTGCCCGCGACGGCGTGGTGGTTGCGCCTTATGAACGGGCCGGTGAAGTCGGGCTCGGCGAAGCGGTCTTCAATCGCGGACCGCTCAGCCTCGCCCCCGGCCCCTCATGGCGTGGCCGCGTGGTGGATGCGCTCGGACGCCCCGCAGATGGCGGCCCTGCGCCCGCCGGCGGACCGGTCACCACGGGCCAGGCCCCCGTCACACCGCCCGCCATGCAGCGCCAGCGGGTTTCGGAAGGTTTCCGCACGGGCGTGCGCGTGATCGACATTTTCACACCGCTCTGCCACGGGCAGCGGCTTGGTGTCTTCGCCGGTTCCGGCGTCGGCAAATCGACGCTCCTTTCCATGCTGGCGAATGCCGACGCATTCGACACGGTGGTGATCGCGCTCGTTGGCGAGCGTGGCCGCGAAGTGCGCGAGTTCCTCGAAGACACGATTGGCCCGCAGGGCATGGCGAAATCCGTGGCGGTGGTCGCCACCAGCGACGAAAGCGCCATGATGCGCCGCCGTGCGCCGGACACGGCCATGAGCATCGCCGAATATTTCCGCGACCGTGGCGACCGGGTTCTGCTCATCGTGGATTCCATCACGCGCTTTGCCCACGCCCTGCGCGAGGTCTCCATCGGAGCCGGCGAACCGCCGGTCGCGCGCGGCTACCCGGCCTCGGTCTTCACCGAACTCCCCCGCCTTCTGGAACGCGCCGGCCCCGGCGAGACGGGAAGCGGCTCCATCACCGCCATCCTGTCGGTGCTGGTCGATGGCGACGATCACAATGACCCGGTGGCCGATGCGGTGCGCGGCATTCTCGACGGTCACGTGGTGCTCGACCGCGCGATTGCCGAACAGGGGCGCTTTCCACCCGTCAATCCGCTGGCCTCGATCTCGCGTCTTGCGGACCGGGCCTGGACCCCGGACGAAAAGCGCCTCGTCACGCGGCTGCGCGCCATGATCGCCCGCTTCGAGGACACACGAGACATCCGCCTGCTCGGCGCTTATCAGCCCGGTCATGACCCCGAGCTCGATCAGGCCGTGCGGCAGATCCCGCTCATCTACGACGCCCTCACGCAGTCGCCGAACGATCAACGCTCCGCCGATCCCTTCACGGATCTGGCGATGAAACTGAAAGCCGGGGAGCCGGTACAATGACAATCAGACTGGCAAGTCTCGAACTTCCGGACGGGCGGCGAACGGAGCCCAACCCGACCGCAGCAGACCCCATGCCCGAGCCCCCGCAGGCGGCAAAGGCAGCGCCACGGCGCAGGTCCGGTTTCCTGCCCCGGCGCATACCAAAGCCCGGCATGCTGCACACGCCGAGCAGCAGCCGCAGCGACTGGATGATCATGCTGGGCGGGATCGGCCTCGCCGCCGTCTGCGCCATGTTCCCCTGGTACATCTTCTTCAACCAGGAACAGTTCGGCGTGCGCCCGATGACCTTTGCCGGACGTCCCTCGCCGGAAGGCCCATCGCGCGACGCCCTGCCCGCGCTCATTGGCGCGCGTCTGCCCACCAACATGATCCCGCTGCCGCAGGTGGACTACACCGCCACCGGCACCGTGGACCGTGGACCGGCGGCGGTGCTCGAGGATCAGCCCTTCCCCGGAGACGAGCCGGGCTTTCGCCTGGTTCACGTGGTCGGCGGCCGCGCCATGATCGAAGACGAAGATGGCTACTGGATGCTCCAGCGCGGTTCGCGCCTGCCCGATGGCAGCCGCATCTCCCGTATCCAGTGGAAGAATGGCCACTGGGAAGTGATCACCTCACGCGAACTCGTCATCACGCTTTCCGCCGACGCCGGCAACGGCACGTAAGGCCCGCACAAGACTGGCTGCCTAAAGTGCCGGAAGACATGTTCGCATAGACCGAGAGACTTGCCAGATGCAGCCCGTCAATCTGTTCGACCTCGCCACACAGCAGGCCAAATGGCTGTCCGTGCGTCAGACGACGGTGGCCAGCAACGTCGCCAACATCAACACGGCCGGCTACAAGGCGCTGGAAGTGGAGCCGTTCGAAAACGTTCTGAACGGCACGCGGGTGGCGCTCCGGAACACCAATCCGAACCATCTGCAGTTTGGCGCAACGAATGCCTCCTTTTCCGTGACCAGCAAGGATGACCCGGCAGTCCTGCCATCGGAAAACACGGTGAACATGGAAGACGAGCTGTCCAATGCCGGCGAGGTGCGCCGCTCGTTCGAGCTCAACACCGCCATCGTCAAGGCGTTTCACCGCATGCTCATGACCACGTCGAGGGGGTAAATCTTGGATCCGCTTTCCGCTTCCCTGAAAGTCGCCGCATCCGGCCTGCAAGCGCAGTCCGAACGCATGCAGGTGGTTTCGGAAAACCTGGCGAACGCCAAGTCCACCAGCGACGTCCCCGGGGGCGATCCCTATCGCCGCAAGACGATAAGCTTCGTCGCGGAACTCGACCGCAATATCGGCGGCAGCGTCGTCGAGGTCGGCTCGGTCGCCCGCGACCCGTCCGATTTCACGCTGCAGTTCGACCCCGGCCATGAGGCGGCGGACGAGCGCGGCTACGTGAAGATGCCGAATGTGAACGTGCTGATCGAAATGGCCGACATGCGCGAGGCCAATCGCGGTTACGAAGCGAACCTGCAGGTGATCAAGCAGGCGCGCGAACTCATTTCCATGACCATTGATTTGATGCGGAGCCAGTCATGATCCCTCCAGTCGGCAGCATTGCCCCTTCGACCCTGACCGAGACCACGGGCCTTCAGCCCACCCGCCAGATGCCCGCATCCGAAACCGGCGAGGCTTTCTCCGCCATGCTCGGCGAGGCGGCGGCCAGCACGGTTGCCAAGCTCAACCATGCCGAAGGCGTTTCGCTCAAGGCCCTGCAGGGCGAGGCCGACACCCGCGAAGTGGTGGATGCCGTGATGAGCGCCGAACAGGCGCTGCAGGCCTCCATCGCCGTGCGCGACAAGCTCGTCACCACCTATCTCGACATCAGCCGCATGGCCATCTGAGGAGCCTGATCCATGAAAGCCCTTTCGATCGCCGCAACCGGCATGAGCGCCCAGCAGCTCAACCTCGAAGTCATCGCGAACAACATCGCCAACATCAACACGACGGGCTTCAAGCGCGCCCGCGCCGAGTTCTCGGATCTGCTTTACCAGACCGAGCGCATGCAGGGCGTGCCGAGCCGCGCCAATCAGGCCATCGTGCCGGAAGGCGCGAATGTCGGTCTTGGCGTGAAGGCCGCAGCCGTGCGCAACCTCCACATTCAGGGCCCGATGAACAACACGGGCAACAAGCTCGACGTGGCGCTGGTCGGCAAGGGCTGGTTCGAGATCGAAGGCACCGATGGCGAACCGCTCTACACACGCGCCGGCTCCTTCAACACCAATGCCACCGGCCAGCTCGTGACCACGCAGGGCTACAACGTCAACCCGGCCATCATCGTGCCGGAGGACGCCATCGAGATCGTGATCAACAAGACCGGCCAGGTCTTCGCCCGTCTCGACGGACAGGCCGACCTTCAGGATCTCGGTCAGCTCACGCTTGCCAATTTCGCCAATGAAGCGGGTCTCGACCCGATCGGCGACAATCTCTTCCGTGAGACGCCGGCTTCCGGCGAAGCCATTCAGGGCGTGCCGGGCGATCCGGGCTTCGCCGTCATCGAACAGGGCTATCTCGAAGGCTCCAACGTGGACCCGGTGAAGGAAATCACCGAGCTGATCTCCGCGCAGCGCGCCTATGAGATGAACTCCAAGGTCATCCGCGCGGCCGATGAAATGGCCGCAACCGTCACCCAGTCGATCCGGTAGGTTCGCATGATACGGCACAACCCCATCCCCGCGCTTTTCCTCGCACTGGCAAGCCTCTTCGCCACGGGCCTTTCGGCTGTGGCGCAGGAGCAGGCGGTTGTGTCCACCCGCGTCATCTATCCCGGCGAGACGATCTCCGTCGATGCCCTCAACGAGGTGATGCTGCGCCGCCCGCCACGCGGCAACACCGCCGTTGCCCGCATGCTGGAAGACATTGACGGCAAGGTCGCCCGGCGCACCCTGCTGCCGGGCCGGCTCATTCCCATCAGCTATGTCCGTGAGGCCTATCTGGTGGAAACGGGCAGCCCCGTCACCGTCACCTTCAATGAAGGCGCGCTCTCCATCTCGCTGCGCGCCGTGCCGCTTGAGCACGGGGCAGCCGGTGACATGATCCGCCTGCGCAATATCGAAAGCGGCCGCACCTTCACCGGTGTGGTCCTCGCTGACGGAACCGTCGAGGTCGGCGCCATATGATTTCCCGTCTCCTTTTCGCAGTGATGATGAGCGTCACGCTGGCCCTCCCGGCCGGCGCGGCTTCGCGCATCAAGGACATCGCCGTCTTGCAGGCCGCGCGCGACAATCAGCTTGTCGGCTACGGTCTGGTTATCGGCCTTCAGGGCAGCGGCGACAGCCTGCGCAACTCGCCCTTCACCGAACAGTCCATGCGCGCCATGCTCGAAAATCTCGGCATCGCGTCCGAAGGCGTGCGCTCGCGCGCCAAGAACGTCGCCGCCGTCATCATCACGGCAAACCTGCCGCCCTTCGTTCAGTCGGGCGCACGCATCGACGTCAACGTCTCTTCGCTGGGCGACGCCACATCGCTTGCCGGCGGCACGCTGGTCATGACGCCGCTGCGCGCTGCCGATGGCGAGATCTACGCCGTGGCGCAGGGCTCCGTCATCGTTTCCGGCTTCAATGCGCAGGGCCAGGCCGAAACGCTGACCCAGGGCGTGCCCACATCCGGACGCGTGCCCAGCGGCGCAATCATCGAGCGCAAGGTCGAGGCCTCCATGTCCGACAGCGCAACGCTGGTGCTTCAACTGCGCAATGCCGATTTCTCGACCGCCGTGCGTGTTGCCGACGCCATCAACTCCTACACCGGCCCGCGTTTCGGCGCGCAACTCGCCAAGGAAGAAGACGCGCGCACCATCCGCATTCGCCGGCCTAAGGGCGTTTCCTACGCCCGTTTCTACGCCGAGATCGAAAACCTGATGGTCGAATCCGACGGACCGGCCCGCGTCGTGGTGGATGAGCGCAGCGGCACCGTGGTCATCGGCAATGATGTGCGCATCTCCCGCGTCGCCATCAGCCATGGCGCGCTCACCGTGCGCATCACAGAAACGCCGCGCGTGGTTCAGCCCGAACCCTTCTCGCGCGGGCAGACGGCTGTCGAGCCGTTCACCGAAATCGAAGCCACCCAGCCGGACGCCAGAGTGGCGGTGCTGGACGGCCCCAACCTGCAAACCCTCGTTTCCGGCCTCAACCGGCTGGGCGTGAAGCCCGATGGCATCATCGCCATCCTTCAGGGCATCAAGTCCGCCGGCGCGTTGCAGGCCGAACTCGTGCTGCAATAGGTGCGCCGCATGTCTCGCAGGAACCCATTGAAGAAATTCGCAACGGGCGCTTTTGCCGGCGTTCTCCTTGCCGCGCAACTTGCGCCGCTGCACGCGCTGGCAGCAGAAAATCCCGCCACCATGAAGCCCGCCGAAGTGGAACGCTTCTGCGCCAACATCGCCGATGCGGCGCGCGACCGCCGTTACGCCCTTCAGGCCATGGAGCTGGAAAAGCTCAAGGGCGAAGTGGACGAACGCATCGCGGCTCTTGAGCAGAAGCGGGCCGACTACGAAGGCTGGCTCCAGCGCCGCAACATCTTTCTGGCGCAGGCCGAGGCAGGCATTGTCGAGATCTATTCGTCCATGCGGCCCGACGCCGCCGCAGAACGACTGGCGGAAGTGCGCGTCGAACTCGCCGCCGCCATCCTGATGAAGCTCGAGCCACGCACGGCCGGCATCATCCTCAATGAAATGAACAGCAAGTCCGCAGCGACGCTGACGACCATCATCGCCAGCGCCGCGCGGCCGGAGGACCCGTCATGACGTTCCGGCCCCTACTGATTCTGCCGCTGGCGCTGGTCGCCGGCTGCTCGCAGTCGATGAAGGAAATCGGCAAGGAACCGGCCATGACCCAGGTCGGCGCGACCATCGACCCGGAAGTCATGGCCGCCTACAATTATCCAAAACGCCCGGCCCCGGCCCTCACCCGCTATTCGCTGTGGGACGACAAGCAGAGCCGGCTCTTCACCGATGCCCGCGCGCTCAATGTGGGCGACATCCTGACGGTCGAAATCTCGATCAACGACAAGGCGCGTTTCAAGAACGAGTCGGAGCGCTCCCGCGACGCCTCGCGCAGCCTTGGCCTGTCCGGCTCCTATTCGGTGGGCGGTGCCGGTTCTTCGGCAGCAGCCGAAGGCCAGATCGGCTCGGGCACCTCCACCACCGGCGGCGGCCAGACGGAGCGCTCGGAAAACATCCGCCTGCTCGTTGCAGCCGTCGTCACGCAGGTTCTCTCCAACGGCAATCTGCGCATCCGCGGCACGCAGGAAGTGCGCGTCAACGCGGAACTGCGCATCCTCACCATTGAGGGCATCGTGCGGCCGAGCGACATCAACCCGCAGAACATGATCTCTTACGAACGCATCGCCGAAGCGCGCATCTCCTATGGCGGGCGCGGACGGATCAGCGAGGTTCAGCAGCCGCCCTACGGCCAGCAGTTCCTCGATCAGGTGCTTCCCTTCTAACCCGCCGCTGGAGCCTCAACACGCATGGCGCTGCTCGAACAACAACCACCGGAAAGCAAGGGACCATCCCTCGTCGTCCAGCTGGCCATCCTGCTGGTCATGTCGGCGCTTGCCGGTGGCGCTGCCTGGTTCGCCGGCAGCTATCTGGAAAGCAGGACCGCCGTCGCGGAAAGCGGCACGGCGGAAAGTGAAGACGCCGCGCACGGCAATGCCGGCAGCGAACAGGCTGCCGTTCCCGGTCCCGTTGGCGTCTACACGATCGAGCCAATCACCACCAATCTCGCCGAGCCCAGCGAAATCTGGGTGCGCGCGGAAATGGCGCTGGTCTTCGAGGGCGAACCCGACCCGGTTATTGCCGAGGCCGTCCATCAGGATCTCTTTGCCTATTTGCGCACGATCAAGCTGCGCCAGGTGGAAACGGCCAGCGGCTTCCAGCATCTGCGCTCCGATCTGGAAGAACGCGCCAGAGTTCGCAGCGACGGCGCCGTCAAGCAGATCCTCTTCAGGGCGCTGTTGTTCGAATGAAACGTTTATTCCTGGCCCTTGCCGCCGTGCTTGCGCCCTCCGCAGCGGCAGCACAGTCCATCGATCTTGGCGCGCTGACCGGCGCGGACGGATCGACCATCGGCACGATCATCCAGCTTTTCGGCCTGTTGACGGTTCTCTCTGTCGCGCCCGGCATCCTGATCATGGTCACGAGCTTCACCCGCTTCGTGATCGCCTTCTCGATCCTGCGCGCCGGCATGGGCCTGCCGACCACACCGGCCAACCTGATCCTGATCAGCCTTTCGCTGTTCATGACCTTCTACGTGATGGCCCCCACATTCGACCGGGCCTGGGCGGACGGCATCCGGCCGTTGATGAACAACGAGATCAGCGAACAGGACGCGGTGCAGCGCATCACGGAGCCGTTCCGTGGCTTCATGGTCAACAATGTGCGCGAGAAGGATTTCGCCCTCTTTGCCGACCTCGCCGCAGAACGCGGCAATGCCGACATCGACGTCACGGTCGAAAGCGCCGATCTGCGCGTGCTGGTGCCTGCCTTCATGATCTCTGAAATCCGGCGCGGCTTCGAGATCGGCTTCCTGATCGTTCTGCCATTCCTGGTCATCGATCTGATCGTCGCAACCATCACCATGTCGATGGGCATGATGATGCTGCCACCGACCGTCGTATCGCTACCGTTCAAGATACTTTTCTTCGTCCTGATAGACGGGTGGAACCTGCTCGTGGGCAGCCTCGTCCGGTCATTTGTTTAGGGCTTTGATCCGGCAATGCGGGGCGGCGTGATCCGCCCTGCCTGAAAAGCCGACAAAAATTTTCCAGACTCTTCCAAATTAACTTTCCCGGTTATCCTTTTGGTAGGAAATCGCCGCCATAAATGCTCGTGCATGGCGGACAGATCCTGCAACGGGATCAAGGGCATGATGCCACTCCGTCAAACCGGTCAGCCCGGTATGTCCCTCGTTTATTTTGTATTTCAGGGGCGTTTATCCCATGTCTAGTCTTATGACCAATGCGTCGGCAATGACCGCGCTGCAGACCCTCAACACCATCTCCAAGAACATGGCCACCACCCAGTCCCGCATTTCGACGGGCCTGCGCGTTGGTGAAGCTGCCGACAACGCAGCTTACTGGTCGATCGCGACTTCGATGAAGTCCGACAACAAGGCCCTGTCCAGCGTTCAGGATGCTCTGGGTCTCGGAGCCGGTAAAGTCGACACGGCTTACACGGGCATCAACGAAGTCATCGACACCGTCGACAAGATCAAGCAGAAGCTTGTCACGGCACGCGGCGCTTCGCAGGAAGACCAGCAGAAGATCCAGGGCGAAATCAATTCGCTTCAGGAGCACATCACGTCGGTCGTCGGCAACTCCAACTATGCCGGCTCCAACATCATCCAGGACAACGCCGATGTTAACATCGTCGCTTCCTACAACCGCACCGGCACGACCGTCTCCATCGACGAAGTCACGCTGACGGGCGCCGAAGTTCTGGTGCTCGACACGGCCGGCACCGCCGGTACTGCAGCAAACGTCGTTGCAACCGCTCTGTTCGACGCTTCCGGCGGCCAGGTTGCCGACACGGCAGTCGACACGGCTCTTGGCACCGTCGAGACGGCTCTTGCCGCCCTCGCCGACCAGGCAGCAGAGCTCGGCGCAGCCAAGTCGCGCGTCGATCTGCAGAAAGACTTTGTTGGCAAACTCTCCGACGCCATCGAGCGCGGTGTTGGCCAGCTGGTCGATGCAGACATGAACGAAGAGTCGGCCCGTCTGTCGGCCCTGCAGGTTCAGCAGCAGCTGGGCATTCAGGCGCTGTCGATCGCCAACTCCAACTCGCAGAACATCCTTTCGCTGTTCCGCTAATGGATTGATCCCGGTGCTCAGGCACCGGCATCTTTCACAAGACCCGCGGGCCGTTCGCAAGAACGGCCCGTTTTTTATTGGCCTTATCCATAACAGTTAACCTGCGTTAACAGCCTGTTAACCATGTGTGCCTACCTATTGTTAACCATACCCGGCGTCATCGCATGGCGCTGATCGGGGGCGGCTGAACAAAGGGGTGATCACGTGGCCAGCATCATGACCAACACATCTGCAATGGTTGCATTGCAGAGCCTGAAAATGACCAACAAGTCCATGGACGTGGTTCAGGGCCGCATTTCCACCGGTTATCGCGTCGCCGAGGCAAGCGACAACGCCGCCTACTGGTCGATTGCAACGACCATGCGCTCCGACAACAAGGCGTTATCCGCCGTGCAGGACGCACTCGGTCTGGGCGCAGGCAAGGTCGACACCTCTTATACCGCCATGAACAACGTGCTGGAAGCCGTCGACGCCATCAAGTCGAAGCTGGTCACCGCACGCGGCGCAAGCGCCGAGAACCAGGGCAAGATCCAGGCCGAAATCAGCATCCTGCTTGACCACATCAAGAGCGCCGCCACGGGCGCAAGCTATGCCGGCACCAACATTCTGGCGACCGACGACACCGGCGATATGGAAGTGGTTTCCGCCTACAACCGCTCCTCCGCAGGCGCTGTCACCGTTGGCACCATCAAGATCGACATCGGCAGCGTCAAGCTGTTCGCTGCCGGCGGCGCCGCCGGCGGTCTGGCTGACGACATCATGCTGATCGACATCGTCGCCAACGGCACGGACGCCCAGATTGACGGTTATCTGACCGATATCGAAACCGCCCTGTCGGCAATGTCCAATGCCGCAGCCGATCTCGGCGCGGCGAAGACCCGTCTCGACCTGCAGAAAGACTTCGTCTCCAACCTGATGGATTCCATCGAGCGCGGCGTCGGACAGCTTGTCGATGCCGACATGAACGAGGAATCCACGCGCCTGCAGGCCCTTCAGGTTCAGCAGCAGCTTGGCATTCAGGCCCTGTCGATCGCCAACCAGAACGCCCAGAGCATTCTCGCGCTGTTCAAGTAAGACACCGCACCGCACATCCCGGTATTCTTTCCAGTGGGGCCGCGAAACGGCCCCATTTCATTTTCGCACAAGCTTCGGCGTCTACTCTCCCTTCAGAATTCGTATGGGAGCATTGGGCGTTGCCTGAGCAGATTCAGACCGTTGTCGCTAACCTGAAAAGCCTCGGCCCCCGCCGGCTCGCCCTTCTGGGCGGCATGCTGGCGCTGGTCATGGCCGTCGTTGTCGCGGGCGCGGCCTATCTCAACAAACCCGCCTACGAAACACTCTATGTCGGGCTCGACCGGTCCGACGTGAACCAGATCGGTCTGGTGCTTGGCGAAGCCGGTATCGGCTTCGACGTGGTCTCGGACGGAACCGCTGTTCTGGTTCCCGCCGGCAAGACCGCGCAGGCGCGCATGCTCCTCGCCGAAAAAGGCCTGCCGAGCAGCACCAATGCCGGTTACGAACTTTTTGACAATGTCGGCTCGCTTGGCCTGACCACCTTCATGCAGCAGGTCACGCGGGTGCGGGCCCTTGAAGGCGAAATCGCCCGCACCATCCAGTCCCTGACCGGCATCAAGGCCGCCCGCGTCCACATCGTCATGCAGGAGCGCGGCACGTTCCGCACCGAAGAGCGCCAGCCCTCCGCATCCGTCGTCATCCGCGCCTCCAGCCTCGACGCCACCAACGCCGCCTCCTCGATCCGCTATCTGGTGGCCGCTGCCGTGCCGGGGCTCGACGCGGAAAAGGTAACCATTCTCGATTCCACCGGCACGCTGCTCGCTTCCGGCGACGATCTGTCAAACAGCACCGCACAGCGCTCCATCGGCGTTGAACGCACCGTGGAAAACCAGATCGAACAGAACATCCGCCGCGCACTCTCTCCGTATCTCGGACCGGACAATTTCCGCGCCAGCGTGAAGGCCGACGTCAACACGGACGCGCGCCAGATCGAAGAAGTCATCTTCGATCCCGATTCCCGCGTCGAGCGCTCGGTTCAGGTGGTGCGCTCCAGCGACAGCGCCAACCGCGAAACCGCAATCCAGCCCACCTCCGTCGCCCAGAACCTGCCCGAAGACGAGGCCGCCGCAAGTGCCGGACCGAAATCGTCCGAGGAGAGCGAGCGCCGCGAGGAAACCACCAATTACGAGCTGAACACCAAGCGCATCGCCACCACCAGCAACGGCTACAGCGTCGACAAGATGTCCATCGCCGTCGTGGTCAATCAGGCACGCATCATGGACATTCTCGGGCCGAACGCGACCCCTGACCAGATCAATGCGCGCATCGCCGACATCCAGAAAGTCGTCGCTTCGGCCACCGGCTTCAACGAAACGCGCGGCGACGTGATCAACGTTTCCTCCGTCGAGTTCATCGATGGTCTGGATGGCGTACCGGTCGCCGAACCCGGCATCATCGACGCCGTCGGCCAGCACACCGGCACGCTCATCAATGCAGCCGCCTTCATTCTGGTCGCCTTCCTCGTCACCTGGTTCGGCCTGAAGCCGCTCGGCGCAAACCTGATGCGCCCGGCAATCGCGCAGGGGCCTGCCGATGAAGAGATGCAGCGTTCGCTGCCCAACCCGGAAGAAGAGCAGGCCCGCCTCACCGATGGCGGCTACTCCGAGACCGAGTTCGAGGAAGACGATACATATGGCACCCATCGCCTGAAAATCCGTCCCGCACCGCAGGAGCGTCTGGCCCGCATGGTCGACCTCAATGAGGAGCGCACCGCGCACATCCTGCGCAAGTGGGCGCGCGTTGAGGCGGAGGCGAGCTGATGCCCCCCGCCCTCTCGCTGTTCGACGTTCTGCCGGATTTCGGCGCGCCAACGCCGCCGCCTTCTCCCGGCGACCATGCGGCGGATCACGGTTTCAACCCGCTCTCCCAGCCGGACGAGCAGCCGGTGGCAGCGGCAGAGCCCGTCCGCCCGCTCCAGACCCAGACGGACGAACTCATCGCGGCCGCACAGATTGCACTGGCGGAGCGTCTTTCACGTGAACATGCCGAGGCCATGGAGCAGGAACGCCAGCGCCATGCCGACGAGATGGACGCACTGCGCGCCCAGCTTGGCGAGGCCGCCGGCCAGACCATCACCCAGCACTTCACCGTTCTGGAAAATCAGGTGGTCGAGCTCGCCACGCAGGCAACCGCGCGCATGCTTGGTTCGGTTCTCACCGAGGATCTGCAAAAACGCTCCATCACCGAACTGGAGCGGGTCGTGCGCAGCGCCATCGATGATCGTGAGGCCCTGCGCATTCGCGTCAGCGGCTCGCCGGCCCTCTGGGAGGCGCTGAAAGCCGGGCTCGGCGAAAAGGCCAGCCACGTGGATTTCGCCGAAGCGCCGGGCTTCGACATAAGCGTCACAATCGATGAAGAGCTGTTTGAAACGCGGCTCACCGAGTGGTCGGAAACACTGGCAGGATTGATCTCATGAGTTTGGCCGAGAACGAGGATCGGGCATCCGAGATCATTATCGTTCGCCGTGGCGGCGGCGGCGAGGACGAGGGCCATCATGGCGGTGCATGGAAGATCGCTTTTGCGGATTTCATGACCGCCATGATGTGCTTCTTCCTGGTCATGTGGCTCATCAACGCTACGGATGACGACACCAAGACCGCGCTTGCCAGCTATTTCAATCCCGTAAAGCTGATCGACCAGAGCACCAACAGCAAGGGTCTGGAAAGTCTGGACGGCGATCCGGCTGATCCCGCACCGGAGGATGTCGAGGTCGATGCGCCCGGCGCACCCTCGCAGGATCACGACCAGACCTCCGGCCCGATGAGCTTTGAAAGCGCCGTCGGCACCTCCGACACGCGCGAACTCTCCGACGAAAACCTTTTCTCCGATCCCTATGCCGTTCTGGCCGAGATCGCGTCGAACACCGACACCATGCAGAACGTGTCGACCAAGGGCGAAGGCGGCGCGCAGAATGCAGGCCCGTCATCGGGCGCGTCGGGTGGTGAATCCTACCGCGACCCGTTTGCGCCCGATTTCTGGTCGCAGCAGGTTGCCCGCCCCGGCATCGGCGTTCAGGGCGATCCCGACGATGTGCGCGAAAACGCAGCCGGCAGCGATGTCGATCTGCCCACGAATGGCAAGAATGCGCCTCCGACCGTCGCCCGCGAAGCGCCGAAGGAGGGCGACGGCAACGCCATCGCCCTGACGCCCGTTCCAGACGTCCAGCCCCTCAAGCCGGAAGAAAAGGCAGAGGCCGAACCGGTCGAGGCCGTGCCGCCCGTCGCGCAACAGGCAGACGCGACCGCCGAGGCTGAAACCGCTGCCCCTGAGGAAACGCCAGGCGAGCGCGGCCAGAAGCTCGCCGACCAGATCCGCGAGCAGCTTGCTCAGCAGTTTTCCGGCAGTCCCCTCGAAGGCTCCATCTCCGTTGTCGCCACCGATGAAGGTGTGCTCGTCTCCATCACCGACGATCTGGAAAACGGCATGTTCCCGGTCGGCTCCGCCGTGCCGCAACGCGATCTCGTGCTCGCCATGGACAAGATCGGCCAGACCCTCTCCGATCAGTCGGGCAATGTCAGCGTGCGCGGCCACACGGATGGGCGTCCCTTCCGCAGCGAGACCTATGACAACTGGCGTCTTTCCAGCGCCCGCGCACAGGCAGCCTATTACATGCTGGTTCGCGGCGGTCTCGACGAGCAGCGCATCGAACAGGTCGCCGGCTTTGCCGACCGCAAGCTGAAAGTGCCCGAAGACCCCTATGCGGCCGCCAATCGCCGCATCGAAATCCTGCTGGAAGTGCCGCAATGAGAGTGATTGCGAAACTGGCCGCTGTCCTGGTGGCGGGCATGTTTCTCGACAACAGCGCCCAGGCAGCGGCCATGCAGCCCTATCAGATGGTGCGTTCGCTCCAGCGCGTGCAGGACCGCATCGCCGATGGCGATCACGCAGCACTCCCCATGCAGCAGAAGCTTCTGGGCATCATCGACGGCCGCATGAGAAACGCCACGCCTGAGGATTTCGAAGACGAGCGAAACCTCCAGGCGCTGCTTATCTACGGTCTGAGCGGCGGCAATCCGAAGACGCTCGAACTGCTTTTCTCCAGGCTCACGCTTGAGGGCAAGAAGGCCGAACTCGGTCAGGCCATCGTGCACTACGCGCTTGGCGATTATGCCTCGGCCCGCGCCACATTGCAGACGCTCGATCCAAAAACGCTGCCGCCGGAAGTCGGCCCGTCGGTCGCGCTTGTCAGCGCAACGGTCACGGCGCGTGACAATCCCCTGTTCGCCGTGAAGATGCTGGATCAGGCGAGGCTGTTAAGCCCCGGCACGCTCATCGAGGAAGCAGCCCTGCGCCGCAGCATTCCGCTGGCCGCAGCACTCAACGATACCGAACGCCTCTCGCGCGCGTCCGAGCAATATGTCCGGCGCTATCTGCGCTCGCCCTATGCGACCCAGTTCGTCGACACGTTCGTGGCCGCCGTGGTGGAGCTGCACGACACGGTGGACCCGACCATGGTCGATGAAATCACCGCACAGATGTCCGACGAGCAGGCGCGCATCGTCTATCTGCGCCTCGCCCGCAAGAGCGCCATCGAGGGCTACGACCGGCTTCTCTCCTTCGCCGCCATGAAGGCCATGTCCTACAGCCAGACGACTGAGGGTGAGAGCGATCCCCGCGCCATTCTATACGCCAACATGGCGTCGGTTACCTCCGACAATGTGGACGAGGTGCTCGCCGCGCTGAATGGTCTGGATGCAGAACGTCTCTCCGCCCCCGACCGTGAATTGCTAGACGCGGCCAAAACCATCGCCAAGGCGGTTCTCGATGAGCCCCGCCACACCTCGGCCGTGTCCGAAGAGCCGGCACCCACGCCAGCACCTGCCGCCGTGCCCGTCGTCACACCTGCCGCGGCGCCCGTCGCCGTACAACCGGAGCCGCAGAACGACCCGCTTCTGCCGGATATCATTCCCGACGCCGATCTCATCCCGGACCTCGTGGAGACGCAGCCGGAGAGCGCGCCGCAGGAGCCTGTGGAGGCCGCATTCCCGGGCGACCCGATCAACGAAGCCGCCGACGCTTACATGCTGGAAATGCGCAGCAAGCTCGATGACATCGACGCGCTGCTTGAGAAGGAAACCGGTCAATGAACGCTGCCATCAGTCGCGGACTGCCCGCTGCCGCACAGGCACTCGATTCAGCACCGAACAAGCGCGCCAATGGCGCTGCTGACGAAGCCGGGTTTGAAGAAGCCATGCAGGAAAGCGCGGCCAAGAAAACCAAATCCGCGCCCGGTGAGGAAACGCAGGGCGAAGACAGCGCATGGCGTCCCATCCGCTGGACCCTGCCCCACCAGATGGACACGCAGAAAACCGAGACTGCAGAGGGCGACGCCAGTGCGGCCGACCCTGCCCTTACTGACCCTGCCCTTACCGACCCTGCCCTTCCGGCCAATCCGGCTCAGGCGACCGAAACGCCTGCCGCGCCGCCGGCAGCCGCCACACCAGCCAAAGCAGACCATGCCGCCATCCCGGCGAATGCCGATGCAGAAACCACCGGGGAGCAGGCGAACACCGCCGGCAAAAGCGGAACGACCCCGGCACAGCCCGAACTGCCGGCACCCGAACTGCCGGCAAATACCGCAGCAGCAGCACAGACGGCAGGCGCTTCGCAGCCCGCGCCACAGGCAGGCGACCGTGCGCGCGAGCGCTACGCTCCTGCATCCGCATTAAACCAGCCCGCCCGCGCCCTGCCGGAAGCGGCCAGCGCAACCGCAAAGGCCCATGCAGCACTTGGCGAAAAGGCCGTTTCCCGGACGCCGGAAGAACAGCCGGTCCAGACCGGCAGAGGCGAAAACCAGACGCGCGGCGGCGGCGAGACGCTGTTGCGCGATGGCCCGCAGCAACAGCAGCAGCCCCAGCCCGAAATCCGCGTTGTCTCGATCCAGCGCGCACCTGCACCGGCAGCGAGCAGCGAACAGGCTGCAGCCACCCAGCGCGCCGCAGCCGGTGAAGCCGCACATCTGCAAACCACGCAGCAGGGTGAAGCCGGCCGCATGGTCCAGACCCTGAAGATCCAGCTTCAGCCGGCAGAGCTTGGCCTTGTCACGGCGCGCCTGCGCATTGTCGCCGATCAGCTCACCGTCGACCTGCAGGTGGAGAACGCGGAAGCCCGCCATCGCCTCAGCACCGATAGCGAGAGCATCGTCAAGGCGCTGCGCTCGCTCGGCTATGACATCGACCGCGTGACCGTCCAGCAATCCGCACCCGGAGGCCAGAGCAACACTGCCACCGGCGGCAACACGCGCGATGGCAGTTTCCAGTCGATGAACGGTCAAAACGATGGCGACCTTTCGCGCGGAGGCAATGGCGAACGCTCCTCACGCGAACAATCGGGCCGTGACGGACGGCAGACGCAGGATGGCGGCGATGCGGCGAATAACGGCCTTTATATTTAGCCTCGCAACTCTCACCGCAGGCGCTCAGGCCGCGACCAATGCCTGCGAAAGCGAAATCCTGCGCGCCGCCGAACGCTACCATGTTCCGCCTGGCATTCTTTACGCCGTCGGCCTCACCGAGACCGGCGTGAAAGGAAGCCTCCAGCCCCACGCACTCAACATCGAAGGCAAGGCCGTGTTCGCCCGTAGCACCAGTGAGGCGATCCGCACCTTCGAGAAGGCGCGCAGGGAAGGCAGAAAGCTGATCGATCTGGGCTGCATGCAGATCAACCACCACTACCATGGCGATCAATTCAGGAATCTGAACGCCATGCTCGACCCCCGCCAGAATGTCGATTACGCCGCCCGTTTTCTGGTTCAGCTGAAGAAGCGTCACGGTTCCTGGTCAATGGCGGTGGCCCGCTATCATGCCGGGCCGAATAACGATCCGGCACAGAAACGCTATGTCTGCCGCGTCATCACAAACATGGTCGCGACCGGCTTCGGAGCGTGGACGCCAGAGGCACGCAGTTTCTGCAACCCATAATTGAATCTACTGAACAGCGATACCGGAAGCCGGACCGCTCTCCGGACTCCCCATTATTGACTCCTGAGAATTCATAGTTGTGCGCGATTCGCCCGACCAGTTACCACTTGACACATTAGTTGATTCGGAGGGCGGGCCGGTGATTGTGGTGATAGACGAGCGTGAGCTGGTGACGGAAGGTTACCACTCACTTTTCAATCGAGAAGGGGTGGCGAGCGCGGGTTTCGCGCCGCAGGAATTCGGCGAATGGGTCGAAACCGTTGCAGATGATGAGTTGAAGGCCGTCAGCGCCTTTCTTCTCGGTCAGTGCGACGAAGGCGACATCCGCGCCCAGCGCATCCGCGAACGTTCGGCAGCACCGCTGATCGCGCTCAGCGAGCGCAATTCGCTCGATGACACGCTGCGCATGTTCGAATGGGGCGTCGATGATGTCGTGCGCAAGCCCGTTCACATCCGCGAAATCCTGGCGCGCATCACGGCCATTCGCCGCCGCGCCCAGCAGGATACGGCAACCTTCACCGAAATCGGCGCCATGCGCATCTATTTCGACGGGCGCGACCCGGAAGTGTCCGGCGAGCCTCTTCCCCTGCCGCGCCGCGAGCGCCGCATTCTGGAATATCTGGCCGGCAACCCGACGCGCCGCGTGACCAAGACCCAGATCTTCAACGCCATCTACGGCATTTTCGACGAAGACGTCGAAGAGAACGTCGTGGAAAGCCACATCAGCAAGCTGCGCAAGAAACTGCGCCAGAAGCTCGGCTTCGATCCCATCGATTCCAAGCGGTACCTCGGTTACAGGCTGGCGGACGGATAATCCGCCAGTTTTCTTCCTCAAAACGCGCCACCACCAGTTTCACGCAAGTCACATCCCCTACCGTGATTGCAATCGGCGTAGACTACGAGGAGACTTCCGATGGGCCTTTACGGCATGATGCGTACCGGCGTTTCCGGCATGGCGGCACAATCCAACCGGTTGTCCACCGTTGCCGACAACATCGCCAATTCCAGCACCAATGGGTACAAGCGCGCGAAGGCTGAATTCTCCTCGCTCGTCCTGCCATCGTCCGGCGGGTCCTACAATTCGGGCGGCGTCACCACGTCGATCCGCTACGAGATTTCCAAGTCCGGTCCGCTTCAGTACACGACGTCGGGCACCGACCTCGCCATTGAGGGCGGCGGCTTCTTCGTCGTTCAGGGCACCAACGGACAGCCCTTCCTGACCCGCGCCGGCTCCTTCGTTCCAAATGCCCAGGGCGAACTGGTCAACGCCGCCGGTTACAAGCTCATGGGCTACAGCTACGCCAACGGCACGCCCGCAGTCACCGCAAACGGCTATGCCGGCCTTGAAGCAGTCACCATCGCCCAGTCGGAACTCGTCGCAACGCCCTCGCGCAACGGCAAGCTCGCAGCCAACCTGCCGGCAAGCTCGACTGCGGTTGCAGCAGCCGATCTCCCCTCCGCCAACGCCGCGACGGCGCAGTACACCCACAAGAGCTCGCTGGTCGCCTATGACAATCTCGGCGGCAAGCAGCTGCTCGACGTCTACATGACCAAGACCGGCCCCGACACCTGGGAGATGACGGTCTACGACCGGGCGGATGCAGCGCCCAACACGTCGTTCCCCTACGCCAATCCGCCGCTTGCAACGACAACGCTCACCTTCGACCCGACAAACGGCAAGCTGGCCGGCGGCAGCCCGACCGACATTTCGCTGACGGTGCCCGGCGGCGATGCGTTGACCATCGACCTGTCCGACATGACCCAGCTCGACACCGGTTTCTCGGTGACCGGCGAAGTCGACGGCAGCGCGCCCTACGCCATCGACAGCGTGGAGATCGCCGAGGACGGCACCATCTTCGCGCAGTATGCCGACGGCTCCATGCGCGCCCTCTACCGCATCCCGCTCGCCAATGTGCAGAGCCCCGACCAGCTCAACGTGATCACCGGCAACGTGTTCTCCGAAAGCGCGGATTCGGGCGGCGTACAGCTCGGCTTCTCCGGTTCGGGCAATCTCGGCAAGGTCGTCGCCGGCGCGGTCGAAAGCTCCAATGTCGACATCGCCCAGGAGCTTACCGACATGATCGAGGCGCAGCGCAACTACACCGCCAACTCCAAGTCGTTCCAGACCGGCTCGGAGCTGATGGAACTGCTGGTCAACCTGAAGCGATAAGCGTCGATTTCTGGAACGGGGAAGTGGAAGAATATAAATGTCACTGACATCCGCACTTAGCATCGCACAGACCGCGCTCTTCAACACCTCGCGCCGGACTTCCGTCGTCTCACGCAACGTTTCAGAAGCCAGCAACCCCGATTACGCACATCGCAGCGCGCTGTTGACCAGCATGGTCCCCGGCGCGCGCATCGCCCAGATCCGGCGGGCAGCCGACGAGGTCCTGTTCCGGCAGAACCTCTTTGCCATCTCCGCATGGCAGGGGCAGAAAGCCATGTCCGGCGGGCTCGACACGATGCGCCTGACGGTCAATGGCGTCGACGACGCCAATGCGCCGGCCACCGCCATCAGCAAATTGCAGGAGGCGATGCAGCTCTACGCGGCAACGCCTTCCAACGCCACGCTCGCCGAAAGCGCGGTACAGGCCGCGCATCAGGTCGTGCGCTCGCTCAATGACGGCGCCAATGGCGTCCAGACATTCCGCGCCGACGCCGACCGCGACATCGTCACCGCGGTCGACGACCTCAATTACCTTCTGGGCGAGTTCGAAACGGTCAACACCGAGATCGTCAACGGCACCCGCGCGGGCCGCGACATCTCCGACGCGCTGGACCGCCGCGACGCGCTCCTGAAGAAAATCTCCGAGTATGTGGCGATTTCCACCACCACGCGTGCGGCCAACGACATGGTCATCGTCACCGCAGACGGCGCGACGATGTTCGAGACGGTCCCGCGTCCCGTCACCTTCACACCGAACACGGCCTATGGCCCCGGCACGACCGGCAATGCGGTCTATGTGGACGGTGTTCCGCTGGTGCCGGGCAGCGGCGGCAACACCGACGCCAAGGGCTCAATCGCGGCAGCCCTGCAGTTGCGCGACCAGACCGCCCTTCAGATGCAGCGCCAGCTCGACGAAGTCGCGCGCGGCCTCATCACCGCCTTCGCCGAAACCGATCCGAGCGGCATACAGCCGGACATGGCCGGTCTCTTCAACTGGGCAGGCGGCCCCGGCATTCCGCCGGCTGGCACACTGATCGACGGCCTGGCGGGCGCAATCCGCGTCAATGCCGCCTTCGACAAGAATGCCGGCGGCGACCCGTCGCTCCTGCGCGACGGCGGCGCGAATGGCGCGGTCTATCTGCACAACACCACGGGTGCTGCATCCTATTCGGATCTGCTCCTCAGCTATTCCCAGCGGCTTGACGAGCCGATGACCTTCGACCCGCTGGCCGGGCTCGATACGACCCGCAGCGTCACGGCCTTCTCGTTCGATTCCGTGAGCTGGCTGGAAGCCACCCGCAAGCAGGCGGCGAGCGGAGCTGAAGGCAAACAGGCGCTCGCCGTGCGCTCGGCGACGGCCTTATCCAATGCAACCGGCGTCAATGTCGACAACGAGATGGCGCTGCTGCTGGACCTGGAAAACGCCTATGAAGCGTCCGCACGTCTCATCTCGGTGATCGACGAAATGCTCAAAACCCTGATGCAGGCCACCCGGTAGAGAGAGAGCACATGAAAACCTCCTTCATCTCATCGCTCGCCATGTCGCAGACGCTGCGCTATCAGACGATGCGCATGCAGTCGGAGCTGGCCGAGAGCCTGAAGGAGTCGCAGACCGGCCGTCACTCCGATGTGGGCATAGCCCTTGGCGCGCATGCCGGCCGCAATCTCTCCATGGACCGCAACATCGACCGGCTGAAAGGCCTGATCGACGCAAACGCGCTCGCCGCCAACCGGCTTTCGGCAACGCAGAACGCCATGTCGCAGATCGGCGACATGGGCCAGAGCCTTCTCGCCTCGCTGACCGCAGCAAAATCCGACATCGATCAGGTCGCCGTTTCGCAGGCCGAGGCGGAGCGTGTTCTCAAAACGCTGACCGGCGTGCTCAACACCAATCTGAACGGCGAATATCTGTTCGCGGGCATCAACACCGATGTGAAGCCCCTGACCGATTTCCACGATGCAGGCTCGCCGGCAAAGACCACCTTCGACGCCGCCTTCATGGCCAAGTTCGGCTTCACGCGCGACGATCCGGCAGCCGCCACTATCAGCGCGGCCGACATGGACGACTTCATCACCAATTATGTGGAGCCGCAGTTCACCGGCGCGGGCTGGGAAACCAACTGGTCCAGCGCATCGAACCAGAAGATCACGAGCCGCATCGCCATGAACGAGACGGCCGAGACCTCGCTGACAGCCAATGAGAACGGCATCCGCAAGCTCGCCATGGCAGCCGCCACCATCTCCGACCTCCTCAACGGACCGCTTGGCGAAGAAGCCCGCAACGTTCTCTACGAAAGATCGCTCACCATGGTCGGCGAGGCCATTGCCGACATCGCCAACGCGCAGGCGCATGCCGGCGTCGTGGAGAACCGCGTGTCAGACGCCAGCGCGCGGGTTTCCGCGCAGGTGGATCTCTTCAAGACACTCATCAAGGACAGCGAGGGCATCGACCCTTATGAAGCCGCGACACGGGTCAACGACCTGCGCGCGCAGCTTGACGCATCCTATGCACTGACCGCCCGCCTGCAGCAGCTCAGCCTGCTCAACTATCTGCGTTAACCGACAGCCGGAACCAAACGAACGGGAAGCACATGTACCAGTTTTCCTACAGCGAAGTTCAGACAGACTCGCTTGCCGACGCCCGGGACAGGGAGGAGCAGGTTCTGAGCCGATCGATCGAGCTTCTTCAGAGGGCGCGCGAGAAGGGCCTGAACTCGCAGGAGGCTGTCGAGGCCATTCACTTCATGATGCGCGTCTGGACCGCCTTCATCGACGATCTCGGCAGCCCGGACAACGAACTGCCCAATGAGTTGAGAGCCAATCTCATCTCCATCGGCTTATGGCTTCTGCGCGAAGGTGAAGAAGTCCGTCAGGGGCGTTCCCAGAACCTGGACGGCCTCATAGAGGTGTCGCAGATCATTCGCGACGGCATCCAGCAATGAGCACACTGAAAATATCCCTGAAGGCGAATGAGAAGATCTACGTCAACGGCGCGGTCATCAAGACCGACCGCAAGGTGACGCTCGAATTCCTGAACAATGTCCAGTTCCTGCTCGAGAACCACGTTCTGCAGGCAGAGGATGCGCGCACGCCGCTGCGCCAGATCTATTTCACGGTGCAGATCATGCTGATCACGCCGGAAAACGCCGATGATGCGCGCCGGCTCTTCAATCAGCTTCTGCCGCGCCTGCTCGACAGCTTCACCAATGAACGCATTCGCGCCGGCCTCAAGCATGTCGAGGAACTCGTTTCCAACGGGCAGGTCTATGACGCCCTGAAGGAAATCCGCGCGCTCTATCCAATCGAAGACGAGATCATCGCACAGCCTGCCGCGCCCACCGGGGACAACAGGCTGGCTGCAATGGCAGGGGAGTAAGTCATGAACGTCGAAGCGACTTCGGGCGCACAGCAGGCCCAGAAGGCCGGCGCCGCCCGGCAGGCCAACGCGCCGCAGACCGTCGACTACCAGTCGTTTCTGCGCCTTCTCGTGGCCGAGATGAAAAACCAGGATCCCACGAGCCCGATGGAGTCCACCGACTACGTGGCCCAGCTCGCCAGCTTCTCGCAGGTGGAGCAGTCGGTGCAGGCCAATGCCAAGCTCGACCAGATCCTTCAGGCCTCGGCGCTGGCGCAGGCCGGCAGCCTGGTCGGCCGCGAAGTCACCTCCGCCGATGGCGAGATCACCGGAACGGTTGCCGAAGTGCGCCTCTACAGCGATGGCGTGATGGCCGTGCTGGAAAGCGGCGACAAGATCCCCGTCGGCCCCGGCGTTGTGATACGCTAGGCCATGAACGAAGCCGACGCCCTCGATATCGTCCAGTATGCGATCTGGACCGTTCTGGTGGCATCCAGCCCCGCGGTCATCGTCGCCATGGTGGTCGGCGTCGGCATTGCGCTTGTGCAGGCCCTGACACAAGTGCAGGAAATCACCCTCACCTTCGTGCCCAAGATCGTTGCGATCCTCGTTGCGGTGGCGTTTTCGGCACCTTTCGTCGCCTCGCAGATCTCCGGCTTCAGCAACGTCATCTTCCAGCGCATCGAGGGCGGGTTCTAGACCCAGCCTTAATTACAGCCGGCAATCCTCCCACGCTCCTCTTTCGCGCAAGCTTGAGACGCTAGCTTCGGCGCAAAGGCGTGCGAACGCCTTCCATCGAGTGGGAAGACCGGCATGGCGTTAAGCGAAGCAATCACAGGCGCAGAGACCCGAAAGCACGGCCGCGACATCGGCTTCGCAATCGGCGTCGTCATCATTCTGGCGGTGCTCTTCCTGCCCATCCCGCCATTCCTGATCGACGTCGGCCTGGCATTCTCCATCGCTCTTTCGGTTCTCATCCTCATGGTGGCGCTGTGGATCCAGCGGCCGCTGGACTTCTCGTCCTTCCCCACGATCCTGCTCATCGCAACCATGCTGCGCCTGTCGCTCAACATCGCGACAACCCGCGTCATCCTGTCGGAGGGCCACGAGGGCGCGAATGCCGCCGGCTATGTCATCGGCGGCTTCTCACGCATGGTGATGAGCGGCGATTTCGTGATCGGCCTCATCGTCTTCATGATCCTTGTCGTGGTGAACTTCGTCGTCATCACCAAGGGCTCGACCCGTATCGCAGAGGTGGGCGCACGCTTCACGCTGGACGCCATTCCCGGCAAGCAGATGTCCATCGACGCCGACCTCTCCGCCGGCACCATCGACGACAAGGAAGCCCAGCGCCGACGCGCCGAACTCGAAGAGGAAAGCTCCTTCTTCGGCGCCATGGACGGTGCATCGAAATTCGTGCGCGGCGACGCCATTGCCGGTCTCATCATCACCGCCATCAACATCGTCGGCGGCATCGCCATCGGCTATGCGCGCCACGACATGAGCATCGGCGAGGCAGCCGATGTCTTCACCAAGCTTTCGGTGGGTGACGGTCTCGTCTCGCAGATCCCGGCGCTGATCGTTTCGCTCGCCGCCGGCCTGCTCGTTTCCAAGGGCGGTACGCGCGGCTCTGCCGATCAGGCCGTGTTCGGCCAGCTCAGCGCCTATCCCCGCGCGCTGTTCGTCGCCGCCATGCTGCTCACCGTTCTCGGTCTGGTGCCCGGCCTGCCGTTCCTTCCCTTCATCACGCTTGCCGTCATCATGGCCGCCATCGGCTACACGCTGCCGCGCCGCGCGCGTCAGCGTCAGGAAAGCGCCGACGAGGCCCAGCGTCAGGAGCAGCTCTCGCAGGAAGAGGAAGAGCGCAACTCCGTCAAATCCTCGCTCAAGACCGCGGAGATCGAACTTCTCATCGGCAAGCAGCTCTCCACGCGGCTTCTCGCCTCGCATCAGGAGCTCGCCTACCGCATGGGCAAGATGCGCAAGAAATTCGCTGCGCAGTACGGCTTCGTGGTCCCCGAAGTGCGCCTGACGGATGATTATACGATCCCGCCAAAGAGCTACCGCATCAAGATCCACGGCACCGTGGTGACCGAATATCAGATGCGTGTGGGCGAGTTGCTCGTGCTGGTCGGCAACAATCGGATGCCGGACATGCCCGGCGAAGAGGTCAAGGAACCCGCCTTCGGCATGCGCGCCTTCTCCGTGCCGGAGATGTTCGCCGACGATCTGAAGCGCGAGCGCTATGCGTTCGCCGACAACATGTCGGTGTTACTCACCCATCTGAGCGAAGTGATCCGCAACAACCTGCCGCAGCTTCTTTCCTACAAGGACATGAAGGCGCTGATCGAGCGGCTTGATCCGGAATACCGGAAGCTCGCCGACGAGATCTGCTCTTCGCACATCACCTATCCGGGTCTGCAGGCAGTGCTGAAACTGCTCCTTGCCGAGCGCGTCTCGATCCGCAACCTGCACCTCATCATCGAGGCCATTGCCGAAATCGCCCCCCATATCCGCCGCACCGAGCAGATCGTCGAGCATGTGCGCATCCGCATGGCGCAGCAGATCTGTGGCGATCTGACGGAAGGCAACACGCTCAAGGTGCTGCGGCTCGGCGGCCGCTGGGATCTGGCCTTCCACCAGGCGCTCAAGCGCGACGCCAAGGGCGAGATCCGCGAATTCGACATCGACCCGCGCCAGCTCGAAGAGTTCGGCCAGGATGCGAGCAAGGCAATCCGCAAGCATCTGGACGCCGGCGAGCGCTTCGTTCTCGTCACCGCGCCGGAAGCCCGCCCCTATGTGCGCATGATCACCGAACGCCTGTTCCCCACCCTGCCGGTGCTCAGCCATGTGGAAATGGCCAAGGGCGTCGAGCTCAGCGTTCTGGGCTCCATCTCCTGATGCGGCGTCCGCCCCTTCCTTCATGCAGACCCGGCATCCACCGCCGGGTCATTCCTGCCACGGGCTGACGCGATGCTTGAAACGCCGCTCCTTGCAGCCTTTCTGGCGTTCTGCCGCATCGGCGGCTGTTTCCTGTTCATGCCGGGCCTTTCCAGCGTGCGCGTTCCCATGCAGGTGCGGCTGTTCGTGGCCGTTGCCGCCACGCTTGCCATGCTCGCGCATCTGTGGGACCTCATCACGCCGCATGTGTCGAGTGAGCCCGGACCACTTTTCCTGCTCATCGCTTCGGAACTCGCCATCGGCGCGCTGATCGGGCTCATCGCCCGGCTTTATGTCCTGTCGCTACAGTTCATCGGCACATCCATGGCGATGTTTGCCGGTTTCGGCATGGCTGCCGGCGGCACCGCAATCGAAGAAGCCGAACCGCAGCCGCCGCTTACCGCGCTCATCTCGCTGTCGGCGCTGATGCTGCTTTTCGTTCTGGACTTCCACCACGAGATCATCCGCGCGCTCGTCGTGTCCTATCAGCTCGCGCCGATCGAAAGCCTGTTCGATCCGCAATCGGCCCTGACCGACATCACCGACACGCTCTCCGACGCCTTCTACGTGATGATCCGGCTTGGCAGCCCGTTTCTCGCCTACGCCATTCTGGTCAATCTGGGCATCGGCTTCATCAACAAGCTCACGCCGCAGATCCCGATCTACTTCATCTCCCTGCCCTTCGTGATCGCGGGCGGCCTGATCCTGCTTTATTTCGCCATTCCCTCGCTGCTCGGCCTGTTTGCCGAGGGCTTCTTCCCGATTTTCGAGGGGCGCTAGCCATGGCGACGCCAAGACAAAAACGCCTCCAGAAACTGGTTCTCGTGATGCAGCGCCTAAAGGATTACCATCAGGCCCAGCACGCGACCCATCTGGCGCAAGCGATTGCCGCCGAGGAAGAAGCAAAGGCCATCACCGACACGCTCGACACCGGCACGGACATGACCAACCTCTTCCCGGAACTCTATCATCGCCGGGTGGCCAGTGCGATGGAGCGCAGGCAGGCCAGCGCCGCACGCGCCCGACAAGAGGTCGGCAACATCATGCAGGCGGATGCCCGCGGAAACGCGCTGGCGCGCGCCTATCGCGAAGCCACCGATCTCGAAGAGCGCAGCGCCGCCGACAAGGAACGTCTCGAATTCATCGAGCGCCGCAGGTCAAACGAGGCTTAAGCCTCCCACAAGCTTGATCTGGGAATATGCCGGTTACAGACACGAGCGATGGAGGACGCCTTGGCGATATCGCCTCCCGGCGACATTGTTTTGAATGTGGCGCGCGCCGCAGATCCGGCCAAAGCCGCCGCCGCGAAGGAGCGGTTGCAGGCAAAGTCGGGCGCGACGGCCAGCTTCCAGGCAGTGTTCGACGCAAGACCCGTCGGCGCAACCAGAACCGACGCCAGCGCACCTTCCGATGTGGAGAAGAAGTTCGAGGCCATGGTGCTTCAGAACTTCATGCAGTCGCTCCTGCCGGAAGAGACCTCCTCCGTTTACGGCGAGGGGCTGGCCGGCGAAATGTGGCGCTCCATGCTCGCGCAACAGCTTAGCGAGTCCCTCGCCGAGCAGGGCGGGCTGGGCATCGCGCGCAATGTGCTGCGCGACTACACGGTCGAAAACGAAGAACGGGTTCCAGTGGGCGCTGTCTCGCAGACACCCGAGCAGGAAGAGGCAGGCAGGCGGGCTCTCATGTCCACCGCCATGGTCGAGGAAATCGAACGGCATGCAGCAAGGACACTCGGGGTAAACCCAGCCGCTGCCGCACGTGACGAAAAAGAGAGCTGAAGCTCAGAAACGGAACGAACCCATGTATGATATGACCTCCGCAGCCAATTCCGAGAAAGCCGCCCTGGCCATGAACCAGCATGGAGGCGCGAGCGCCTTGGCAATCATGCGCCGCATCGAGGAAACCATCGACGCCGAGACGGACGCGATCCGCAACAATCCCGGCTTCGACATCAAAGCGTCCAATGCGCGCAAGAGCCGTCATCTCTACGAACTCACCCGCGCCCTGAAAGGCGCAAATGAAGCAGGCCTCGCCAACGCGCACCGCGATGCGCTGGAGCGCCTGCGCGACAAGCTCGCCGTCAATGAAGAGACCATTCGCGCCCATATGAGCGCCGTCAACGATGTGGCCGACCTCCTGCAGGAAGCCATCGAACGCGCCCAGACCGACGGCACCTATTCCGAACGCGAATTCGGGCAGGCCTCACCCGCATGATCAAGTTCGTCCTTGCAGCCCTGTGGATCTGCGCCGTCACGGTGGGAACGATGCTTTATTCGTTCCAGTTCTCACAGGCCAAGAACAGCGCCGAGCCGCCGCCCGCCTTCTTCGGCGGCCTCGACTATGTGAGCACCGACGTGATCTCGGTGCCGGTCGTGAAGAACGGCGCGGTGGATGGCTATTTCCTCGCGCGCCTGTCCTATTCGGTGGATTCCAAGAAGATCAAGGCGCTCAGCATTCCCATGGACGCCATGCTGGTGGACGAGATCTACTCCCATCTCTACGCCAACCCCACCATCGATTACGCAAGCGAAGACGGTTTTAACGTAAACGCCTTCCGCGACGGGCTGATCGAGAGCATCAATGCCCGGGTCGGCGACGAACTCGTCCATGAAGTGTTTATCGAGCAGGCCGACTATCTGTCGAAAGCGGAAATCCGCAATCAGGGAGCACGGAGCCGGCTCGGTCCGGATTCCGAGAGCAGCGCTCCGGCATCAAAAACCGATCACTAGGGGCACGACTGACACTGTCGTCCTGCTCCTGAAACACCTTCTGCGAGCCAAAGATCCCAGGCCCTGAAAATCGCCATGGTTTTCAGGGCTTTTTGCTTGTCTGAGATCAGGCAAAGCCGATGGATCGCTGCCAAAATCTTCAAGACTCAGCGCGCCGAAAATAGAGATTATAATTTTAAAACTTGAAATATTATAAAGAATAAAAGCTATCGCAGGACGGCCATTTTTTGCGAAATTAGCCTAATTCGTGAACTTTTGTTTCCGAACGCCTCATTCCTGTCCAAAATCGATTTGTTTAATGCAGATATAAAGCGTTGCCTTATACAGCGAACCTATGCAAACGGTCTTTTGCTACTGCGATTATCCCGGTCATTTTTCGTCCGGGGTGCAGAGCGCTGTTTCGTTGCCGCCCTTCGCGCGGGCCGAAAGAGTATATTTTGGAGATTTATAGTGACGATGACGCACACCACGGTCGATATTTCGCCGCCGACCACGGATAAGGAATATATCGAAGCTTTTGACACCGACACCAACGGTACGTGTTTACCGCCCCTGGCAACGGCCATCGGATACAAGCTGCGTCGTGCGCAGCTTGCAGTCTTCCAGGATTTTCAGAAGTCGTTCGCTTCGGTGAAGTTGCGTCCAACCGAGTTTGCGGTGCTTTCCCTGATCGCCGCAAACCCCGGCCAGAAGCAGACCGAAGTTGCAGAACAGCTCGGCATCAAGCGCGCCAATTTCGTCGCATTGATGGACTGTCTGGAAAACCGTGGCCTTGCCGAACGCCGGAAGGGCGACATAGACCGCCGCTCCCACTCTCTGCACCTCACCGAGAAGGGCGCGGATTTCATCACCGAAATCTCGAAGCTCTGGGCACAGCATGAGAAACGGATCATCGACAAACTGGGCGGAGAGGACAACCGCAACGCCCTCATAGCACTGCTCGACCGCCTGCTGGCCCCCAAGAAAAGAACCCCGCTACCGCGCCGGTGAACGCCAGAAAAACGTTGACGTAAACGTCAACAAATGACTAGTGTCGCCATGTCAGGCCGCACGCTCTCAGAGCGGGTGAAGCCATCGAAACAAGAAAGCGCATCCGGGTTACAGGGAGAATACGCATGGGGATGGACGCAATTGCCGAGAAGGTGAAAGCACGTGTCGCAGATTCGGGCTTTGGCAGCTCGGTGAAATTCGATTGCGGCGATGACGGTGTCATCGTCATCGACGGAAACAGCGTCTCCACCGAGAACGGTGATGCCGATTGTGTCATCAGCCTCGCCAAGGAAGACCTCGAGGCCATGATCGCGGGCGATCTCGACCCGACAGCTGCTTTCATGCAGGGAAAACTCAAGGTGGCCGGGGACATGTCCGTCGCCATGCAGCTCAGCCAGGTGCTCTAAACGACAGCTGAACAGCAGGTCTCCTGCACCATTGCAGGAACCATAACGCATCAGGGCGGATCGCTTTTGTCAGGAAAGCGCTCCGCCCTTTTTCATTTCGGAATGGCACGCAGGTCTTATCCCCAGGATCAGAACCCTAGACAACCCGCCCATGCGCCCCGGCGCGCGCGGCGATCAGGCGGCCACTCGCCTCAAGCGTCCCGGAAGCACCGGCAAGCACGCCGGGCCTGAACTCGAGCGCCTGAAAGCGTTCCGCCTCATAGGGTCCGGGCATGGCAAGCGCACCCGTCAGACTGGCCGAGAAGCCGAAGCGCTCATAATAGGCGGCGTCTCCCACCAGTAGAACGGCTGCGTGCTCAAGCCGCCTGGCCTCGGCCAGCGCATGGCGCATCATGGCCGCGCCCACCCCGCGCCCGGCAAGCGCGGTTTCGACAGCAAGCGGCCCGAGCAGCAGCGCGGCAGGACCGCCCTCGCCGAGACGCACATCCCACAGACGCACCGACCCGATCATGAAGCCGTCCGCATCGCGCGCAACAAACGCCAGCCCCTCGGCCGGCACCCGGTCACGGCGCAGCGCCTCGGATGATTTCAGCCTGCGTTTCGGTCCCATGACGCGGTCGAGCAGCGCCTCGCGCTCGATCTCGTCATGCGCTGTTTCGCAAATAATGGAGAAGGCAGGCGCAAGCGCTCCACCGACAACAGCCTGGGTCATGGCCATGTCCTCGATGTTCTATCAATCGCACAGATCGCCCTGCGCGTCCGAATGGGCGCAGGGCGATCTGGAGGCAGTGTGGAATGAGAAGCCCGCGCGTTCCTGCGCGGGCCGGATGTCCGATGCGTCAGATGACGTAGGATCGGAGCGGCTCAAACCCGTTGAAGGCCACCGAAGCATAGGTCGTGGTGTAGGCGCCCGTGCCTTCGATCAGCACTTCATCGCCAATGGTCAGCGACAGCGGCAGCGGATAGGGCGTCTTCTCATACATCACGTCTGCGGAATCGCAGGTCGGGCCGGCCAGAACGCAGGGTGCGGTCTCACCGCCGTCATGCGGCGTCACCAGCGGGTAGCGGATGGCCTCGTCCATCGTCTCGGCCAGACCGCCGAACTTGCCGATGTCCAGATAGACCCAGCGCACATTGTCGTTGTCCGCCTTCTTGGAGATCAGCACGACTTCCGACTTGATGACGCCGGCATTGCCGACCATGCCGCGGCCCGGCTCGATGATGGTCTCGGGAATGCGGTTGCCGAAATGCTTGCGCAGCGCCGAGAAGATCGCCTGGCCATAGGCCTGTGCGGCCGGAACGTCGCGCAGGTAGCGGGTCGGGAAGCCACCGCCCATATTGACCATGCGCAGCACGATGCCTTCGTCAGCCAGCGCGCCGAACACGCCACGGGCGTCTTCCAGCGCGCGGTCCCATGCATCGAGATCGGTCTGCTGCGAGCCGACATGGAAGGAAACGCCATAGGGGTCGAGGCCAAGCGTGCGGGCATGGCGCAGAACATCCACGGCCATGGCCGGCACGCAGCCGAACTTGCGCGACAGCGGCCATTCAGCGCCAGCGCCGTCCGTCAGCACGCGGCAGAACACGCGCGAGCCCGGTGCGACGCGCGCAATCTTGTCCACCTCTTCCTCGCAGTCCACCGCGAACAGGCGAATGCCAAGCTCATAGGCGCGCGCAATGTCGCGCTCCTTCTTGATCGTGTTGCCGTAGGAGATGCGGTCGGGCGTCGCGCCGGCGTTCAGCGCCATCTCGATTTCGGCCACCGAAGCGGTATCGAAGCTCGAGCCCAGCTGGGCGAGCAGGCGCAGGATCTCCGGGGCCGGATTGGCCTTCACGGCGTAATAGATCTTGGAATCGGGCAGCGCCTTTTCAAAGGCGCAGTAATTGTCATGCACGACGTCGAGGTCGACGACCAGGCAGGGACCATCGGGACGGCGGGTGGCGAGGAAGTCAAGAATGCGCTGAGTGGCCATCAGTCTCTCCAATTGCGGCCCTGCTGGCCGCATTACCGAAGCTTCGAAACTGCAAATGCCGTCAGGCATCCGCGGTGGACAAAGGACGCGGCGTGCACACACTGGGGCCGGCAGGTGGAGAGCACCGGAACCAGGTCATGCGTAACGCGTATCGATGCATTCCCGCCTTGCGGCGAATATACGCTTTGTCTGCCTCAGCTTTGGATGGGAGACCCCAACCGCACTGCCGGCAATGAAGGTGTGCCTCTTCAGTAACCCCGGCTTTTGGACAGCCGGCAGACACCAGAAAGGCCCGCACCGTCGTTGCTTCAAGATGTCCTCGATCTATCGGTTGGCCGTAAGATCGACTGGAGCGGTTAGGTCCAGGTACCGTACCGGTTTCCTCGCCATTTTCGAGGTCCGGCGGACACCCACAGGCACGTGCGACTTTGGGCAGCGCGGATATAGGGGCAACGCCTGTCACAATCAACGAAAATTTTTGTGTGCTTGAAAAAAAGTTCCTGAATGCCAACCTGTTGCCGCAGGACCCAGCGAGGAAAAACAATGACAACGACCCGCGACACGCTGAATGCTTTCCTCGACTACCCGAACATCCCCCTTCCAGCCTCCGGCGAAGGCCCGCTCAACGGGCTGACACTCGGCGTCAAGGACATCTTCGACGTGGAAGGCTACCCGACCGGCGGCGGCAATCCGGATCGCGCCAAAGCCTTTCCCGAAGCGACGGGCACCGCGCCCGCCATCCAGCGCCTGCTCGACGCCGGCGCGCAGTTCATCGGCAAGACCCAGACCGACGAGCTCACCTTCTCCATGATCGGGCTCAACGCCCACTTCCCGGCTCCGGTCAATCGCGCCGCCCCGCAGCGCTTTACCGGCGGCTCCTCTTCCGGCTCGGCTGCGGCCGTGGCCGGCGGGCTTGCCGACATCGCCGCCGGTTCAGACACCAATGGCTCCATCCGCGCGCCCGCTTCCTATTGCGGCCTGATCGGCCTGCGCACCACCCATGGGCGCATTTCACTTGAGGGTTCGATGCCGCTTGCCCCCTCCTTCGATACGTTCGGCTGGTTTGCGCGCGACGCCTCGCTCTATGCCCGTGTGGGCGATGTCCTCCTCGGTGAGGACACGCACCGGACACGCCTGACCAAGCCGGTTCGGATCGCGGAACTCGAAGCGCTTCTGTTCGGCGAGCAGGAGCGCGCCGCCTACACAACCATGCTCCACGCAGCCGGTCGTCATTTCGAGCGCGAAGCGGCGTTTCTCGCCCTTCCCGGAACGGTCGATGCGCTCTTCTCCTGCTTCCGCACCATTCAGGCTTACGAGGCCTGGCAGTCCCATGGGGATTTCATCCGCAGGGAAAAACCGCAGCTTGGGCCCGGCGTGAAGGACCGGTTCGAATTCGGCAGCCGGATCAGCGCCGAAACCGTTGCCGGGGCCCGTGCCGAACGCCACCGCTTCCAGCAGGATTTCGCAGCGCTCTTCGAAGACGACATGGTGCTGGTCATGCCCACCCAGCCAACGGTCGCCCCGCTCAAGGGCGCGACCGAGGAGGAGCTGGACCGTTTCCGCGGCCTCGCGCTCAGCCTCACCTCCATTGCCGGCCTGCTTGGCTGGCCCCAGATCACCCTCCCCCTCGGTCACGTGCATGATGCCCCCTTCGGCATCTCGCTTCTCGGGCCAGCCGGCAGCGACCGGCAGCTCATTCGCATGGCCGCAGACATTCTCTCCGGAACCTGAAGGATACGCCCTTGGACACCCTCAGCCGCATGCGCGCCTTTGTCGACGTGGTCGAAGCGGAAGGCTTCTCCGCAGCCGCCCGCAAGGTCGGCAAGTCGAAGGCCCTGCTCTCGAAATATGTGCGTGAGCTCGAAGACGAACTGGGCGCGCTGCTTCTGAACCGGACCACAAGGCAATTGTCGCTGACGGAAGCCGGCCACACCTATTACGCGCGCGCCGTGGAGCTGCTGCGCGATGTGGAAGACCTGGCTGAATCCGTGCGCGATTCCTCCGGTGACGTGCGCGGCCGCGTCCGCCTTTCCGCCCCGCGCACCTTCGCCGACGCGCCTGTCGGCCAGTCGCTGATCGATTTTGCCAAGGCGCATCCCGACATCACGCTGGAGATCAATCTGGATGACCGGTTCGTCGATCTCGTGGAAGAAGGTTTCGACCTTGCGATCCGGATCACGAAGCTCTCCGATTCCTCGCTCATCGCAAAGCGCCTCGCCCCCTTCCGCGTCGTGCTCTGCGCTTCCCCGGAACTGATCGCCACCCATGGCGAGCCCAAGAGCCCGCAGGATCTGACCCACCTGCCCTGCATCGTCGACACCAACAGCCGCTATCGCCAGAACTGGCCCTTCCGCGACGAAGATGGCGAAATCGTCAACATCCCCGTCACCGGGCGCATCGAGGTCAACAGCCCGATGACCGCGCGCGCTGCCGCGATCTCCGGGCTGGGTTTCGCCGTCCTGCCGGACTTCATCGCCGATCCCGAGGTCGAGGCCGGCCGTCTCGTGCCCCTGCTTCAGGACAATGCCGCCAATGGCGCGGGCATCTACGCCATCTACCCGCATCGCCGATACCTTCCGGCAAAGGTGCGCGCTTTCGTCGACTATCTGGCGCGCTGGCTGAAGGAAAATTATCCCACGCGCTAACAATTGGTCTAATTTCCGCCGGGTTCGTGTAAAACACAGCACAAACGAGACGGGAGCAGACATTTCAAATGCCGACTTGCAAAAAAACCATGCTGAGAACCGGCATCGCGCTTTTGGCCATCGCCTGCGCGGCTCCCGCATTCGCGCATCCGCACGTCTTTGCCGAAGCGCGTCTCGACGTGAATGTCGACGATCAGGGCAACATCGCATCCCTGCACCATGTATGGCGTTTCGATGATCTGTTTTCCAGCACCGTGCTGGTCGAGTTCGACAAGAACCAGGACCTCGCGCTCAGCCAGGAAGAGCTGGACGAGGTGGCAGGCGTCGTTCACGCCTCGCTTGGCGACTTCAACTATTTCCAGCTCGTCACCAGGGACGGCAAGGATGTCGCGATGGAAGCGCCGGACCGGCTCATTGCCGATTTCGTCGACAACCAGCTCATCATCCTGTTTGAATCGAAGCCCGAAGCGCCGCTCGCCCTCGACGGCAAGATTTCGCTCGGCGTCTACGATCCCACCTTCTACACAGCCATCGACTTCATCGAAGACAGCTACATGACCGTCAACAATCTGCCGGCCGGTTGCACGCAGAGCGTCGTCCGTCCCGATCCCGATGAAGCGCTCGCCCAGAACCAGCAGACGCTGACCGAGGCCTTCTTCGAAGATCCGACGGGCAACGACATGAGCAAGATTTTTGCGACCCGGCTGGAGATCGCCTGCAACAAGGACAGCTGACCAATGCTTCCATCCCGCCGTGTTGTCATCGCAGCCGCCGCGCTGACCGTTCTGGCCACGGGCGCGGCCCTCGCGCAAAGTTCGCTCGGCATCGGCGCGGCAGAGCCGGCAATTACGCCGACAGGCCCCTTCGCCGGCACGCTGCAATGGATCAACACCCAGCAGCAGGCGTTCTACCGCACGCTCACCGGCGCGCTGAAAGCGATGCGGGACGATGGCAGCAATCTCTGGATCCTGATCGGCCTGTCATTTGCCTATGGAGTCTTTCACGCCGCCGGCCCCGGCCACGGCAAAGCCGTCATCTCGTCCTATATGCTGGCCAATGAAGTGGCGCTTCGGCGCGGCGTGGTTCTCTCCTTCGCCTCCGCGCTCCTGCAGGGGCTCACCGCCATTGTCCTCATGAGCATCGTCTTCCTCGCGCTGCGCGGCACCTCCATCTCCATGACAGACGCCGCCCGCTTTCTGGAAACCGTCAGTTTCGGCCTCATCGCAGTGTTCGGCGCATGGCTCCTGTGGCGCAAGCTCTCGGGCATGATGCGCAGAAGCCCGGCGCCAGAGCCCGCGCCGCAGGCCATGCACAGCCTGTCTGCCGCCCATGCCGGCAACCACGCGCATGAGCACCACGATCATTCCAGCTGCGGCCACGCGCATCATCACGATCACGCACATGATCATGACCACGGACGTGACGGGCACAGCCATGACTGTGGCCACGACCACCACGACCATGCGCACACGCATGACCATGGGCATGATCATGAACATGACCACGGGCACGCTCATGGTCCGGGCGAAGTCTGCCCCTCCTGCGGCCATTCGCACGCACCCGATCCCGCCCTGCTTTCAGGCGAGCGGTTCGACTGGAAAACCGCAAGCACGGCCATTGCCGCAGTCGGCATTCGCCCCTGCTCGGGCGCGCTCATCGTGCTCACCTTCGCATTCCTGAACAGCCTGTGGCTCGGCGGCATGCTCTCGGTCATCGCCATGTCCATCGGCACGGCCATCACCGTTTCTATTCTCGCGACACTCGCGGTCACGGCCAAGAACTGGGCAATCGCGCTGTCGGGCAGCGACCGCGCCAGCAATCGCGTTCACAATGTGATCGAGATCGGCGGCGCAGCCATGGTCATGCTCCTGGGGCTCACGCTTCTGGCAGCGAGCCTCACCGCCTGAGATTTCCTGTCTGACGAAAAGGGAGCGGGGTCAGTCCCGCTTCTTCTTCTGGGCGCGCGCGCGAAGCCAGAACACGCCGAAAAACGCGAGTACGAACAGCGCCGCGAAAGTGCCCGCCGCCCAGGGCGAATACTCGCCAATGGCCAGCATGATGCGTGGCATCAGATACGCCACGACGCCAAAACCGATGAGGATGAGCGCGGCCGCGATCGCCGCCTTGCGATTTTCCGACAAGTGATCCCGTCCGTCTTCCAGATCGTCCCGCGTCCATTCCGACGCACAAAGGACCATCGCAATCATTGATGCAGCCCCGGGCATTCCCGCCCGCCTGCACGTTGCCACAACAAAAGCGCCTGCAATCAATCCGCCCCGGATCAGTCCCGGAACGCTTCCAGCCGCTTCTTCTGTCGGCCTTCCTTATCGAAATTGGCCGGATCAAGCCATCCGTCAAATGCACTTTTTAGGGCCGGCCACTCGCTGTCGAGCATGGAAAACCACGCCGTGTCACGGTTCTCACCCTTGACCACCATATGCTGCCGAAACAGCCCCTCATGGGTGAAGCCAAAGCGCTCAGCCGCCCGCCGCGAGGGTTCGTTGGCGTTGTTGCACTTCCACTCGAAGCGCCGGTAGCCCAGATCCTCAAACACATGGCGCGCCACCAGATAGAGCGCTTCGGTCGCCCGCACCGTTCGTGAAATCCCCGGCCCCCAATAGATGTTGCCCACCTCGATCACGCCATTGGACGGATCGATGCGCATCAGCGCCTGCCGCCCGCCAACCGCGCCCGTCTCCTGATCGATCACCACATGGAAAAACGGATCGGCGCTGGCAGCCGCCTGTTCCAGCCATTCCTGAAACGCCTCACGGCTCAGCGGCGGATAATCGCCCAGCCAGCGGAACCGTTCGCCAGCATCGGGGACGGTCGAAACCGCGTAGAGCCCGTCGCCATGGCGCGCCGGATCAAGCGCCTCCAGCCGCACGGTGCGCCCCTCCAGAGCGGCGCGCCCGGGACGCGGCCTTGCTGTCCAGCCGGAGAGATCGGTCTGCATGTCGGTTTCCTCCAAAAGCGCCTTTTCTCCTGAAAAGCACGCCCGCCCTGCACAGAACAGACCCAGCTCCAGACGCAGGCTGCGCCAGAAACACCAAGAGCACCTTGGAAGAGGAAATATCAGGGTGGAAAACGGGCGGAGCGGCCACTGGTCGGCCGCCCCGCTTCGAACCGTGCTTGGGAGGAGGAAAGCCGATCCGACATCCAGAATCCTAAGCGCGAATTCGTTAACGTTTACTTAACGCAATCCCTCAAATCCCGATTATCGCGTCACAATCTCAGGCCCCATAAGGCTATAGGGCAACCATGTTGACATAAACGGTACATAGGTGACGAGGATCAGGAAGACGAACAGCACCAGCACGAAGGGCGCTGCCGCCCGCACCACCTGGATCAGACTCATGCCGGTGATGCCGCTCGTCACGAACAGATTGAGCCCGATCGGCGGCGTGATCATGCCGATCTCCATATTCACCACCATGATGATTCCGAGATGCACCGGATCGACCCCAAGCTCCATGGCGATGGGGAACACCACCGGCGCAACGATCAGAAGAAGCCCCGACGGCTCCATGAACTGGCCACCCAGAAGCAGGAGCAGGTTCACGGCAATCAGGAAGGTGAACCAGGTGAAGCCCGCATCGACCATGAGGGCGGTGATCGCCTGCGGAATGCGCTCGGCGGTCAGCACATGGGCGAACAGCAGCGCGTTGACGATGATGAACATCAGCATCACCGTCGTGCGCGCGGCGTCCACCGTCACCTTGCGCGTTTCCTCGTTGAAGAAGGCGCGCAGGAAATTGCGCCCCATCAGCCCCAGATTGCGCCGCCAGATCGGCAGGCTGGCCACCAGAAGCCCCGCAAGGCCGCGGGAACCGGCCTGCTTGCCGCGCCACAGCGCATAGGCGACCATCGCCACCAGCGACAGCACGATGCCCGTCAGCGTGCGCCCCTGAAGCGTGACGCCCTCCCAGTCCGCCGTCAGGAAGAAGGTCAGGATCATCCAGACGAAGAAGAAGGCCAGCGCATAGACGGTCGCGGAGAACCCGATGCGCGCATTGACGCCATCCTCATCGCGCACCCATTGCTCGCCCTTCATCGGCCCCATGTCACGGTAGACAAAGACCGCCACAAGGAAGGAATAGACAGCGGCAACGGCCGCCGCCTCGGTCGGCGTGAAAACGCCGCCATAAATGCCGCCCAGAATGATGATGATCAGGAACAGGCCCCAGCCGGCTTCCTTGCCGCCCGCGATGATCTCGCCAAAGCCCTTCCAGTCTTCCGCAGGCAGGTTGCGCACCCGCGCCATCACATAAATGGCGATCATCAGCATCAGGCCCGCCACCAGCCCCGGCACCACACCAGCCAGGAACATGCGGCCAACCGAAACATCCGTCGCCGCCGAATAGACGACCATCACGATGGACGGCGGAATGAGAATGCCGAGCGTGCCCGCATTGGCGATGATGCCGGCCGCAAACTCCTTGGTGTATCCGACCTGCCGCATGCCCGCGATGGCGATGGTGCCAATGGCCACCACCGTTGCCGGCGACGAGCCGGAAAGGGCCGCAAACATCATACAGGCCAGAACCGACGCCATGGCCAGACCGCCACGGAAATGACCGACCGAGGCGATGGCGAAGCGGATGATGCGCCGCGCCACACCGCCCGTCGACATGAAGGCCGACGCCAGAATGAAGAACGGAATGGCAAGCAGCGTGTAGTTCTGCGACGCGGTGAACAGCTGCAGCGCCACCGACGATATGGAATCGCTGGAAAAGAACGCGATGATGATCAGCGACGAGAGGCCGAGCGCCACCGCCACGGGAACGCCCATGAACAGAAGGAACAGGACGAGGATGAACAGAATGGCTGGTTCCATCGCCGCTACTCCTTCAACGCGTCTTTGTTTTCGGCGACCAGATCCTCGGCCTCATGGCCGGCAATGATCAGATCGCGCTCGCCACGGGCGATGCTCACCACGCCCTGCAGCGCGCGAAAAGCCAGCAGCGCAAGCCCGACCGGCAGCATCAGATAGGCCACCCAGCGCTGCACACGGTCCTGCAGCCCAAAGGCCTCCTGCATCCACAGGGGATAGCGCAGATCATCGAGGCCGGTGCCCCGGTCGAACATGAATTTCCAGTAGCCGATGGCCCCGGTCTGCCGCCAGTTGGTGGAGACATCCGCGCCGACCAGCGTCATCCAGCCCGCATAGAGCAGGATGAAGGCATAGAGGAAGACACACACCGCCCCGAAGATCGCCGCCAGCTTGAAGAGCCGCGACGGCATCATGCGGATAAAGGCGTCGACCCCCAGATGGATGCCGTTCTTCACGCCATAGCTCATGCCGAAAAGGATCATCCAGGCAAACAGGATGCGCGTGAATTCCAGCGCACCGCCCCAGCCACTGTTGAAGCCGTAACGCGCGATCACCTGCGTGAACGAAACGAATGTGATGGTTGCCAGAAGAATGGCGAGAATGTTTTCCTCAAACCGCCCCACCGCATCGGGATAACGCCGTTCCAGTACGAACAGCACAATCACGAGGGCGACGAGTCCGAGCGCCGGCCACAAGAGCGCCATGTTTTCCTCCCGAAAACACCTGCCACAAGACCGCCCGCTGAAAGCGGACGGCCCTGCAAGGCGCGGCGAGGGGAAACGCCGCGCCGGGATTGGTTATGGGATCAGGAGCCGCTGGAAGCAGCAGACTCGATCAGCTCCGCGCCGATGTCGCCTTCGAACTGCGTCCATACCGGCTTCATGGTCTCAACCCATACGGCGCGCTGCTCGGGCGTGAGCTCGCGGATCGTGCCGCCTGCATCCAGAATGTTCTGGCGGCAGGTCGCTTCCTGCTCGGCAACATTGTTGTTCGCCGTCGTGGTCACCTCTTCCACGATGGCCACGAACTGATCGCGCACCGCCGGATCGAGACTCTCAAGCCATTCGGTCGAGGTCACGAGAAGATAGGCAAGGAGCTGGTGGTTGGTCTGGGAGATGCCGTCCTGCACCTCGAAGAATTTTTGGGTGTAGATGTTGCACCAGCTGTTTTCCTGGCCGTCCACAACGCCCGTCTGCAACGCGCCATAGACTTCCTTGAAGGCGAGCTTCTGCGCCGATGCACCCATGGCCTCGATCATGGCGACGGCCACGTCGGAGGTCTGCACACGGAACTTCAGCCCCGCCGCGTCCTGCGGCTCGATCAGCGGCTTGCCAGCCGAAAACTGCTTGAGGCCCGAAGACCAGAAGCCAAGCCCCTCATAGCCCTCGTCTTCCATAACCTTCAAAAGCCCGTGCCCTTCCTCGGAGCCGATGAAGCTGTTCACCGCATCCAGTGTGGGGAACAGGAACGGAAGGTCAAACAGGCGGTATTTCAGCGTGTAGGCCTCGAATTTCGCAAGCGAGGGGGCAGCGAGCTGCACATCGCCCAGAAGCAGGGCTTCCATCACCTTGTCATCGTCGTAAAGCGTCGAGTTCGGGAACACTTCCATACAGGCGGTTCCGTTCATCTCCTCATTCACGCGCTCGGCAAGAAGCGTCGCTGCATCGCCCTTGGGGTGGCCCTTGTCGGCAACCACATGGCTGAACTTGATGACCATTTCGCCATCGTCACACTGGGCCTGGGCCTGCGTGGCTAAAGCGGTCAGGGCAAGCGCCGACACGGCGCCAATCAGAAATCGCATGAGTGTCTCCTCCACTGTGCACGCTCCGTCATGCGCGTCATACGCGACGGGTCATCCAATGCGGCCTTTGTGAGCCGCTTCATTCTTGTTTTGGGGCGCTACCTTATTCTTGGGCGCTACCTTGTTCTTGGGCATTGCACGAAAGGCACACGCCATCCGAGCACCGCTATAATTGTATCCTGTGATACGGGTGCCCTGAAATCAAGCGAGAGGAGGAGCCCTCAATGGGTTTCGCTCTTATGCTTTAGTCTGAGTAGTCGCGTTCGTCGGCGATCACCTTGCCGTCGCGCGGCAGGCTTCCGGGCTCCGCCAGATGCACCTGTCCGCCAACCTTGGTCACTTCGCGCAGCGTCGCCTCAATGGCGGCTGCGTCCGGCTCAGCGCCCGCATGCGCCTCCACATGCAGGGCCATCGCATCGCTTGCGCCATCGCGCGTCACCACCAGCCGCGCCCGTTCAACCGCGCCATGCCGGCGGATCAGCTCCGCGATCTGCTTCGGGTCGATGAACATGCCCTTGACCTTGGTGCGCTGGTCGGCGCGCCCCATCCAGCCCCGGATGCGCATGTTTGTGCGCCCGCAGGGGCTTTCCCCCGGCATGATTGCCGAGAGATCGCCGGTGCCCAGCCGCACAAGCGGATAGGCAGGATTGAGCGATGTGACCACCACCTCTCCGACCTCGCCTTCCGGCACCGGATCGTCAGTGCCCGGCCGCACGATCTCCACGATCAGATTCTCGTTCAAGACCATGCCCGGCAGCGGCGCACCGTCCTGCCCGGAGGTTTCATAGGCGATCACCCCGAACTCCGCCGTCGCATAGCATTGCAGCACCGAAATGCCGCGCGCGCGATAGGCTTCCCGCATGGAGGGAAACAGCGCACCACCGGAAACAAGGCCGATGCGGATGGATGAGAGGTCCCTGCCATCCCTGTCCGCGCGCTCCAGCATGATCTGCAGAAAGTCAGGCGTTCCCGCATAGACGTCGGGCCGAAACGCCTCTGCCGCCTCCACCTGCATGTCGGTGTTGCCGGTGCCGGCGGGAAACACCGCACAGCCCAGCGCCCGCGCGCCCGTGTCGAGCACGAAGCCGCCCGGCGTCATGTGATAGGCAAAGGCGTTGTGCACGCGCGCACCCGGCCGCACACCGGCGGCAAAGAAGGCGCGGGCCGCCTGCCAGGGATCGGCCCCGGCTCCCTGAATCTCCCAGATCGGCCCCGGCGACATGAACACCCGCGCGCCCTCCAGCGCATCCGGGTCGACAAACCCGCCAAAGGGCGGGTTCTGCTTCTGTCGTTCCAGAAGCTCCGGCTTGCGCAGCACAGGCAGGCTGGCAAGAGCCTGCCGATCCACAATTTTTGAGAGATCATGGTCGGAAAGCCAGTCCGCAAGGCCTTCGGCTTTGCCAACGGCGTCGCTCAGAAAGCGCGGCAGGCGTGAAAACAAATCATGCTCGCGCTCCGCCGGATCGCGGATTTCCAGCGCATCGAAATGCGGTGACATGGCTCCTCCCCCATGGGTTCAGGCCATGTTATCGCAACAATCGCACCCAGCGGGCAAGATCGACCAAGGTAATGAGTGCCGCCGCCAGATAGGTCAGCGCCGCTGCCTTGAGCACCGAGCGCACGGCCGGCATATCCGTCTCTGAGACATAGGCGCCCTTCTCCAGAACCGGCAGCGCCTTGCCGAAACTGGCGTCCAGCTCTACCGGCAGCGTGGCGAGCGTCACCAGAACGCGCACCGAAAGGAGCCCGACCCCGACCGCGAGAAGCGCCACCAGCGCCATGGGCGTGCGGGCCAGAATGGCGAGAAAAGGCGCAGCGATGAAGAAGATGCCCGCCGCCTTGTCCGTCACCATGGCAAAGCGCGCAAGCCCCTGCCACGCCCTGAAGGAGCGTTCGCCATTTGCGTGCTGAACCGCGTGCGAAACCTCATGCGCGGCAACGGCCACCGCCGTCAGCGAACGCCCGGAATATACATTTTCGGAAAGACGGACCGCCCGCGCCTGCGGGTCGTAATGGTCGCCCCGGTCACTGGTTTCGACGGGAACATCCGGCAGCGAGAAGCGGTCGAGCAGATGGCGGGCAAGCTCCCCGCCGGTTCCGGGAATGTCCGGTCGGTCATCCCCGTGCTTTGCCAGCGTGTGCCGCACCCAGAACTGCGGCAACACGATCACGGCAAGCAGAAGAAGGGCGAGGACGGCAAACAGCATGTGTCGCGGCTCGTCCCCGCCCCTTCAAGGTTCAGGAAACGCCGGAGGCGCGGTTGAGAACGAAGTTCGTTCCGTTGGCCAGCGTGCAGTTCATCCGGTCGCTTGAGGCCAGAAGGCATGTGGCTGCCGTCTGCTGCTGGCTCTTCAGCGAATAGAAGGAAAGCTCGATGGTCTGCCCGCCACGGTGCGAGTACGACCCCTCGGTCAGCACTTCACCGGTCTGGATCGAGCGGGAGCTGAAGCGTCCGCCCTGCAGGGTCGAAACGGCCACACCGTCCGTGCCCATCCACTGCCCTTCGACGCCGGTCTGCCGCGCCATGCGCGGGCCGCCGCCGCTGCCCATATCGGTCTGACAACCAGCCACCGCCAGTGCAGCCGCCACCGCTCCAAGCGTCAAAATATTACGTGTTCTCATAGCCTTGGCCTCCTGTCGCCAACCGGCTCCTGCCGGTCGCGCACCGTCTTTTCATCAGGCCCGGCCCCCGGCGGGGACCGAACTATACCCGTTTCAATTGCCCGATTTTGCCGGCATTGCAAGCGCAGCGCGCCGCCTGACGCTCAGCGCACGAGAATGTTGCGGAACTGCCACGGGTCGGATTCGTCCAGATCTTCAGGGAAGAGGCCCGGCCTCCCCTCAAGCGGCGTCCAGTCGGTGTAATAGCCTTTCACCGGTCCGAGATAAGGCAGCTGCACTTCGAGACAGCGGCGGTAATCCACCTCGTCCGCCTCGACGATGCCGGCTTCCGGGTTCTCCAGCGCCCACACCATGCCTGCGAGCACGGCGGAGGTAACCTGCAGTCCCGTCGCGTTCTGGTAGGGCGCGAGCTTGCGGGCCTCTTCCAGCGTCAGCTGCGAGCCGAACCAGTAGGCATTCTTGTCATGGCCGTAGAGCAGCACGCCCAGCTCGTCCATGCCGTCGACCAGCTCGTTCTCATCCAGCACATGCTGCTCGGGCTGCGCCTTGCCTTCCGCACCGAACATCTCGTGTAACGAAAGCACGGCGTCGTTGCAGGGGTGATAGGCGTAATTGCAGGTCGGGCGGTAGACCAGCTTGCCTTTCTTGTCGCGCACGGTGAAAAAATCCGCGATGGAGATCGATTCATTGTGCGTGACGAGAAAACCGTATTGCGGGCCGGGCGTCGGGCACCAGCTGCGCACGCGCGTGTTCGCGCCCGGCTGCTCCAGGAAGATGGCTGCCTTGTTGCCCTTCTTCTGCTTGCGCGCGTTTTTCGGCGTCCACTTCTCATGCGTGCCCCAACCCAGTTCCGCCGGCTGCAGCCCCTCGGCCACGAAACCTTCCACCGACCAGGTGTTCCAGAACACGTTCATGGGCTTCGGGTTCTTCGCGCGCTGGGTGTCGCGCTCGGCGATGTGAATGCCCTTCACACCGCATTTCTTCATGAGCTTCGCCCAGCCCTCGCGGTCATCGAACGCGGGCTCCTCGAATTTTAGCCCAAGATCGCCGGCAAGGTTCACCAGCCCCTGCTTCACGAACCACGAAACCATGCCCGGATTGGCCCCGCAGGTGGAAACCGCCGTGGTTCCGCCCGGGTTCTTGGCCTTTTCCCGCCGCACCGTCTCACGCAGCGCATAATTGGTGCGCGATGCGTTGTCGGCCTTGTCGTCGAAATAGAAGCCAAGCCACGGCTCGACCACCGTATCGACATAGAGCACGCCGAGCTTGCGACAGAGCTTCATAAGGTCGAGCGAGGACGTGTCCACCGAGAGATTGACGCAAAAGCCCTGCCCTTCGCCCTCGGTCAGAAGCGGCTTGAGCAGCTCCTTGTAATTGTCTTTGGTGACATGCGCCTGCACGTAGCGGATGCCGCGGTCGTCCAGCAGCTTGCGGTCGGTATCGACCGGGTCGATCACCACCATGCGCGTCTTGTCGAATTTGAAATGGCGCTCGATCAGCGGCAGCGTGCCGCGCCCGATAGAACCGAACCCGATCATCACGATCGGTCCGGTGATTTCACCATGGATGGGCCAGTCGTTAGCAGCCATTGCGCGCCTCTCCGAAACAGAATGTCTGAATTTCCAAAACATATAAGCCTGTCATAATAAAGAGCAAAAACGGTTCTGGTTCAGACAGGCTTTGTTATTCCTTAAGAGCATCCAGCCTGTCGACCGTGCGCGAGATGGCGCATTCGATGATCTCGAATTCGGCAACCCCGTGCACCGCGAAGGGATCTTCCGCAAGACACGCTTCCAGCGCCGCGCGCTCGCCCCGCGCCAGGATCACCCCGCCGGTGCGCGGCACCTTGCGCCCGGAGGCAATGAAAATGCCGTCGGCATAGCAGCGGTCCAGCCACGCCATATGACCGGCCATATGCGGCTCGACCTCTTCGACCGGAACCACATAGCGCAGCGAAACAATGAACATGCCCTGATCTCCAATAACAATTCCAGGAAAAGCGGGAACCGCTCTAATTCTCGATTTTCGCGAAGCGCGCCTTCACGAGCGCTTCCTCATATTCACCCCGGGCAGTGGAATCGAACACGACCCCGCCGCCCACATTGTAGATCGCAGACCCGTCTTCAAAGAGCGAAACCGTGCGGATCGCCACGTTGAACCGCATCGTGCCATCGGGCGCGACCCAGCCGACCGAGCCGCAATAGGCCTCGCGCGGCCCCGCCTCCAGCGCATGCAGGATTTCCATCGCGCGTATCTTGGGCGCGCCCGTCACCGAGCCGCAGGGAAAAAGTGCGGAAAAGATTTCGCGCAGCCCCGTTCCCGGCGTCAGCCGCGCCCGAACCCGGCTCACCATCTGGTGCACCGTCTGATAGGTCTCCACATGGAACAGCTCCGGCACGTCCAGCGTACCCACCTCGCTGATGCGCGAAATGTCGTTGCGCAGCAGGTCGACGATCATCCGGTTTTCGGCCTGGTTCTTCGGATCGTTGCGCAGAAAATCCTTCAGCGCCGCATCCTCGTCCGGCGTCTCGCCACGCGGCGCGGTTCCCTTCATCGGCATGGTCTCGATCCAGCCATCGCGCGAAACCTGAAAAAACAGTTCCGGCGAGCGCGAAACGATGACCGGCCAGCCAAGATCCAAAAGCGCCGCATAACGCACGGGCTGGCGCGCGCCGAGCGCATCGAACAGCGCCGCCGGTTCCCCCTCCCAGCGCGCATGGACCGGAAAGGTCAGGTTCGCCTGATAGCAGTCGCCTGCGCGCAGATGCGCATGCAGCCGCTCAAAACGCGGAGCGTAATCCTCAAAGGTCCAGAGCGGCTGCGCATCGCCAAGCGCCGCATCGCGCACATCAAGCACGGGCCGCACCGCGCGTTCTTCCGGCGCATCAAACACGCCGAAACACAAAAGCGGCCCCCGCCGCCCTGCTTGCTGTAGCTCTTCCGGCAGGAGCGGTTTCAGCTTCGGCTCCAGCAGATAACCGGCCTCGTAGGCCATGTATCCGGCAAGCCAGAACCCATCGCTCCGCGCCTTCTCGGCGCGGGCGAGCATGTCGTCAAATGACGGGCCGTCCCATGCGATCAGAACATCGCGCGGGCGGGAGAAGAAAAGCTCCCGCCCGGCCATGTCGTCTCGAAAAAGAGCCTGCCCCCGAAGGTCCGTCAGCATCGGGTCGAACGCGCCCGGATCAGCCGTCGAGCGTCTCGAGCTCGTCGATCAGCCCCTCGATGACCGACAGCCCCTTGCTCCAGAAGTCCGGATCGCTCGCATCGAGGCCGAACGGCGCGAGAAGCTCGGAATGATGCTTCGTGCCGCCTGCCTCGAGCATGGCGAAATACTTCTCCTGAAAGCCCTCCGGCGCCTGTTGGTAGACCGCAAAGAGCGAGTTCACCAGGCAATCGCCGAACGCATAGGCATAGACGTAGAAAGGCGAATGGATGAAGTGCGGGACATAGGCCCAGAAGGTCTCGTATCCCTCGCGCAGCTTCACCGAAGAGCCAAGGCACTCGTTCTGTGCCTCAAGCCACAGCTCGCCGATCTGCTCGGAGGTCAGCTCGCCATCGCTGCGCCGCCTGGAGTGCACCTTGCGCTCGAACTCGTAGAAGGCGATCTGGCGGACAACCGTATTCAGCATGTCCTCCACCTTCTGCGCCAGCATCGCCTTGCGCTCGCGCTTTTCGGTGGTTCGGTCAAGCAGCGAACGGAAGGTCAGCATCTCGCCGAACACGGAGGCCGTCTCGGCCAGCGTCAGCGGCGTCGGCGCCATCAGCGCGCCCTGCTTTGCCGCCAGCACCTGATGGATGCCATGGCCCATCTCATGCGCCAGCGTCATCACATCGCGCGGCTTGCCCAGATAGTTCAGGAGCAGATAGGGATGCGCGGAAGGCACGGTCGGATGGGCAAACGCCCCCGGCGACTTGCCCGGACGCACCGGCGCATCGATCCAGTTGCGGTCGAAGAAGCGCCCGGCGATCTCCGCCATGCGCGGATCGAACGCCGCATAGGCGTCGAGCACGGTCTTCTGCGCTTCCTCCCAGCCGATCACCGCCTGCGGGGTTTCCGGCAGCGGCGCATTGCGGTCCCAGTGGTTCAGAACCTCCATGCCCAGCCATTTCGCCTTCATGGCGTAATAGCGGTGCGACAGTTTCGGATAGGCCGTGCGCACGGCTTCGGCCAGCGCGTCGACAACCGGGCGTTCAACGCGGTTCGCCAGGTGGCGGGAGTCGGCAATGTCCTCGAAACCGCGCCAGCGGTCGGAGATTTCCTTGTCCTTGGCGAGCGTGTTGGTGATCAGCGTGAAGGTGCGCAGGTTCTTGCCAAACGTCTCCGCCAGCGCTTCGGCGGCCCTGCGGCGCTTCTCGCCATCGGCGTCCTGCAACAGGTTGAGCGTCTGCTCCAGCGCCAGTTCCTCGCCATCGACCGTGAAGCGAAGCCCCGTCAGCGTCTCGTCAAAGAGACGGTTCCACGCACCGCGCCCGGTGACCGACTTTTCATGGAAAAGCTGCTCGATCCGGTCTTCCAGCTCATAGGGCTTGTCGCGGCGAATATCGAGCACCCAGGGCCGGTAATGAGCCAGCCGGGCATCCGCCTCAAGCGCTGCCTCAATGGCCGCATCGTCAATCTTGTTGAGCTCCAGCGTGAAGAAGATCAGATGCGCGCTCGCATCGGTCAGCTTCTCCTGCACGTCGCCATAAAGCTTTGCGCGCTTCGGGTCGGAGGTGTCGCCTGCATAGAGAAGCCCCGCATAGGACACGATGCGCCCCATGAGTTCCTCAAGCCCCTCATAGGCCTCCACGGCCTCGCCCAGCCGGCTCTCCGCGCCCTTGGCCACCTCGTCGGCGAGCTTGCCCTTCCAGGCCCTCTCAAAACCGGCAGCCTCTGCCGCTGCGCGGTCCAGATCGCGCTTCAGCTCAGGCGACTCGATTGCGGGATAAAGATCCGTCAGATCCCATTCTGGCAGCTTGCCGAATTCCGAAGCGGCCCTGTCAGCCACAATTGCCGCATCCGTTGCCGCAGGGCGCGCGACCCTGCCAGTGTACTTGGCCATGTAATCCTCGTTCTGCCGAATTCGGTCATTTCTCCGCGACGACGAAAGGTTTCGTTCACCGGGATTCTTGAACCCTTGTTTAGAAGCCTATGCCATTTTGATCCAGCCCGTGCGCGGAAAGCGCGCTCGATACTCTAACGCCATTGCATAAATGCGACATGTCGGAAGCCGTTCTCATAGTCGATGATGACCCGGTCCAGCGCCGCCTCCTTCAGGCTGCGGTGGAGAAACTCGGGCACACGGCGCTGCTTGCCGAGAACGGACGCGAAGCGCTTGGCGTTCTGGAGCGCACCGAACAGACGCCGCGCACCATCGTTCTCGATCTCATGATGCCGGAGATGGGCGGGCTTGAAATGCTCGAACACCTCAATGGCGACGGAACAGACATTCCCGTCATCGTCCAGACATCGCGCGGCAGCATCGACACGGCTGTCGAAGCCATGCGCGCCGGCGCGTTCGACTTCATCGTCAAGCCCGTTGCCCCTGCGCGCCTTGGCGCCGCCATCGGCAATGCGCTCAAGGTCCGCGCGATGGAGACGCGCCAGCGCAGGAGCCAGAAGCCCGCCGAAACCGCCTCTTTCGAAGCCCTCGTCACCAACAGCCCCTCCATGGCGCGCGTCATGAAGCTGGGAGAGAAGGCCGCCGCGAGCGACATCCCGGTTCTCATCGAAGGTGAATCCGGCGTAGGCAAGGAGCTGATCGCCCGCGCCATTCAGGCAGCAAGCGCCCGCCGCCGCAAACCTTTCGTCACCGTCAATTGTGGCGCGATCCCCGACACGCTGGTGGAGAGCATCCTGTTCGGTCACGACAAGGGCGCGTTCACCGGCGCAACCGAAAAGCGCGCCGGCAAATTTGCCGAGGCCGACACCGGCACCCTGTTTCTCGATGAGATCGGCGATCTGCCGCTCGACGTGCAGGTCAAGCTTCTGCGCGCGGTGCAGGAAGGCGAGATCGATCCGGTCGGCGGACGCGGCACGCGCAAGGTGGACATCCGCCTCGTCTCGGCCACCAATCAGAACCTTATTGAGCGGGTGAAGGAGGGCCGCTTCCGCGAAGACCTCTTCTACCGCCTGAACGTCTTCCCGATCATGGTTCCGCCGCTGCGCGACCGCAAGGAAGACATACCGCTTCTCGTGCAGGCCTTCATCGCCCGCTTTGCAGACAGTGCGGCAAGCCGCGTCACCGGCATTGCGCGCCCGGCCCTTGCGCTTTTGGAACGCTATGACTGGCCCGGCAATATCCGCCAGCTCGAAAACGCGGTCTTCCGCGCCGTGGTGCTTTGCGAGACCGGCGTCCTCGATGTCGCCGACTTCCCACAGATCCGTGCGCAGGTGGAAGGGATCGACCCCTATGAGGCGCAGTTCGAGGCTGTCACCGCCTCACCCGCACAGGAAGCGCTGGCCCCCGAGCACCGCCAAGAGACAACGGGCGGGACAGCAGCAACGCCGGCAGAGCGGGTTCGGAAGGGTTTCATCAAGGCGTTGGACGGTCACAATGAGATCCGTCCGCTGGAAGAGATCGAGAACGACATGATCCGGCTCGCCATCGAACATTATGGCGGCCAGATGAGCGAAGTAGCGCGCCGTCTCGGCATTGGTCGCTCGACATTATACCGCAAGCTCAAGGATCTCGGGATCGATCCGACCGGGCGCACACGCCCGAATGAAGACTGAGGCCAATAGAGCACAGTCCACGCATTAACCTGGCATTTACCCTGCGGCGCGTCGTCACGCTTCGCCACGATATCGCCATCGTCTTTGCGCATTCCTACTTTAATAAGATGGAATTAACCATTAAATCGAATACTCGTAAGGTGGGAAGATAGAGTTCCGGGCCAAAGGCTCGGGGGACAAACACCAGCCTGTAAGGCCACGGACCTTGAGACAGAACGACGTTCACGCACCTGTATGGCGCTTGGCTTCACTCGCACGCGTGAGGTTCCTCGCCGGATTGATGCTCGCAGCCAGCGCGCTTTTGGCAGCAGCGCCTGCCGCGCACGCTGAAACGCGCACGCTGAAGCTCTACTTCATCCATACCAAGGAGCGCGCGGAAATCACCTACAAGCGCAACGGACGCTACATCCAGAGCGGCCTGAAGCAGGTGAACCGTTTCCTGCGCGACTGGCGTCGAAACGAACCAACCAACATGGATCCGCAGGTTCTCGACCTGCTTTGGGAGACCTACCGCGCCGCCGGTGCCCGCGATTACATCCATGTCGTGTCCGCCTATCGTTCGCCGCAGACCAACGCCATGCTCCGCAGCCGCTCCAGCGGCGTCGCGAAAAAGAGCCAGCACATGCTCGGCAAGGCGATCGACTTCTACATTCCCGGCGTGAAGCTCTCCACCCTGCGCAATTCCGCCCTGAAGTTTCAGGCCGGCGGCGTCGGCTATTACCCGCGTTCCGGCTCGCCCTTCATCCATATCGATGTCGGCGGCGTGCGCCACTGGCCGCGCATGAGCCGCAAAGAGCTTCTCGCCGTGTTCCCGAGCGGCAACACGATCCACGTGCCGACCGACGGCAAACCGCTCCCCGGCTACAAGCAGGCGCTCGCCTCCTATGAAGCGCGCAAGCGCAAGGGCAGCACCATTCAGGTCGCCCGCGACACCGGCAGCAAGAGCAATAGCGGCGGTGGACGCGGTCTTCTCGCCACGCTGTTCGGCGGCGGCGCCGACGAGGAAGAGGATAACGCAGAAACCACAACGGTTGCCGCGCGTCAGCCGGCAGCCCGCCGCGCGCCTGCCCCGGAAGCCGCACCTGAGCCGCAGCCCGAAACGCCGGGCACGATCCTTGCCGCCCTGCCCCAGCGCAGCGTTCCCACGCCGCGCGCCGCACCGCGCCCTGCCGCCGAAGTTGGCCAGCAACCCCTGCCCTTCGAGGTAAAGCCGGTTGAGGAAGCGCCGACCATTGAGGAGGCAACGCCGCAGGATGCAGGCACTGCCGTTCTGGTCGCAGCGAACATTCCGACGCCCACGCAGCGTCCGGAATACGCGCCTGAAACCTCGACGCAGGAAGCGCTTGCACAGATCGCCGCTGCAGAGCCCCAGGCCTCCGACGCCATTGCCGGCGTGCTGGCCGATGCCGCGCAGGAAGAAGAACCGATCACCACGGCCGCCTACATGCCGCTGCCGTCCAGCCGTCCGGCTCAGGCTCTTGCGCCGTCCGACGAGTTCACCCTCGCCGCACAGCCCCAGCCGCGCCCGCAGCCCGCAGCAGTCACCGCGCCTGAGAGCGACTTTGCGCTCAAGGTAGATGAGCAGGCTGCCGTCACGGTTGCCGCGGCTCCGGCACAGCCTGAACGTGGCCAGCCGGTCTCCGCATCGCCGCGTCAGGCGCTTCTGGCCCGTGCGGACCAGCAGGCTGCCCCGCGCCCGGAAATCCGTTCGCGCAGCACGCGCAAATCGGCCAAGCCCGGCCCCAACGACATCGCACCGGGCGCACAGCCCGTCGTCGTTGCGGCAACCGGCGAAGCGCCGATCCGCGCACTCAGCCGCAACTCCATGCTGAACGAAGCCGTAAAGCCGACACAGCCGCCGGCATTCGACAGCGAGTTCGTCCGGTCGCCTGAAACCGTCTACACGACCGGGTTCCAGCAGGACGTGACCGTCGCCGACGCCACGCGCTTCACCGGCAAGGCCGTGAACTTCATTTCCATGGCCCGGTTCCGCACCAACTGACGAGCCGAAAACAGACATGAAAAAAGCGGGGCCAGGCCCCGCTTTTTTTTGTGCGTTGGTTTTCGCGAAAAGGCGATCAGCCCCTAAGGCCACTTGCCTCACGCGCCAGCGCTTCGATGGCGTCCCAGTCGCCTGCGTCAATCGCCTTGTCAGGCGCAACCCAGGAGCCGCCCACGCAGATCACGTTGGGCAGCGAAAGATAGTCACCCACATTCTTCGGCGACACGCCGCCCGTCGGGCAGAAGCGGATGGAAGCCAGCGGGGACGAAAGCGCCTTCAGGAAGGGCGCACCGCCTGCCTGTTCGGCCGGGAAGAACTTCAACAGGCTGTAGCCTTCCTCACGCGCGGCCATCACCTCGCTCGGCGTCGCCGCGCCCGGTAGGAAAGGCACCTCGGACATGGAGGCCGCATCAAGCAGCTCCTGCGTGATGCCGGGGCTCACGATGAACCGCGCGCCCGCCGCCACTGCATAGGAGAAATCCTTCGAGGTCAGGATCGTGCCCGCACCGACAATCGCCTCCGGCACTTCCTCGCAGACGAGACGGATCGCATCGATGGCGTCCGGCGTGCGCAGCGTGATCTCGATGGCGGGAAGCCCGCCCTTCACCAGCGCGCGGGCCAGCGGCACGGCATCTGCCAGACGGTCGATCTTCAGAACCGGAATGACCGGCTGTCCTTCAAGGATCGCCAGCAATACGTCGTTCTTCTTCTGCATGGCAGCGTTCATGTGCACACCTCTCCTCAAGGCCTGTCCGTTTCGTGCGAAACCGCACTTTTAAAACGGTTCAATACATCGATTTCGCCGCCCATGAACACTTTTCTTCCGAAACTGGCAAGCCGCAACGCTCAAAACGCCCGTGGCAAATCGCGCCAGAGGCGCAAAACAAACGCTTTTGCGCGCGTGAAAAGCCCGGTGAGCGGCAGGCTCCGACGAAGCGCCGCACGCGTCACCGGCCCGGCGATGCCATCCACCCTGATACCCGCCTCCGCCTGAAACCGCTTCAGCGCCTCTTCGGTCCGCCGCCCGAAAACGCCATCCGCCACCACCGGATAGCCCAGCGCCGAAAGCATGGTCTGCACGCTTTCCACCGCCTCTCCCCGCGCGCCCATTTTCAGCAGACCGTCAGCAGCCTGCCTTCCTTCGACACGCTCCCCGGCATGGAGGCGATAGGCCTGCGCCAGCTTCCGGTCATAGCGGTTTCGCCGGTAGCCCGGCCCGTTATAGCCATGCGCGAACCGCGCCCAGTCATGCGCGGCAAGCGGCTCCTTCAGCCCGGCCTTTTCGATGTAACGCAGCATCAGACGCATCTGCCCGGCAAGGCCGTCACGCGCCTCGGCAACCAGCGCCTCCACATCGGCAAAGCCGAGCCAGCTCCAGTGCGCGCCCATCACCTGCCCCACGCCCCACGACACCGACTCATACGCCGCCTTGCGGTCAATGCGCGCCGCCTCCTTCAAAAGCGCCCAGCGCGCCGCCTGGCTGCGTGGATTGGCAATCGCGCCCGCCTCGGGCGAAGCCAGTCCCGCCGCCCGCGCCGCCGCCTGCTTCGCACCGGAAAGCCGACGGTCGAAATAATGCCCCTCAAACCGGATCGGCGGCTCCGCCCTGCCGCGCACCATCGCCGACACCTGCCCGCCGCTTTCCACCTGCGCCACCGCCAGAAGCAGCGCCGGCTCCAGCCCCGCCGCCAGCGCCGCAATCCTGATTTCACCGATCTCCGCGTCCGAAAACATCGCGCTCGTCCCTCTCCGTTTTCGGGAATTATCGACCCGCCCCCGCAGCCGGGGAGAAAACCCGCTTCAGGAAAACCCGCGCAAACCCGGATCCGCCCCGTCAAACCGAGGAAAACGCGGCTTTTTCTTGCAAGCTGAAAAGGAGAGGCGTAGGAGACCGCGCATGATTTCATCCTCGCCAGACCAGACGTTCCGCGTCGCCGCTCTCTATCGTTTCGCCGCCCTGCCGGATTATGAGGCGCTGCGTCCGCAGCTTGCCGCCTTCTGCGAGAAGAACGGCATTCGCGGCACGCTTCTTCTGGCCGCCGAGGGCATCAACGGCACCGTTGCCGGCGCGCCCGAAGCAATCGACGCGCTGATCACCCATCTGGAAACGATCCCCGCCCTCAAGGGCATCGAGGTCAAATACAGCACGGCCTCCGAAATGCCCTTCCACCGCATGAAAGTGCGGCTGAAGAAGGAGATCGTCACCATGGGCGTGCCCGAGGTCGATCCCGTCAATCAGGTCGGCGCCTATGTTGAGCCTGCCGACTGGAACGCGCTGATCGCCGATCCCGACACACTGGTCGTCGACACCCGCAACGCCTACGAAACCGCCATCGGCACGTTCTCGCGCGCCGAGGATCCGGAAACGGAAACCTTCCGCGACTTCCCCGCCTGGGCCGAGCGCAACCTCAATCGCCTCAAGGGGCGCAAGGTCGCCATGTTCTGCACCGGCGGCATACGCTGCGAAAAGGCCACCGCCTATATGAAGCTGATCGGCGTCGATGATGTCTATCACCTCAAGGGCGGCATCCTGAAATATCTGGAAGAGGTTCCGGCCGAAGAAAGCCTGTGGGAAGGCGAGTGCTTCGTGTTCGATGAACGCGTCTCGGTGCGCCACGGTCTCGAAGAGGGCGACGCCACGCTTTGCCGCGCCTGCCGGCATCCGCTGACGCCTGAGGAGCGCGCCTCCCCGCTGTTTCAGGAAGGCGTTTCCTGCCCGCATTGCGCCGAAACCCGCAGCGAAGCAGACCGCGCCCGCTATGCCGAGCGCCAGCGCCAGGTGGAACTGGCCGAAAAACGCGGCGAGAGCTTCCCCATCGGCGCACCGTCAGAGAAGCACAAAGCCTAAAGCAATTTCAGGAAAAGCGGATTGCTCTAGACCGCTGCGGCCAGATCCTCGAGTATCGCGTCCGCATGGGTCCACAGAATGGCGCTGCCCTCGCCTTCAAGCCGGTGCAGCGTGCTGTTGACGAAACGGCCATCCAGCGTCGCACCGAAATCCGGCGAATGCACCGGGCTCGTATCGGCAAGGCCGAACCACAGCGCCACCGGATGCGCGAAATGTCAAAGTTCGATCATCAGGACTGACGCAATGCCGCAGCCACGCCGGCGCGCGCAAAGCGCTTCAGCGCCGTCTCGTCAACACCCGCACGGGCCTGAACGGCAATGCCGATCAGAACCGACACCATCAACTGCGCAAGCCCCGCCACTTCACCGTCGGCCTCTTCCCGCGCAATCCGCGCCGTAAGCTGCGCCTCGATCCCGCGGATCGTGTCCGCCAGCACGGCTGCGATCTCCTCATCGGCCGGCGCTTCCGCCGTCGCCGTGCACAGAACCAGACAGCCCGGAGCAGCACCCTCGCCATAAAAGCCGACCGCCGCGTCGAAGAACCCCGTCAGCGCATCGCCCAGAGGCCCCTCGCGCTCCAGCGCCGGCGAGACCGCCCGTTCCATCCGCCGCCGGTAATCTTCAAGGGCGGCCAGATACATGGCCTTCTTGTTGCCGAACGCGGCGAAAAGGCTGGGCCGGTTCATCCCCGCCGCCCGCGCGATCTCGTCCAGCGAGGCAGCGGCATAGCCGCGCAGGCGAAACGCTTCTGCAATGGCCATCAGCGCCGCTTCGCGGTCATAGGCAGGCGGACGTCCTCGGCGTGCAATCATTTTGTACCGTCTTGCATAAAATTCATCTCCGTGCATTTTTATGCGAAACAGTACAAATATCAAGGCACATCACAATGACCCAATCCAAACATCCCGGAAATGCAGCCATGGGCACACTCGCCTGGGGCCACGGAACGGATGGAACACTGAGCGGCGGCGAAAAAATCCGCCTCATCGGCAATCTCGCCTTTGTGCAGGTGCAGCAGGCACTCGACACGGTGCGCCACCGCCTCGGCCTTCTCACCCCGGCTCCGGTCTCGCTCGACGCGCTGATGCCGCCGCAGACCGCGCTGGTCGAAGATGCGCTTCAGCTCGCCACGGAGACCCATCGCGATGCGTTGCTTTTCCATAGCTGGCGCACCTATCTGTTCGGCGCGTTGATCGCGGCCCATGAGCGCCTCGACCACGATCCCGCCCTGTTCTTCGCGGCCGCAATCCTGCATGATATCGGCCTGACCGAGCGCCACGAGCCGTCACTCTGCACGCGCTGTTTTGCGCTCAGCGGCGGCGAGCGGGCGCGCGATCATCTCTGCGCGAAAGGACATGGCGGCGAGACCGGCCGGAAGGTCGGCGACGCCATCGCGCTCCATCTCAACGGATGGGTGTCCGCCCGCGCCCATGGCGCGGAGGCGCATCTGGTGTCGCGCGGCGCGGTCTGTGATCTTTTCGGCGCTGGCCGCCACCGCATCGCACCTGCCACGCTGGCGCAGGTGCTGGAGCGTTTTCCGCGCGACGGCGTGATCGAAGCCCTCCGGTTCGAGACGGCCGAACACAGAATGGGCACCCGCCCCGCCATCATGACCGGGCTGTCAGGCGGCAAGGCTCCTGCCGAACCCTTCGGATGACATTGGACTTTCGTCGTCCCATGCCGGTTGCAACGCCCTGCAACATTGCAATGCCGCAAATGCCTTCCTACCTTTTCGCCAACGCTACGGCGCGACAGGCGCGAAACGAGGAGATGCGGATGTTTGATCCAAAGAAGCTGCTGAACGACCTTCTGGGCTCACAGGTGCCCGGAACGCAGGGAACCGTGCGCGACAAGGCGGGCCAGGCGGTTCAGCTCGCCAAGGACAATCCGCTTGCAACCGGTGCCATCGCGGCTGTCCTTCTGGGCACCAGCACGGGGCGTTCCGTCACCGGCAGCGCGCTCAAGCTCGGCGGCATCGCCGCCGTGGCCGGCATCGCCTACAAGGCCTATCAGAACTATCAGTCCGGCAAGGAGCCGACCGAGGCTGCGAAAGAAGGCGAGCTTCTGCCGCCGCCGGAAGACACCAGCTTCAACCCGGCCCAGGCCCCGCAGGGCGAAGGCGAATTCGCGCTGGCGCTGGTGCGCGCCATGATCGCCGCCGCCCGCGCCGACGGTCATATCGATGAAGGCGAGCGCGCCAAGATCGCCGACAAGCTCAAGCTTTCCGGCATCGACAGCGAGGAGGAAGCCTTCCTCATGCGCGAGCTGGAGCGCCCGGTCGATCTCGATGCGCTGGTCGAGGCCGCACAGACCGACGCCCAGAAGATCGAGCTTTACACGGCTTCGCGCCTCACCATCGAACCGAAGACCCGCGCCGAGCGCGGCTATCTCGACATGCTCGCCGGCCGCCTGCGCCTGCCCGACCCGCTTGTCGACCACATCGAGGCAACCGTCTCCGAAGCAACGGCCTGACCGTTTCTCAACCGTCCGGTCATGATCTTCCAGTCATGGCCACCCCGACGAAAAGCCGACCTCAACGTCAATGCCCCCTTCTCCCCGCAAGCGGGGAGAAGGAAGCTGCGCAACCGCCCCGCCTAAAGCCCAAAGGCCGCACACCGCCAAACGACCCGGCCCCGGCGTCGAGGCCCCCTTCTCCCCGCATGCGGGGAGAAGGTGAGGATGAGGGGCGGGCACCGGCATTCGCGAAACACACACCCCGTCACCAGGCGCGCCACCACACCACCCCCATCCCCAGAGCTTTGCCCCATCCTCCCTTGACCCCGCCGTCACCGCCCTCCTAATATCCAAACCGGGCAGCGCGTGATGGCTGCCTCTGTCCCAAGGTTCGGGCGGCATTCGGGGCGCGAATGTCCAGACCTGACCACCATGCATTCCCGTTGACCGGCGCGCGGCACCCGTCCGCGCCAATGACCTATGGTGGTTCCATGTTCAAACGTGCTCTTGTGAGCCTCGCCCTCCTCGCTTCTCTTTCCACGGCGGCCACCGCCGAAAAACTCACCGTCTTCGCCGCTGCCAGCATGAAGGACGCCATTGAGCGCGCCGCAGGCGAATATCAGGCAGCCGGTGGCGACGAAGTGGTCGTCTCCTTTGCCTCCAGCTCCGTTCTCGCCCGCCAGATCGAGGCCGGTGCGCCGGCCGATGTCTACATCTCCGCAAACACCGACTGGATGGCGTATCTGGTCGAACGCGACCTGGTCCGCGCCGACAGCGAGACCATCATCGCCGGCAACAATCTCGTCATCGCAGCCGCAGAGGGGACAGAGCCGGCCGACAGCCCCGACGCCCTGCTTGACGAGCGCTTCGCCATGGGCGATCCGAGCCATGTGCCCGCCGGCAAATATGCCCGCACGGCGCTCGAAAACCTCGATCTCTGGAAAGACGTCGAGAAGAACGCCGTGTTCGGTGAAAACGTCCGCGTGGCGCTGGAGCTCGCCAGCCGTGGCGAGGTCAAAGCGGCCATCGTCTACGGATCGGACCAGAAAGCCGCCGGCGATCTGGTGCGGGCCTATGTCTTCCCGGCAGACAGCCATGCGCCGATCCTCTACCCCGCCGCCGCTACGAAGGATGGAGCCGAAAGCGCCGAAGCCTTCCTCGCCTTCCTGAAAAGCGAGGCCGGCCGCGCGATCTTCACCGATCTCGGTTTTTCCGAAGCTACGGAATAGACTGCCGACATGGGCGAGACCGAACTTTCGATCATACTCCTGTCCGCGAGGGTGGCGTTTACCGCCATCCTCTGCGCGCTCGTTCCGGCCTTTGCGGTGGCCTGGCTTCTGGCCCGCAAACAGTTCCCCGGAAAGGGCGTCGTTCAGGCGCTGGTCACCCTGCCGCTCGTGCTGCCGCCGGTCGTCACCGGCTACGGCCTGTTGATCCTGTTCGGTTCCAAAGGGCCGCTTGGCCAGCTCTTTGAAAACCTGTTCGGCATCAGCTTCGCCTTCCGCTGGACGGGCGCGGCGCTCGCCGCCGGCGTCATGGCGTTTCCGCTCCTCGTGCGGCCCATCCGCCTGTCGCTCGAAGCCATGGATCAGGGCTTTGGCGAGGCCGCGCGCACGCTCGGCGCATCGCGTCTCACCGTATTCTTCACCGTCACCCTGCCGCTCGCCCTTCCGGGCGTCATAGCAGGCGCCGTTCTCGGCTTCGCCAAGGCGCTTGGCGAGTTCGGGGCGACGATCACCTTCGTCTCAAACATTCCCGGCGAAACACAGACCCTGTCGCTCGCCATCTATGCGCTGCTGCAATCGCCATCGGGCGATGCCGCCGCCCTTCGCCTGATCGCAATCGCCGTCGCCCTGGCGCTCGCCGCCATCGTCGCGTCCGAATATCTGGCCCGCAGGCTCACCGCCGGAGGACGCGCATGAGCACTCTACACGTAGACATCAGGGGCCGCGCCGGCAGCTTCGAGATCGAAACCGCCTTTCAGGCCGGCGCAGGCGTCACCGCGCTGTTCGGGCCATCCGGCGCAGGCAAATCGACCCTGCTCAAGATGATCGCCGGCACGGCCCGTCCGCAGTCGGGACGCATCGTGGCTGGCGGGCGCACGCTGTTCGATTCGGCCACCGGCACGAACCTCCCGCCGGAAAAGCGCGGCATCGGCTTCGTCTTTCAGGATGCACGCCTCTTCCCGCATCTCTCGGTGCGCAGAAACCTCACCTATGCCCGCTGGGCCGGTCGCCGTCCGGCATCCCGCGCCTTCGATGAAGTGGTGGCCCTGCTTGGCCTTGAAGACCGGCTCGACGCTGCACCCGCCACGCTTTCAGGCGGCGAGCGCCAGCGCGTCGCCATTGGCCGGGCGCTGCTTGCCGACCCCGCGCTGCTTCTCATGGACGAGCCGCTCTCCTCGCTCGACAAGGCGCGGCGCAACGAGATCCTGCCCTATCTGGAAGCGATCCGCACCGAGGCCGGCATTCCCATCCTCTATGTGAGCCACGAAACTTCGGAGGTCGCGCGTCTGGCCGACACGGTGGTGCTGATCGAAAACGGACGCGTTTCCGACAGCGGCCCCGCCGCCGCCATCCTCGCCCGCCTCGGCCTTGCCGCCGGCGGCGATCCCGACGAGGCCGGCGTCATCCTTGAAGGCCGCATCACGGATGTTGACCCCGCTTACCACACCGCCGTCATCGCGCTTGATGACGACCGCATCGAGCTGACCGGAAACGGGTTTGCACCCGGCATGTCGGTGCGATTGCGCGTGCGTGCGGGCGATGTCGCCATCGCCAATGCGCCCCATGACGGGCTGTCGATCCGCAACCAGCTTCCCGCAATTGTCGAGGAGATTCGCCGCGACGGCGCGTTCGCCACCGTTGCGCTCGGCTTTGGCGGGCAGCAGCTTCTGGCCCGCATCACGGCGAAGTCGGCGGATGCACTCGGCCTTCAGCCGGGCAGCCGGGTCCACGCCCTGCTCAAGGCCGTTTCCGTCGAGATGGCGCGCATCGAAAGCCCGCGCGGCGGGCTCACATCCGCGTCATCGCCACGCTGAGCGAAGGGCCTTTCGCAATCGTCTGGTAGACCACGCAGTAGCGCTCGGTGAGCTTCAACAGCTGATCGAGCTGCTCCTGCGATGCATCCGTATCGAGATCGAAGGACAGCCGGATTTCCGCAAAACCCACCGGCGTATCCTTCACCACGCCCAGCGTGCCGCGAAAGTCGAGATCGCCCTCGGCTGAAACCACGCCCGCCCGGAGCGGTATCTCCAGCGCCGTGGCCACGGCCTTCAGCGTCACGCCCGCGCAGGCGACCAGCGCCTCCAGAAGCATGTCGCCGGAGCACAGCTCCAGCCCCGTTCCGCCCGTCGCCGGATGCAGTCCGGCAATGGCGATCGCGCGGCCGGTCTCCACCTTGCAGGCAATGTTCTGATCGTCGAGCGCGCCCCTGGCGTGAAGCGTGATGAGGGCTGCGCCCGGCTCGCCGCGATAGCGGTCCTTGATCGGCGCCTGAATGGCGCGCAGTTCTGCAGCGTCCATGGCATACACCTCCTTCGAGCCCACCGGGCTCGCCATCAAACCCCAGAATAGCACCATAAGCACGAGCCCGCGAACTTACGGTTTGCCACCCAAGTTTCACTTGCATCACCTTCAAGCCGGTGGAAACATGCCGCCGGGTCCGTCTTCAACGGGACGTCACAATGCGGCGCTAGAGACCGCGAATTGCCATTCGGGAGAAGTCACTATGCGAACTACCATATCCAAGCGTCTTGCCATTGCCTCGCTGACCGCATCGGCACTGGCCCTGAGCGCAGGCGCGGCGTTTGCCGATTACACGCTCAACATTCTCCATATGAACGACTGGCACAGCCGCATCGAGCCAATCAACAAATACGATTCCACCTGCTCGGCTGAAGACGATGCCGAGGGCAAGTGCTTCGGCGGCGCTGCCCGCCTCGTCACCGCCGTGGCCGAAGCGCGTCAGGCGCTGGACGGTGAAAACGTCCTGCTGCTCAACGCCGGCGACAATTTCCAGGGATCGCTCTTCTACACCACCTACAAGGGCGCGGCCGAAGCCGAGTTTCTGAACCTCATGAAGACCGACGCCATGGTCGTCGGCAACCATGAGTTCGACGACGGCGAAGACGGTCTGGCGACCTTCCTCGACAAGGTCGAGTTCCCCGTGCTCGGCTCCAACGTCAAGGCCAGGGAAGCTTCTGCACTGGGCGACCGGGTGAAAGAATATCTCCTGCTCGATGTGGGCGGCGATAAGATCGCCATCGTCGGCGCGGTCGCCAATGACACGGCCGAGCTTTCCTCGCCCGGCGAAAACGTCTCCATCATCGAGGATGTGGCCGGCATCACCGCTGCCGTTGAAGCCGCCACCGCCGAGGGCGCAAACAAGGTCATCGCGCTCACCCATGTGGGCTACCCGCGCGACCTCGAAGCCATCGCGAAGATCCCCGGCGTCGACGTGGTTGTCGGCGGCCATTCCAACACGCTGCTTTCCAACGCCATCGAAGGCGCCGAAGGCCCCTACCCGACCATGGTCGACAATCCCGACGGCCATCAGGTGCCCGTCGTGCAGGCCGGCTCCTATTCCAAATATCTCGGCGAACTCAAGCTCACCTTCAACGATGACGGCGTGGTCACCGCCGCCACCGGCGACGTCAAGCTGATCGATGCTTCCGTCGACAAGGACGAGGCGGTCGTCGCCCGCGTGCTGGAGCTGGGCGGCCCCATCGAGGAGCTGAAGAACAAGATCGTCGCCGAAACCGCAGCCCCGGTGGATGGCAGCCGCGAGACCTGCCGCGCCGGCGAGTGCGAGATGGGCAATCTCGTGACCGACGCCATGGTCGCGCGCACCGCCGATCAGGGTGTCCAGTTCGCCATCACCAATGGCGGCGGGCTGCGCGCCTCCATCGATGGCGGCGAAGTCACCATGGGCGAGGTGCTGGGCGTGCTGCCGTTCCAGAACACGCTCGCCACCTTCCAGATCAAAGGCGAAGATGTCGTTGCCTCGCTTGAAAGCGGCGTGAGCCAGATCGAGGACGGCGCCGGGCGTTTCCCGCAGGTCTCCGGCCTGCGCTTCAGCTTCGACCCGTCCGTCGCCCCCGGCGAAGGCCGCATCCAGTCCGTCGAAGTGAAGGATGGCGACGGCTGGACCGCAATCGACCCGGACGCCACCTACACGGTCGCCTCCAACAACTTCACGCGCAATGGCGGTGACGGCTACAAGCTCTTCGCCTTGAACGCCCAGAACGCCTATGACTACGGTCCGGGCCTCGAGCAGGTTCTCGCCGATTATCTGGCCGCCAACAGCCCCTACAAACCGTCTCTGGATGGCCGCATCACCAAGGTCGCCGCATCGACGATGGACAAGGCCGGCGAGACGATGGAAAAGGCCGCCGACGACGCCAAGACCATGGCTGAGGGCGTTGCCGAGAAGGCAAAGGAAGCCGTCGAAGGCGCTGTCGCAGGCGCAAAGGAGATGGCGGAGAAGGCCGCCGGTGAAGCCGACGCTGCCATGAAGAAGATGACCGAGGGCGCAGAAAAGGCCACGGAAGACGCAGGCAACGCCGTCGAAAAAGCGGCCGATGATGCAGCCTCCATGGCCAAAACGGCAGCCGACAAGGCCGCAGAAGCCGCCGAGAGCGCAGCCGAAGGCGCGAAGAAGATGGCGGACGACGCCGGCGAAGCCATGGAGAAGACCGCCGATGATGCGGCCTCTGCAACCGAAGGCGCAGCCGACAAGGTCGAAGAGGTTGCCGAAAACGCAGCCGAAGCCACCGGGGAGATGGCCAGCAAGACTGCGGAAGACGCGGAAAAGATGATGGATGGTGACAAGAACACCTACACCATCGCCCGCGGCGACACGCTGTGGGAGATCGCCCGCGCGCAGTATGGCGACGCCACCAAATGGCGCGACATTGCCGATGCAAACCCGCAGATGGATCCCGGCCGGCTCAAAGTGGGCATGGTCATCACCCTGCCTGCGGCCAACTGACCCCATAAAACCCCTGAAAGCCCCGCCAAACGGCGGGGCTTTTTCATTTTTTCGCCCCTGCGGCCACGCGCTGCATTGAAAACCCGCCCGGCTTCGCTAGCTTCCCCTGCATGATCGGAGCCAAAGCATGAATCTCCCCACCACTATCGACCGTTCCGCCGCAAAGGCGGTCGGCCCCCTGCCCGCAGACCACCCGCCGGTGCGCATCGGCAAGGTTGGCGTTCTGCTCGTCAATCTCGGCACGCCTGACGGCACGGATTACGCCCCCATGCGGCGCTATCTGAAGGAATTCCTGTCGGATCGCCGCGTCATCGAATGGCCAAGAGCCATCTGGTATCCGATCCTTCACGGCATCGTGCTCAACACGCGGCCCAAGAAGTCCGGTGCGGCCTACGCGGAAATCTGGAACCACGAGCGTAACGAATCGCCCCTGCGCACCTTCACCCGCGCCCAGGGTGAAAAGCTCGCCGAGGCCCTGTCGGAGCATGAGCATGTCGTCGTCGACTGGGCCATGCGCTACGGCCAGCCCTCCATCGAGACGGTCACGAAGAGCATGATGGAACGCGGCTGCGACCGCGTCGTCATGTTCCCGCTCTACCCGCAATACTCCGCCACCACCACGGCGACGGTGAACGACAAGTTCTTCGAAGCGCTCATGAAGATGCGCTTTCAGCCGGCCATCCGCACCGTGCCCTCCTATCAGGACGAGCCAGTCTATATCGAAGCGCTGGCCCGCTCCATCGAAACGCATCTGGCGAGCCTCGACTTCGAGCCGGAAGTCGTCATCGCCTCCTATCACGGCATCCCGCAGAGCTATTTCCAGCGCGGCGATCCCTATCACTGCCATTGCCAGAAAACCTCGCGCCTTCTGCGCGAGCGCCTCGGTTGGGACGAGAAGAAGCTGATGACCTGCTTTCAGTCCCGCTTCGGCCCCGAAGAATGGCTCCAGCCCTACACCGACAAGACGGTCGAGAAGCTCGCAAAGGAAGGCGTAAAATCCATCGCCGTCTTCAATCCCGGCTTCGTGTCCGACTGTCTGGAGACGCTGGAAGAAATCGCCGGCGAGGCCGGAGAAATCTTCCACGAGGCCGGCGGCACGAACTTCACGCATATCCCCTGCCTCAACGACACCGAAGAAGGCATGGCTGTCATTGAAACGCTGGTGCGGCGCGAGCTGGCAGGCTGGGTATAAACCCGGCCTCGCCATCCACGCGTCACATTTGGCGCAACATATGCGCGGCGTATTCCGCCCGCAGAGCATGCATGCCCGACAATTTGAGCCGTTGGGTTATGGTTTTGCCTGCGGTTAAGGTCTTCACAAAGCGGGTTACAACCTTACAGTGCGCCACGCGATTCAATACAAGCCCCTCCGGGGCGGTTTCAGGAGCCGATAATGCCCTTCTCCGGTTTTGACATACTCATCCCCGTCCTGGTGGTCCTCGTTGTCCTGCTGCTTTTTGCAGGCATCAAGACGGTGCCGCAGGGCTTCAACTTCACGGTGGAGCGGTTTGGTCGCTACACGAAAACCCTCACCCCCGGCCTCAACATCATTGTCCCGTTCATCGACCGCGTTGGCGCGAAGATGAACATGATGGAGCAGGTGCTCGACGTCCCCACCCAGGAAGTCATCACCCGCGACAACGCCATCGTCGCCGTCGATGGCGTCGCCTTCTATCAGGTGCTCACCGCCGCCGAGGCCGCCTATCAGGTGTCCGGACTGGAAAACGCCATCCTCAACCTGACCATGACGAACATCCGCTCCGTCATGGGCTCGATGGATCTCGATGAGCTCCTGTCCAACCGCGACGCGATCAACGAAAAACTTCTGCGCATTGTCGATGACGCCGCAAGCCCGTGGGGCATCAAGATGACCCGCGTCGAGATCAAGGACATCAACCCGCCGGCCAACCTGGTGGAATCGATGGCCCGCCAGATGATGGCCGAGCGCAACAAGCGCGCGCAGATCCTCGAGGCAGAAGGTCTGAAGCAGGCCGAAATCCTCGAAGCCGAAGGCCGCAAGGAAGCCGCCTTCCGCGATGCCGAGGCCCGCGAGCGCGCCGCCGAGGCCGAGGCCCGGGCAACGCAGGTCGTGTCCGACGCCATCGCCGCCGGCGACGTGCATGCGGTGAACTACTTCGTGGCCCAGAAATACACCGACGCGCTGGCGACCATCGGTTCGTCCAACAACAACAAGGTCGTTCTGATGCCGCTCGAAGCCTCCTCGCTGATCGGCTCTCTCGGCGGCATCGGCGCCATCGCCCGCGAAGTCTTCAGCGATGGCAACACGGCCCCCGCCCCGAAGAACCGGGCTTCCTCAGCCCGCCCGCCGCGTACGGGTCCCGCACAGGAATAGCCTCATGATCGAGCATGTCGTCGCTGAACTCGGCCCCTGGAACTGGATGCTGCTTGGCTTTGTGCTGCTGGCGGCGGAAATCCTGGCGCCCGGCGTTTTCCTTCTGTGGATCGGCATCGCCGCAATCCTGACCGGAACGCTGTCGCTCCAGTTATGGGATGCGGCGATGTGGACCTGGCACGTGCAGGTTCTCGTCTTCCTGGCGCTGTCCCTGCTCTCGGCCTATGGCGGCAAGCGTTTCATGGATTCGCGCAGAAACGAGGAGACGGATCAGCCGCTCCTCAACCGCCGCACCGAGCAGCTTGTCGGCCGCACGGCAACGCTCGAACAGGCCATCGAAAACGGCTTCGGCCGCGTCCGGCTCGATGACACGGTATGGCGTGTCGCCGGCCCGGACCTCCCGGCCGGCACGCGCGTGAAGATCGCAGCGGTGGACGGCTCCACATTGCGCGTCGAGGCAGTCTGAATCACAAAAAGCCCCGGAGCCTATGGCGTCCGGGGCTTCTTTTATCTGCCATCAAGAACGCCTCTGCCACCGCCTGTTTCAGAACAGGCAGCGCTCCGGCCATCATGATCGGGAGAGGAGCAGCCTGAGACCGGCATAGCCAAAGACCAGAGCCAACACGCCTTCGATCCACTTGCCGAACTTCTGGTAGGCCCGCCCCAGAACGCCGGTGGAGAAAAGTAACGCGTAGCCAACATTCACCGTCAGGCCCAGAATGGCGCATCCCACGATGATCGTGAGCAGAGTGTATGACGGTGCATCCGGCCTTAGCCCAAGAGCCATGATCGCGACCCAGCCAAGAACGGCTTTGGGGTTGGACAGGTGCAAAAGCACCCCTCTGCGATAGAACACCACTTTCCTTGCCGGCGCCATTGGCTTCAACTGTCCAGCCTTGGCCGTCAGTGCCGACCTCGCGGACTTCCAGGCCAGAAAAAGAAGATAGAGACCACCGGCGACCTTGATGAAAAAGACCGCTTCAGCATAGGCGGTCAGCACCGTCGCAACACCGGTCGCGGCCAAAACGGCCCAGAACATGCTTCCCGTCACCACCCCGAGCGCCAGAAGGACTGCACTTTCGCGGCCCTGCTTCATGGCAACGCCCATTATCGCCATGGTGCTGGGGCCAGGGCTGGCAATCACAACGAGATAAGCGGCGAAGACGACCAGAAGATGCTGAACGTGTTCTGCAAGCATCGGAACTCCTTCACATTGTGAGGCCTACTGGGGCCGAACAGTGGACGCTTGAGCGAAGCCGGTCTCATTCGGCCAATATGACACGCGATGGGTTCGCCCCCAATTGCAGAATTGTACCCCTTGGCATCATCCCCGCTGGCGGCACACAGCCCTGAAACAAGCAAACCGGTCAATCCTGCAAACCCTGCAGCCAAACAAAAAACGCCCCGTTTGAAACGGGGCGCCTGTCAATTTCACATGGTCCTGAATCACAGCCTGTCAGATTCAGGCAGCGCCAATCCGCAGCAGGTCGTGCAGATGCACCACGCCGCAGGGCTTGCCGCCCTCCACCACCATCAGCGTGGTGATCGACGAGGAATTGACGATCTGCAGCGCGCTTTCGGCCAGCGTTTCCGGCCCAATCGTCTTCGGATCGCGGGTCATCACCTGATCCACCGTCATCGCCAGAAGCTCGCTGTCGATGTGGCGGCGCAGATCGCCGTCGGTGATGATGCCGATCAGTGCGCCATCGCCGTCGGTGATGCCGACACAGCCAAAGCCCTTCTGGGTCATTTCCAGAATGGCCTCGCGCATCAGCGCACCGCTTTTCGCCAGCGGAAGCTCCGCGCCCGAATGCATGATCTGGCGCACCTGCGTCAGCTTTGCGCCCAGCTGCCCGCCGGGATGGAAAGTGCGGAAATGGTCAGCCGTAAAGCCGCGCGCCTCCAGAAGCGCCACGGCCAGCGCATCGCCGATCACCAGCTGCAGCACGGTCGAGGTGGTGGGAGCGAGCCCATGCGGGCAGGCTTCGGGAGCCCGGGGCAGACCGAGCACCACCGTTGCTTCCCTCGCCAGCGCCGAAGCCTTGCCGGCGGTGATTGCGATGATCGGAATGGCGAAGCGACGCGCATAGGCGATGATGCCATGCAGCTCGGTCGTCTCGCCCGACCACGACATGGCAAGGATGACATCGTCGCTGCCGATCATGCCGAGATCGCCATGATTGGCTTCGGCGGGATGCACGAAGAATGCCGGCGTTCCCGTGGAAGCCATGGTTGCGGCAATCTTGGAACCGATATGCCCGCTCTTGCCCACGCCTGTAACGATCAGGCGGCCCCTGATCCCGGCAACGGTGCGCACCGCTTCGGCAAAGGGTTCGGCAAGCCCGTTGTCGAGGGCTTCCGCCAGTTCTTTAAGTCCGGCGCGTTCGGTTTCAAGCGTGCGAACAGCAGAAGCGATAACGCTTTGCTGGTCCAGGTTCATGGAAGAGTTTTTCAGCATGGCATTGCCATTACCGCCTTGATGCCGCGCTGTCCATTCAGTTTGTCCATTGTGCCCGCCCCAGTCGTAGACGTCCGCACACAAGGTTTTGTTAACCACGATGATTTACTGCTGGGTAAGTACAATTGTGGCGCGTCTTTATAGTCTGGATCTGAATGTCTTCTCCCGGTTTCAGAGTGGGTTGGAATACGCGCATATGGCGCAGATCCACTGCGCTGGGTCTCAGTCTTTCAGCATGTGTCTACGGCGTCGCTACGGCGCAGGAAGTCAGTGGTCTGCGCGGGCTCGTTTCCGAAACAGACATCACCTCTTCCATACAGAGTGGCGCTGGTGCGGAAACGGGCCTGCCCGCCCCGCGCTATGAACCCGTAACGCCGAGCCCCTCGGGCGATCCGGCTTCTGCGGAAGCGCCAGCCGAAACCAGCAACAGCCGTTCCAGCCGCACACCATCGACCGCCATCGCGCGCGAGCGCGCCCGCGAGGCGCGCAACGTTCCCGCGCAGGCCGGCCAGACGCCGCTTGACGGTGTCGTCACCAATGGCATTCCCGAAGGCGATCTGGACGAGACCGACGGCGTAGACCGGGCTGACAGCACGGACGCCCTCAACCCGCGCGTCGGCGCCATCGAGAGCAATTTTCAGGCTTCGGAAGAAAATCCCTATGCGCCGCTCGGCCTGCGCGTCGGCACGTTCACCGTCACCCCCACGCTCGAACAGGGCGTAACCTGGACCACGAATGCCGATTCCAGCCCCGGCAGCGGCGAGGCGGCGATCTCGGAGACCACGCTCAGGCTCAACGCCGTGTCCGACTGGTCGCGCCACGCAGCCACCATCGACGCTTACGGCATCTACCGCAAATCCGTTTCGGGCGAAGCGGTCTCGGACATCGAAGGCGGCATCGATGGCGCGCTGCGTTTCGATCTGGCGGGCGACTATACGGCGCTTGCAAGCCTCGGTTACACGGTCAGCCCGGAATCCGCCTCCTCCCCCGTCGTCATCGTCGGGGTCGAAGACCGGCCAATCCGGCACATCATCGACGGCAGCCTCGGGCTCTCCAAGGATCTCGGCAAGCTGCGGCTGAGCGCCACCGGCTCGCTGACGCGCGAGCATTATGGGGACGCCACGCTCATCGATGGCAGCACGCTTTCGCAGAAAGAGCGCAACTCGACGCTGGCCACGCTGCGCCTGCGCACCGGCTATGCCATCTCGCCCGCCCTTGCCCCCTTTATCGAAGGCGAGGTCGGTCGTCGCTTCTACGATGAAGAGAGAGACAGCGCCGGCTATGAGCGTTCGGCCACGCGCTTCGCCGCCCGCGCCGGCGTCATGGTCGACATTGAAGAAAAACTGTCGGGCGAAGCCTCCATCGGCTGGGTCGCAGAAGACATCGACGACGACCGCCTCAACACGGTTTCAGGGCTTGCACTTGCCGCCGCGCTCAACTGGTCGCCGCAGCGCGGCACCGATGTGCGCCTCGACGCCTCGACCACGATTGAAGGCACCACCGATCCCGGTGACAGCGGCTCGATTCTTCACTCGGGAACCCTTCGGGTGGAACGCCAGATCCGCGCCAATCTGACGGCCGAAGCCGCCGCCGGACTTTCCTGGCGCGACTATGAAAATGGCGGGCACGACCTGACCATGAACGGCGAAGCTGGCATGACCTGGTGGCTCAACCGCACACTCGGTCTCACCGGTCGGGCGCGTTACGAGAAACGCACCAGCAGCCTCCCCAGCCGGGAGTATGACGCAAGCAGCGTGTTCCTGGGCGTGCGCATGCAGCGCTAGACCGCTGCACGGCCTGGAAAATCAGTTTTTTAGGAATTCGGTGCGGAATTTCCGCAAAAAAGACAAAACGCCGCCATTTCGGAGAAAATGGCGGCGTTTTTCAAAATTGCATCAGACGCGGCCGGAGGCCTCCACGACGCGCAGCACATGCTCGCGCAGATCGGGGCGTTCCAGCGCGAAAGCGAGGTTCGCTTCCACGAAACCTTCCGGCGAACCGCAGTCAAATGTGCGGCCCGTGAAGGGGAAACCGTGGAAGGGCTGATTCTTCAGAAGTTTTAGCATGGCGTCGGTCAGCTGGATCTCGCCACCCGCACCGCGCTCCTGCTCGGCGAGAAGGTCAAAGATCTCCGGTCGCAGGATGTAACGGCCATTGATGTAGAAGTTCGACGGCGCATCCTCGGGCTTCGGCTTCTCCACCATGGCGTTGATTTCGAACCCGCCGGCAACCGTATCGCCGCGACCGACGATGCCGTATTTGTGGGTCTGCGAGGGCTCGCACTCTTCGACGGAGACAACGTTTCCGTCCGTCTTTTCAAAGAGTTCCACCATCTGCGACAGGCAGCCCCTGGGCGACTGCATGATCATGTCGGGCAGAAGGAGCGCGAAGGGCTCATTGCCCACCAGTTCACGCGCACACCAGACGGCGTGGCCAAGGCCCAGCGGCTCCTGCTGACGGGTGAAGCTGGTCTGGCCGGGCAGCGGCTGCATGCTGTGCAGGCGGTCGAGAACCTCGTTCTTGCCGCGCCGCTCCAGTGTGTCGTACAATTCGACCTGAATGTCGAAGTGATCTTCAATGACCGCCTTGTTGCGCCCGGTCACGAAAATGAAGTGCTCAATGCCGGCTTCGCGGGCCTCATCGACGACATACTGGATCACGGGCTTATCGACGACAGTCAGCATTTCCTTGGGGATTGCCTTGGTGGCCGGAAGAAAACGCGTTCCCAGACCAGCGACAGGAAATACCGCTTTGCGAAGTTTCGTCATCAGAAATCTATCCCCGAAAGGTTGAAATGAAGGCGTTTGGCGCTGCCTTAGCAACGCCGGATTGATGTTTCCTGAATGAATGCGCGTATATCGTGACAAGTTCCGGAGAACCCGATCACGGACATTAACAGCATGGTAAACGTTTTTCTAACCGGGACCTGCCATGGAAAGGCTGGACTACCTGTAACGGAGATCGTGATGTTGTTCCGCTTGCCCCCACGAAACCTCGTCGCGACGTTGATCGCTTCTTTCGTGCTCGCATTTACCGTAACCCTCCAGCCGGCCAGCGCCGATGCCGGCTTCCAGCGCTGGGTCCAGCAGTTTCGTGCTGTTGCGATCAAGAACGGCGTTTCCGGCGCCACCTATGACCGCGCCTTTCGCGGCATCACCGCCCCCGATCCGGAGGTGCTGGAGAAAGCCCGCTACCAGCCCGAATTCCGCGCCGAGGCGTGGGAATATTTCGACAACCGCGTTCAGGCCGACGCCATCCAGCGCGGTCAGCAGCTCGCCCGCCAGTGGAAACCCTGGCTCGACCGCATCGAAAGCCAGTACGGCGTCAGCCGCTATGTGCTGCTCGCCATCTGGTCGATCGAATCGAACTATGGTGAAGTGCTGAAGAACGAACGCGTCATGCGCAGCGTGCCACGCTCGCTGGCCACGCTCGCCTATGCCGACAAGCGCCGCGCCAAATTTGCCCGTCAGCAGCTCATCGCCGCGCTCAAGATCCTGCAGAGCGGCGACATTGATGTTGGCCACCTGACCGGCTCCTGGGCCGGCGCGATGGGACACACGCAGTTCATCCCCACCAGCTATCAGGCCTATGCGGTCGACATGGACGGCAATGGCCGCCGCGACATCTGGACCTCAATCCCGGACGCCCTTGCCACCGCAGCAAACCTGCTGCGCCGCAATGGCTGGCGCACCGGCGAAACCTGGGGCTATGAAACGGCTGCGCTGCCAGGCGGACGCAAGTTCCCGGGCGGCAACATGTCGCTTGCCCGCTGGGCTTCCATCGGCGTCGTGCGCGCCAATGGCAAGCCTTTCCCGCGTCCGAACGACAGCGCCGAGCTGAAGGTCCCGGACGGTCGCGCAGGCCCCGCCTTCCTCGTGACCAAGAATTTCCAGGTCATCAAGCGCTACAACAATTCGGACAAATACGCACTTGCCGTGGGCCTTCTTGCCGACGAAATCGCCGGCTATGGCGGCCTCGTGCGTGACTGGAATCGTCCCTTCGAACGTCTCAGCTACAACGAGACGGAAGAACTGCAGCGCCGCCTTGGTGCGCTTGGCTATTATGACGGCCCCATCGATGGCAAGATCGGCTCCGGCTCGCGCGCCGCGATCCGCGCCTTCCAGTCCCGCAACGGAATGCAGGAAGACGGCCATCCGGGCAAGGAAGTGCTCCGCCGCCTGCGCGGGAACTGACCGGAGACAATTGACCGGAGACAGGGGAAACAGGACATGAAAACGGACAGGGCAGAGGCAGGACGAGAAGGCGGCAAACGCTTCGTCATTGCCATCATCTCGTTAAGCCTCGCCCTGCCCGTTATCCTCTCCACGCCCTCGCCTGCCGGGGCCCAGGAGAGAAGTCGCGGCCTTCTGGATTTCCTGTTCGGCGGGCGGGCGCGCCAACGCGAGCCCGAGCGCCCTGCGGTGCGGCAACCCAGCCAGCGCCGCAACCAGCCGGCCACGCGAAGCCCCAGCCGCTCGACAACACGCGCCGCACCCCGCCAGCCAACGACGCCTCCACCGCCGCCGGAAGTGGAGAAGCTTGAGAATGCACGCACAGTGCTGGTCGTTGGCGACTTCATGGCCGGAGGGCTCGCCGAGGGCCTGAGCGACGCATATGCAGAGTCTCCCGGTGTGCGCGTGATCAATCGCAGCAACGGTTCGTCCGGCTTTGTGCGCGACGACTATTATGACTGGAATGCCGAGATTTCAGGCATTCTGGAAGAGGTTTCCCCGACCGTCGTGGTCGTGATGATCGGCTCCAACGACCGGCAGCAACTGCGCATCGACGGTCAGCGCGAGGCCCCGCGGTCGGAGCCCTGGCTCGCCGAATACACCGACCGCGTCAAGACCTTCGCGGCGGCCATCGAAGAAAAGCAGATCCCACTCGTGTGGAGCGGCTTACCGGCCTTCAAATCATCGACCATGTCGTCCGACATGCTGGCCTTCAACGACATCTACAAGACCACAGTGGAGAGCATAGGCGGCACATTCGTCGACATCTGGGACGGTTTCGTGGATGAAAACGGGGCCTTCATCTTTACCGGGCCGGACATGAACGGGCAGCCGGTGCGGCTGCGCGGCAGCGACGGCATCAACCTGACGCGTTCCGGCAAGCGCAAGGTGGCCTTCTACGTGGAGAAACCGCTGAACAAGCTTCTCGGCGAAGCCATTTCGCCCGATATCGGCGAGGTCGGGATCGAGAACCTGCCAAACCTCGTTCTCTTCCCCGAAGAGCCCACACCTGTCGACCGGACGGTGCCGATCTCGCTGTCTGACCCGGCGCTCGATGGCGGGCTGGAGCTGATGGGCGCCGTGGTGGAACCAATCGGGCGACAGGAGCGCAGTGACGAAGCGGACATCGACAGCGCCACATCAAGTCAGCCCGGCCGCGCCGACAATTTCTCGTTACGCCCGGTCGCACCAGTGGCAGAAAAGAAAACGCCGCAGCAGCCAGAAGCCACGGCGACGCCCTGATCTCATCAAGATCTCTTCGGGGCTCGCAGATCACTGCAGGCAGGCGGGATCACCTGACGCCCGCATGATGCGATGGGGCACCGACTTCGAGGCCCCTTCTCCCCGCGCGCGGGGAGAAGGTGAGGATGAGGGGCGAGCGCCAGGTTCTGCCAACCCCACAATCTGGCGAGATTTTCTTGCGCCGCGTCAGCCCCTCATCCCCCTGCCGGGACCTTCTCCCCGCGCGCGGGGAGAAGGGGGCCGTCATCCACCGGAAGCGTTCTTTGTGCGTCCGAATGGACGCACGGCACCCTAGCGCGGCAGGACCGAACTGCCCATGAGGAACGTGTCAATCGCGTGGGCGGCCTGACGCCCCTCACGGATCGCCCAAACCACCAGAGACTGACCGCGCCGCGCATCGCCGGCTGCAAACAGACGGTCGATGGTGGTGCGATACTCACGGTCGTCAGCATTGACGTTCACAGAGTTGCGGCGGTCGATATCGGTTTTCAGCCGGTCGCCGAACTCGGACAGAACGCCTGTTTCCAGCGGGCCGGAAAAGCCGATGGCGATGAACGCGAGATCTGCGCGAATGACGAATTCCGTGCCCGGAACGGGCTTGCGCTTCTCGTCCACCTGACAGCATTTCACACCGGTCAGAACGCCATCCTCACCAACGAATTCAAGCGTCGCCACCTGGAATTCGCGATCAGCGCCTTCGGCCTGTGAAGAGGAGGTGCGCATCTTCGTCGCCCAATAGGGCCAGACGGCAAGCTTGTCTTCCTTCTCCGGCGGACGCGGGCGGATGTCGAGCTGGGTGACGCGCACCGCGCCCTGACGGAAGGCCGTGCCGACGCAATCCGATGCGGTGTCACCACCACCAACGACAACCACATGCTTGCCGCCGGCAAGGATGGGCTCCGCCGCCCATGCGACGGACTGAATATCCTCACCGCCCACACGCCGGTTCTGCTGAACCAGATAGGGCATGGCGTCGTGAACGCCGTGGAATTCGCCTCCGGGGATACCGGCCGGGCGCGGGCGCTCCGAGCCACCGCAGTAGAGAACGGCGTCGTGCTCGGCCAGAAGCTCTTCCACCGGCTTGTCCACGCCGACATTGACACCGCAATGGAAGGTCACGCCTTCGCCCTGCATCTGCTCGATGCGGCGGTCGATATAGTGTTTTTCGATCTTGAAATCGGGAATGCCGTAGCGCATCAGGCCGCCGGGCCGGCTTTCGCGCTCATAGACATGGACCTGATGACCGGCACGCCCGAGCTGCTGGGCGGCAGCCATGCCGGCCGGGCCGGAGCCGATGATGGCGACCTTCTTGCCGGTCGTGTGGTCGGCAGGATAGGGCCGCACGAAACCGGCCTCATAAGCCTTGTCGGCAATGGCCTGCTCGACCGTCTTGATGGCGACGGGAATATCTTCGAGATTGAGCGTGCAGGCTTCCTCGCAGGGTGCAGGGCAGATGCGGCCAGTCCATTCCGGGAAGTTGTTGGTGGAGTGCAGATTGCGGATCGCCTCCTCCCAGTCACCATTATAGACGAGGTCGTTCCAGTCAGGGATCTGGTTGTGGACCGGACAGCCTGTCGGGCCGTGGCAATAGGGAATGCCGCAATCCATGCAGCGCGCGGCCTGTTTCTCGACTTCCCTGTCCGACATGGGCAGCGTGAATTCGCGGAAATGGCGAATGCGGTCGGACGCCGGCTGGTACTTGTGCACCTGACGGTCGATTTCGAGAAAACCTGTAACCTTACCCATCGAGTAAACCCCGTTATTTTAGAGCTTCGAACCGAAAAGCGGATACCGTTTTCCGGTTGTTCCGATGCCCCATCAATAATTCAGATCGTCCATTGTGCGCCCCGGTGGACGCATGACGATCTAGTGAAGTGCCGGAAGTCCGAGAACATCCTCGCACCGTGCAATCCAGCGGGTGAGCGCCCTGCGCCCGTCGAGTTCAAAGCCCCCCTGAGGGGCAAGCCGCGTGTAGCCGAGAAGCGCGATATCGGCGATGGTGAGCCCGTCACCGACAAAGAAGTCGCGCGTCTTCAGCGTCTCGTCCATCAAATCGAGCGCGGCCTCACCCCGCTCGACCTTCAAAGGATCGCGCGCTTCAACCGGCTCCTTGCGGTAGAACACCTGAAAGCGCGCACCGGCCACATTGGGCTCATGGAAGTTCTGCTCCCAGAACATCCACTGATCGATTTCCGCCTGGGCAAACGCGTCTTCGGGCAAAAGCGCCGAACCGCGCGCCAGATAGCGGATGATTGCGCCCGACTGGCCAAGCGTGCGCCCGTCATCGAACCGCACGACCGGCACCTGTCCAAAGGGCGACATGGCGAGAAACACGTCCGTGCGGCTCTCGCCAGCCATGAGGTCGAGCTCATGCCAGCGATAGGGCAGACCGAGATGGTCCGCCGTGTATCTGACCTTCAGGCAATTGCCCGAATTCCGGTCGCCAAAAACATCCATGGGCAAAAGATCTCCAGAACCCACGGCTATTCTGCCGCCAGACCGAGCTTCATGCGCTCCATTTCTTCCAGTGCACGGCGGTACTCAACCGGCATCACCTTGCGGAATTTGGGACGGTATTCCGCCCAATGATCCAGAATGGCGCGCGCCCGCTCAGAGCCCGTGTAGTGGAGGTGGTTGGAGATAAGCTGCGCCAGTCGCTCCTCATCGTGCCGGGTCATGTCGCCGGTAACGTCGACACGGCCCTTGTGCATGAGGTCGCCGCCATGGTGGTGCAGCTTTTCGAGGATGTCGTCCTCCTCCGGCACCGGCTCCAGTTCGACCATGGCCATGTTGCAGCGCTCGGCGAAGTCGCCCGCCTCATCCAGCACATAGGCAACGCCGCCGGACATGCCGGCCGCGAAGTTGCGGCCCGTCTGACCGAGCACGACCACCACGCCGCCCGTCATGTATTCGCAGCCATGATCGCCGACGCCCTCGACAACGGCGACCGCACCCGAATTGCGCACGGCAAAACGCTCGCCCGCAACGCCGCGGAAATAGCATTCACCCTCGGTTGCGCCGTAAAGCACCGTGTTGCCGACAATGATGGAGTCTTCCGCGACAATGCGGGAATCGTCCGTCGGGCGGATGACGATGCGGCCGCCGGAAAGGCCCTTGCCGACATAATCATTGGCGTCGCCCTCAAGCCTGAACGAGACGCCGCGCGCCAGAAACGCGCCGAAGGACTGACCGGCCGTGCCCGTGAGGCGCACGTCGATGGTGTTTTCCTTCAGGCCCTTGTGGCCGTAGCGCTTGGCGACCGCGCCCGACAGCATCGCGCCGGCCGACCGGTCGGTGTTGCAGATCGGGAAGTCGAGCGACACGGGCTCACGGTTTTCAAGGGCCGGCCTTGCCGCCTCGATGAGCTTGCGGTCGAGCACATCATCGATGGGATGCTCCTGACGCTCGGTCCAGTGAATGGCCTCGCGCGGGGCATCGGGCTTGTAGAAGATCTTCGTGAAATCGAGGCCACGCGCCTTCCAGTGCGCGATCATGCCATCCTTTTCGAGAAGGTCGGACTGGCCGACGATATCGTCGAGCTTCGTGTAGCCCATCTCGGCGAGATACTGGCGCACCTCTTCCGCGACGTAGAAGAAGTAATTGATCACATGCTCGGGCGTGCCCTTGAAGCGCTTGCGCAGAACCGGGTCCTGCGTGGCGACGCCAACGGGGCAGGTGTTCAGGTGGCACTTGCGCATCATGATGCAGCCGGCGGCGATCAGCGGTGCGGTGGAGAAGCCATATTCGTCGGCGCCCAGCAGCGCGCCGATGATGACATCGCGACCGGTCTTCAACCCGCCATCGACCTGCAGCGCGACGCGCGAGCGCAGACCGTTCAGCACCAGGGTCTGGTGCGTTTCGGCAAGGCCCATCTCCCACGGGCTGCCCGCATGCTTGATGGAGGTGAGCGGCGAAGCGCCGGTGCCGCCATCATAGCCGGAAATGGTGATGTGGTCGGCGCGCGCCTTGGCGACGCCGGCAGCCACCGTGCCCACGCCAACCTCGGAGACGAGCTTGACGGACACATCCGCATCGGGATTGACGTTCTTAAGGTCGAAGATGAGCTGCGCCAGATCCTCAATGGAGTAGATGTCGTGGTGCGGCGGCGGCGAAATGAGGCCGACGCCCGGCGTGGAGTGGCGCACCTTGGCGATGGTGGCGTCGACCTTGTGGCCGGGAAGCTGACCGCCCTCGCCCGGCTTTGCGCCCTGCGCCACCTTGATCTGCATCATGTCGGAATTGACGAGATATTCGGTGGTGACGCCGAAACGGCCGCTGGCGATCTGCTTGATGGAGGAGCGCTCCGGGTTCATCGAACCGTCGGGCATCGGCAGATAGCGATCAGGCTCCTCGCCGCCCTCGCCGGTGTTCGACTTGCCGCCCAGCGCGTTCATGGCGCGCGCCAGCGTGGTGTGCGCCTCGCGGCTGATGGAGCCGAAGGACATGGCGCCGGTGGAGAACCGCTTGACGATTTCGGCTGCGGGCTCGACCTCATCCAGCGAGACCGGCTTGCGGCCTGTATCCTTGGCCTTCCTGACAGCGAACAGGCCGCGAATGGACTTGGCGTCGGCTGCCTGCCCGTCGACCATTTTCGCAAATTCGCGATAGGTCTCCCAGGATTTGCCGCGCACGGCATGCTGGAGGGAGGCGACGGCGTCGGGCGACCAGATGTGGGATTCGCCGCGCATGCGGAAATTGTATTCACCGCCCACTTCCAGCGCGCTCTTCAGCACCGGGTCCGCGCCAAAGGCGGCGGCATGGCGGCCAACCGTCTCGGCGGAAATCTCGTCCAGACCGACACCTTCGATGGTGGTGGCGGTGTTGGTGAAGAAGTGCTCGATGAAGTCGCTTTCCAGACCCACGGCGTCAAAGATCTGCGCACCGCAATAGGACTGGTAGGTGGAGATGCCCATCTTGGACATCACCTTGAGGATGCCCTTGCCGATGGCCTTGATGTAGCGCTGAACCACCTCCTGCGTGTCGACCTCCGGCGGGAAATCGCCGGCCTTGTGCATGGACAGAAGCGTGTCGAAGGCGAGGTAGGGGTTGATCGCCTCCGCGCCGTAGCCCGCCAGGCAGCAGAAGTGGTGCACTTCGCGCGGCTCGCCGGATTCGACCACGAGGCCAACCGCCGTGCGCAGACCCTTGCGGATCAGGTGGTGGTGAACAGCGGCCGTTGCCAGAAGCATCGGGATGGCGATGCGGTCCGGGCCGATCTGGCGGTCGGACAGGATGATGATGTTGTAGCCGCCGGCAACCGCAGCCTCGGCGCGGTCGCACACGCGCTCCAGCGCACCGCGCATACCGGCAGCCCCCTCGCCCGCCGCATAGGTGACGTCGATGGTCTTGGTGTCGAACCGGTCCTCGGTGTGGCCGATGGAGCGGATCTTCTCCAGATCGCCATTGGTGAGGATGGGCTGGCGCACCTCAAGCCGCTTGCGGCGCGAAGAGCCGACCAGATCGAAAATGTTGGGGCGCGGGCCGATGAAGGAGACAAGGCTCATCACCAGTTCTTCGCGGATCGGATCGATCGGCGGGTTGGTGACCTGCGCAAAGTTCTGCTTGAAATAGGTGTAGAGCAGCTTGGGCTTGTCGGACATGGCCGAGATCGGCGTGTCGGTACCCATGGAGCCGATGCCTTCCTGGCCGGTCGTGGCCATGGGCGCCATCAGCATCTTCGTGTCTTCCTGCGTGTAGCCGAAAGCCTGCTGAAGATCGAGCTGGGCCACATCCTTGCGCAGGGCGCGCGGTTCGACCGGCTTCAGGTCTTCAAGGATGAGCTGGGTGTTGTCGAGCCACTTCTTGAAGGGATGCCTGGTGGCGATGGCCGCCTTCACATCCTCGTCGGAAATGATGCGGCCTTCCTTCATGTCGATCAGAAGCATGCGGCCGGGCTGGAGACGCCACTTGCTGACGATCTTGTCTTCGGGAACCACGAGCGCGCCGGCTTCCGAAGCCATGATGACGCGGTCGTCATCCGTGACCACATAGCGGGCCGGGCGAAGGCCGTTGCGGTCAAGCGTTGCGCCGATCTGAATGCCGTCGGTAAAGGCCACGGCAGCCGGGCCATCCCACGGCTCCATTAACGCGGCGTGGTATTCGTAGAACGCCTTGCGCTCGTCGCTCATCAGACGGTTGCCGGCCCAGGCTTCCGGGATCAGCATCATCATCGAATGGACGAGCGAATAACCGCCCTGGAACAGGAATTCGAGCGCGTTGTCGAAGCAGGCCGTGTCGGACTGGCCCTCATAGGAAATGGGCCAAAGCTTGGAAATGTCGTTGCCGAACAGCTCCGAATCCACCGAGGCCTGACGCGCGGCCATCCAGTTAACGTTGCCACGCACCGTGTTGATCTCGCCATTGTGGGCGACCATGCGATAGGGGTGCGCGAGTTCCCAGGAGGGGAACGTGTTGGTCGAAAAGCGCTGGTGAACGAGCGCCAGCGCCGTTTCAAAACGCGGGTCTTTCAGGTCGCTGTAATAAGCGCCGAGCTGATAGGCGAGGAACATGCCCTTGTAGACAATGGTGCGCGCCGACAGCGACACGGTGTAGAAACCTTTGATGCCGCCCTCAAGCTCCTCGCGCACGCGGCCCGAAATCACCTTGCGCAGAATATAGAGACGACGCTCGAAATCCTCCTCGTCGTGAATGCCCGCGCCACGGCTGACGAAAATCTGGCGGTGGACGGGCTCGGAAGCGGCAATGTCGGGCGCCTTGGACAGGCAGGCATTGTCGACCGGCACATCACGGAAGCCGATCAGCTCCTGACCTTCCGAGCGCACCACATCGGCGATGATGTCGTAGATCTGTTTGCGCAGCTCCGCATCGCGCGGCATGAAGAAGTGACCGACGCCATAATGGCCGGGCTCCGGCAGTTCGACGCCGCGCTCCACCCATTCCTCCCGATAGAGGCGGTCGGGGATCTGCATCAGCATGCCCGCGCCATCGCCGACAAGCGGATCAGCACCCACCGCGCCGCGATGGGTCAGGTTTTCGAGCATGGCCAGGCCATCGCGCACGATATCATGCGAGCGACTGCCCTTCATATGCGCGACGAAGCCGACGCCGCAGGCATCGCGCTCATTGCGGGGATCGTAAAGCCCCTGCGCAGCGGGCACGCCCGGCGCGGACATCTTCACGGTGCGTTTGACGGCGGCCGTTTCGGCCTCGTTGGCCGGCCCGAACCCGGTCGAAAAAGAGGGCGTCATTTCCGTCATCGCAAATCCTCACATTCTAGAGCCCGGGGCAAGCCTCCCTGGGCGGTCGTTCAGTCGCCAGAAAGCCCTTGCGGCCTTCCGGGGTGTATGCACGGCATTTCCATTTAGAAGCCGGAGCAACGCTACCGATATGCTCCGGCGCGTGTTCTTGTTCTTGGGCGGGCATCCCTGCCTGTGCTCCGGTCATTGCCGGACCGCCTTTGTTGCACCGGTCGTTCGCAACACTATCACGAGCGCAAAAGCCACGCTGAGGCGCTGGCAACCGAACTGCACAACAATAGGACAGCACTGCTGTCTTATTCGCTGAAATGCCAGAAATACCAACACCAGACAAGACGGAAATGCAAATTTTTTGCGCAAAACACGAAATAAAATACCTAAACTGCAAGTATTGATGACATTTTGATAAACCGCCGCAGAATATCCTGTCAGGCGCAAAAATCACCGCAACATCTCATCCGAAGGGCTTGAACCGGAGCATCGAAGCGCGCAATCTCCCGCCGCCACTGCTTATTTTGGGGTCAAAAGAGAGATCTGCCGCATGAATTTCGCCTCCGACAACTGGGCCGGCGCCCACCCGCAAATCGCCGAAGCGCTCGTCACCAATGCAGGCGGCTTTGCGCCGGCCTATGGAACCAGCGAGCTGGACAAACGGGTGGAGAAGATGTTCAGCGACATCTTCGAACGCGAGGTGGCGGTGTTTTTCGTCGGAACGGGAACGGCGGCAAACAGCCTGTCGCTCACCTGGGCCTCGAAACCCGGCGGGGTCGCCTTCTGCCATTCGGAAGCGCACGCCATTGATGATGAGGGTGGCGCACCGGAATATCTGACCGGCGGCGCGCGCCTGAAGGGCGTGGCGGGTCAGCTTGGCCGCATGGACCCGAACGCGCTTGACGCGGCGATCCGCGAACACCCGGCGCAGTTCGTGCATGCCGGGCAGCCCATGGCCGCCTCAATCACGCAGGCGACCGAGATCGGCACACTCTATTCACTGGAACAGATCGAAGAGATCGCCGGCATCTGCCGCGAAGCGGGCATTCCGCTGCATCTGGACGGCGCGCGCTTTGCCAATGCGCTCGTGTCTCTGGACACGACGCCGGCCGAGATGACCTGGAAGCGCGGCGTGGAGATTGCCTCCTTCGGCGGCACGAAGAATGGCTGCTGGTGCGCGGAAGCGATCATCGTGTTCGATCCGGCTAAGATCGGCCAGATGCACTTCCTGCGCAAGCGCGCCGCACAGCTCTTCTCCAAGTCGCGTTTCATCGCGGCGCAGTTCGAGGCCTATTTCCGTGACGATCTCTGGCTAAAGAATGCGCGCCACGCCAACGCGATGGCCGCGGAGCTCGCAACCGCCATCTCCAATGCCGATGGGGCACGCCTTGCCTGGCAGCCGCAGGCCAATGAAGTGTTTGCGCTCATGAAGGATGAGAAGGCCCAGGCGCTTCAGGCCGCTGGCGCGCAGTTCTATCCGTGGAAGCCACCGCTCTCATTCGCAGGCGAAATGACGGCGGGCGACACGCTCTATCGTTTCGTCACAAGCTTCGCCACCAAGGCCGCCGACATCCAGAAGTGCGCGGAAGCATTGAAGGCCTGAGCAACACGGCGCGCGCGGCACGACAACAACCCCAGGGTCAGGGCCCAACGATAAACCCCAACGATAAACAAAGCCTCACACGCAAGTGATGCCGGCTCGCGCGCGCTTGATTTCCAAGTGAACGATCCCTCTGAAAAAACGGGTCCTGCCGGGACGGAACCCCGGTTTCGACAGGACCCGAGAGGAGATCATTCATGTCCACCAAAACCGCACTCACCGCCGCCTATATCGCCGGAACGGTCGCAGCCGCCCTTTCGGTCGGCACGCTGGCCACCACCACGGCCGCCCAGGCCCAGGAAAAAGAAAAGTGCTACGGCGTGTCCATGGCCGGCAAGAACGATTGCGCGGCCGGGCCCGGCACCACCTGCGCCGGCACCTCCAAGGTCGATTACCAGGGCAATGCCTGGAAATATGTCGATGCAGGCACCTGCGCCACGATGGAACTGCCCGGCGAGCGCATGGGTTCGCTTGAGCCGCTTGAGCGCGACATGCCCTCCTGATCCAGCCAGCATGATCTGACCTGACACCAAATGCCGGGAGGCGACCTCATGGCACGCGAAGCAAAACCCCTTTCCGCCATCCAGAGCCGCTTTCCGGCATTTCACCCCGCTGATGCCCCCACTGGTGCCCCCGCTGGCCGGGCCGGCGCGAGTTTCAAGCCGCAGCATTTCGACGCAATCGCTGAAAACCCTGCGTCAGTGGGTTTCGTGGAAGTACACGCAGAAAACTATATGGGCGCGGGCGGCCCGCCGCACGCCGCGCTGACCGCAATCCGCAACATGCTGCCCGTCTCGTTACACGGCGTGTGCATGTCGATTGGCGGTCTCGACCCGCTCGACCCCGAACATCTTCAACGCTTTGCCGGGCTGGTGGAGCGCTACGAACCCTTCAAAGTGTCGGAGCATCTGGCATGGTCGACCCATGACGATGTGTTTTTCAACGACCTCCTGCCCCTGCCCTACACCGATGAGACGCTTGCACGGGTGTGCGAGCACATCGATCAGGTGCAGGAAGCCATCGGCAGGCCGATGTTTTTGGAAAACCCGTCCACCTACGTCCTTTTCTCCGAATCCGAATGGCGGGAAACGGATTTCCTGCGTGAAATCGTGAAGCGCACGGGCTGCGGCCTGCTGCTCGACATCAACAATGTGTTCGTTTCTGCGACCAATCACGGCTTCAGCGCCACGGAGTATCTCGCCGATTTCCCGCTGGCGCATGTGGGAGAAATCCACCTTGCCGGCCATGACGAACAGGAAGACGACGAGGGTGCGCCGCTGCTGATCGACAGCCATGACCGACCGGTCGCCGACCCGGTGTGGAGCCTTTATGAAACGGTGATCGCCGCATGCGGCCCCGTCGACACGCTGATCGAATGGGATGCGGACATTCCCGACTGGCCGATCCTCCAATCCGAGGCGGCGGCGGCTGAACGCATTCTCGACCGTCATCGCACCCTCAAGCCGGAAGTGAAACGCCATGCGCTCCACTCCTGAAACCACGAGACAGGACCCTGCACAGCCCTATGACGACGCCTTTGGCGCCGTGCTGTTCAACCCGGATCGCGCCACGCCGCAGGGCGTGAGCGGCCCGCACGGCAAGGCGGCGATCAAGCGCTTCAACGTCTATCGCAACAATGTCACCCATAGTCTCGTGACCGCGCTTTCAGAAATCTTTCCGGCGGTCGCCATGATCCTTGGCGAAGAGAATTTCCGCATGATCGCGCGGGAGTTTCTGCGCGTGCATCCACCGCGCTCACGCCTCGTCTTCGAATACGGGCACGGGTTCGGCGATTTTCTGGCCGGGTTCGAGCCGATACGGCATCTGAAATATCTGCCCGACGTGGCCCGGCTGGAACGCGCCTGGCTTGACGCCTTTCACGCAGCCGACCGCACACCGCTCGCGCCCGCCGATCTCGCTGCCCTGCCGCCGGAAGCGCTGGCAACAGCCCGTTTCACGCCGCACCCGGCCATGCATCTCATGCGTTCGGATTATGCGGTGCATACGATCTTCACGGCGCACCGCACCGGGCCGATGCCTGATCGCATCGACGCGGGCATTGCCGAAGCAGCGCTGATGACCCGGCCCGCACTTGAGGTGCAGGTGCGCGAGCTCGACCGGGGCCAATTCGCCTTTCTGAAAACGCTCGCCAATGGCGCAGCGCTGCAACAGGCGGCCGGGGCGGCGCTTGAAGCCGACCCCGGTTTCGATCTTTCCGCCGCCATCGCCCTGATGCTCGAAAGCGGCGCATTCGAGACATGCCAGGCAGGCAATGACAGTCAGAACAAGGATGAAAGCCCGTGATCCACGCAATACAGATGCTTCATGCGCGCGTTTTCTCCACCCTTGAGCGAATGCTCGATGGCTGGTTTCCGGGCCTTGCCGCGCGCTTCGCCTTCTTCGCCGTTCTCTATTTCTACTTCCTGAATTCGGCCCGCACGAAGGTGGGCGAAGGCCTGCTCGGCTTCTTCAGCGTCGCAGACGGGGCCTATTACCAGATCGCGCTGCCGGCGGTGGAGGCTGCGGGCGGCGATGTTTCAGCCGTGCCCTTCATCCCATGGGGCGCAATCGTGTGGGCCGGCACCTATGCGGAGTTTGTCCTGCCGCTCCTGATCGTGATCGGGCTTTTCACCCGGATTGCCGCACTCGGCATGATCGGTTTCGTGCTGGTGCAGTCCTATGTGGACATTGCCGTACACAAGGTTGGCGCGGAGACCGCAGGCGCGTGGTTCGACCGCTTCTCCGACGGGCTGATCTGGGACCAGCGGACGCTCTGGGTGTTTCTGCTGCTTTATCTTGTGGTGAAGGGTGCGGGACGCATCTCGCTGGATGCCGTTCTTGGCCGCAAATTCGCGAGCACTGCCTGAAAACACAAAAGCGGCGCCACACGGGCGCCGCCATCATTCAAACTCTTATCCGTCTGCTTCTAGCAAATCGGGAATTCCCTCAGGCCGAAGCCTTAGTGGGTCCTGGCCTCGATCTCCTTCGTTTCCTTCGCCGAAGCGATGGGAATACGGCGCGGCTTCATCTCCTCGGGGATGTTGCGCGTGAGATCGATGTGAAGGAGCCCGTTTTCAAGGTTGGCGCCCGTCACTTCGACGTGGTCGGCGAGCTGGAAGCGGCGCTCGAAGCTGCGTGCGGCGATGCCGCGATAAAGCAGTTCGCCTTCGCTTTTCTGCTCGGCGTTCTTCTCACCCTTGACGATGAGCACATTGCGATGGGCCTCAATGGAGATGTCCTCATCGCCAAAGCCGGCGACAGCCATCGAGATGCGGTAGGAATCATCGCCCGTGCGCTCGATATTGTAGGGCGGATAGGTCTGGCCGCCCTCGGGCTGGGCCAGCGTATCGAGCATGCCAAAGAGCCGGTCGAAGCCGACGGTGGAACGATAGAGAGGCGAAAAATCAACGTGACGCATGGTCTGTTCTCCAGTTGAGCAACATTGCGTTATGGCCATTTTCGGAAACCCGCTTCGGGCGTTTCCCGCTGGCCAGCGACCCCGTTCTGGCGGCCGCAGAAGTTATATGGGAACCCCAAAAATCGGGTTCAAGAGCCCGTCGATTTCAGATGAACGGCGGATGAACGGGCCGCTCGGATACCGTTCAGCTTCACGCTGCTACCGTTAGCGCAATGGATCGGCGGCGGACTTATGACGCTGCCCTGCGGAACGTACCGGATGTAACGTCCCTTCCAGCCGGTGCGGAATGCCGGAAGTGGTTCAGGCCACTTCCGGCTTTCAGTTTCAGTCGCAACCGTTCTGTTTCTTGCCATTCACGCATCCCGGCTCTATTCCTTCTTAGGAATATCATCTTCCACACCCCTCAAAGCCGCTCTTGAGGTCCACGATCCTGCATGAATGACCTGCTTATCGTCGTTCCGGAAAATCCCCCGCCCGAGGGGATGAAGGCGGACCTGTTCCAGACGAAGGACGGGGTTTCGATCCGCTTTGCGCGCGCACCGGGACGCGGAGCCGAGAAACACGGCACGGTGGTGATCCTGCCCGGCCGCAACGAGTATATCGAGAAATATTTCGAGACCGCGAACGACCTGACCGAACGCGGCTATGGCGCGGCGATACTGGACTGGCGCGGACAGGGGCGCTCGCAGAGACTGCTGCCGGACGCCAATCGGGGCTATGTTGAGAGCTTCGACGATTATGTGCGCGACCTGGATGCGTTCTTCGAACAGGTGGTGCTGCCCGACTGCCGTGGCCCCTACTACATTCTCGCCCATTCCACCGGCGTTCTGATTGCGCTTCTGGCCGCACCCATGATGGCCAACCGGGTGCGCCGCATGGTGCTTTGCACGCCGCTTCTGGGACTTCCGGTCTCGCCCAGAACGACACGCTGGGTGTCGCACTTCGCGCAGCTTCTCTACGCTTTGGGACTTGGCCGAATGTATATGCCGGGCCGCCGCAACCGGATGAAAATGCCTGAATTTTCGCCGGCGGCGCTGAGTTCCGACCCGCAGCGCTTTGCCCGCAACCGGGCCACGGTCAGCGCATGGCCCGGACTTGCCATCAACGGGCCGACGGTCGCCTGGACGCGCGCCATGTTTCTGGCCATCGAACGGGTGACCGACCCGGCCTTTGCAGCCCGGATCCACATTCCCTCGCTCATCCTTTCGGCCGGAGCGGACCGCGTGGTCTCCAACCCGGCAATCGAGCGCTTTTCCCGGCAATTACGCAGCACATCGCTCCTGACCATTGATGGCGCGCGGCACGAATTACTGCAGGAGGCAGACCTTTACCGGGAACAGGTGATGGCCGCCTTCTTCGCCTTCGTGGAAGGCACCGGCGACATCAATTTCTGAACGCCAGAGCGGGTTCTCTGCCGCAATGTTCTAGCGCAGAAGCGCCATCGCCTTCTTGTGCAGTTCGGGCGTGGCGGCGGCGATGATGTCGCCTCCGCTCTCGGGACGGCCGCCGGCCCAGCTGGTGATCACGCCGCCCGCCTGCTCGATGATCGGGACAAGCGCAGCGATGTCGTAAGTCTGAAGACCGGTCTCGATGACCAGATCGATCTGGCCCGCTGCCAGCATGGCATAGGCGTAGCAATCGGTGCCGTAGCGGGCGAGGCAGACCGAATTTTCCACCCGGTCATAGGCGGCGCGGTGCAGCGGATCGAACAGCGCCGGCGTGGTGGTGCACAGCGTAGCGTCGGACAGCTCGGTCGTGTCGCGCGTCTTGAGACGGCGGGCGCCGCCCGGCCCCTCGTAATGCGCGCCATCGCCAACCGTATAGAAGAGTTCGCCGGTGAAGGGCTGGGACATCATGCCGGCAACGGCGCGGCCCGATACGGTGAGCCCCACCAGCGTGCCCCAGAGCGGCAGGCCGGAAATGAAGGCACGCGTGCCATCGATGGGATCGATGATCCAGCGGTGGTCGCTCGCCTCGCCTTCAAGGCCGAACTCCTCACCCAGAATGCCGTGATCGGGAAACGCCTCGCTGATCAGCCCGCGAATGGCGCGCTCGGCCTCGCGGTCAGCCTCCGTGACCGGATCGAAACCGCTTTCGAGCTTGTTGTCGATCAGCACCGGCTGACGGAAGCGCGGCAGGGTCTGGGCTGCGGCGGCCTCGGCAATGCGGCGCATCAAAGCCGGCGAGACGGTCATGGAACTCTCCTGAATTTACGGATTCGCTGCCTGAAAGGGCTGTTAAGAGCGGCGATCTTTGCCGCGTTTGGCGCGGTTTGCAATGGGCGCGTTACGGTTAACGCTTGACAATTGTGCATCGCAACATAGACTTTGTTCAGGCAGTTGATCTGCCGGATGCCCTTATTGGGCGTTTCCTCCCTAGACTTTTGGCCGTATCGCCAGGGCGATGCGGTCTTTTTTTGTCGCCGTCCAGAGCAAATTTGCTGCACCGCAGCAAAGCGCGACTTCACTCGGCGGCGAGCGGATAGTCGGTGAAATACTGCCCGGCGATCGCCATCAGCTCACGCACGAAGCCGGTGAGATCGTCCATCAGCGCGTTGAAGCCCGGCCTCTTCTCCAGTGTGCGCTCATCCATATAGAGGCTGCGGTTGATTTCGATCTGCAGCGCGTGAAGCCCCTGTGCGGGGCGGCCGTAATGCTCGGTGATGAAACCACCGGCATAGGGCTTGTTGTGCACCACGCAATAGCCGCGCGCCGCCAGGAGACCGATCACGCATTCGGTGAGCGCCGAAGCGGCGGAAACGCCGAAGCGGTCACCGATGATGAAATCGGGCCGCAGCGCGCCATCGCCGGAACGCACACCCGCCGGCATGGAGTGGCAATCGATCAGAATGCCGTGGCCGAAGGTGCAGTGCGTGTCGATCAAAAGGCGCTTCAGGCGCTCGTGATAGGGCACGTAGATGGTCTCGATGCGCGACACGGCCTCGGCCAGCGGCAGGCGACCCTGATAGATGTCCATCCCCTCGCCCACCAGCTTGGGCACGGTGCCGAGCCCACCGGCCACACGCGGCGAGCGGATATTGGCGTAAGGCGGCACAGGCTCGGAGAACATGCGCGGATCGAGTTCCCACGGCTCGCGGTTCACATCCAGATAGGCGCGCGGAAAATTGGCGGTGAGAAGCGGCGCGCCACAGGCGACCACGCCGGAGAAGAGCTCATCCACATAGCAGTCTTCGGAGCGCCTGATCATGGTCGCATCCAGACGACTCATGTCGAGGAAGCGCTGGGGATAATGTCGCCCGCTATGCGGCGAGTTGAAAACGAAGGGAGCAGTCTGGAACGCAGGAGAACGCACCTCGAAAGCGGGGATTTTCGCAAAATCCGCTGCGGCAGTCATACGATTTTCACGCCTCCGGCATACTATTTCGGTATAAAATCTGCCATTCGTGCGCACGCCTGTCCAGCCAGTCCACAAGCTGGATCAGCAGGTTTCACTTGATATTTACCACGCTGGAATCATATAGCTGGTCTCATTCAAGTGAATTGTGGGCAAGCGATTTTTGGGCAAGCGTTTGCGGGTCAATCGCTCTCGCACTATCTGGACGGCAAAATGGCACGGATTCTCCTGGCGGAAGACGACAATGATATGCGGCGCTTTCTGGTGAAGGCGCTGGAGCGGGCTGGTTACGAGGTCGTCGACTTCGACAATGGCGCCGGCGCTTATGACAGGCTGCGCGAAGAACCCTTCTCCCTTCTGTTGACCGACATCGTGATGCCCGAGATGGACGGCATCGAGCTGGCTCGCCGCGCCACCGAGATCGATCCGGATCTGAAGGTGATGTTCATCACGGGATTCGCGGCTGTCGCGCTCAATCCCGATTCGAACGCACCGCAGGACGCGAAAGTTCTCTCCAAGCCCTTCCATCTGCGTGACCTCGTGAACGAGGTGGAGAAACTTTTGCAGGCCGCCTGACCGCGGTTTTCAAGGCGTTCGGCGAGAGCCGGCAGAGTGATCGTCACATTGCGGTAAAAACACTCAAACTACCTATTGACGCCGGCCTGATTTGTGTGATCTATGCGCGGCGTCGGATGGGCGTGTAGCTCAGCGGGAGAGCACTACGTTGACATCGTAGGGGTCACTGGTTCAATCCCAGTCACGCCCACCATCCTTCCCAAACATCTTGAATAAAGATGATGATCTCGAACCGCTCCCGGGTCATCGAGATATCTCGAACAACTTCCATTCTACCCACTGCGTAGACGCCGCAACGGCGACAGCTCAGCCCGTCACTCCCCCTCCCCACCGGAAGCCGCGCGGTGCACGGCCAGCGTGAACTGTACGTGGGCGCGCAGCAGCGTGGCGGCATGATCCACGTCGCGGGCAAGTGCCGCATCCATCAGGCGGGTGTGGCCCTCAAGAGCAAGCGCCTCCTCAAGAAGCGCCCGCGTTGCCGGGTCATGGGTAATGACCTCCCCGCCCGCATCGGCAGGGGAAAAGAGAAGCGCGTGGTGGTGGCGGCGCAATTGCTCGGAAAGCTGCCGCTGAAACGATTTCAGCCAGACAGAGCGTGCAGCTGCAAGAAGCGCGGCGTGAAAGGCGTCATGCGCCTCCATCCACTCCGAATAGGCCTGCGCACCGTCATCCAGCGCGGCCGAGGCGCGCGCAAGACGATGATGCGCGGCAACGATGGCAGCCTCCCACGCAAGGTCGCCATGGGCGATGGCGTCTTCCAGAAGCGCCACCTCGATCAAAGCACGCGACTGCTCAAGATCCTCCAGCTCCGCAAACGAAACGGGAGCCACCCGGTAACCCCTGTTGGGGCTCAGCACCACAAGCCCCGCCTCCCCGAACCGCGACAGCGCCTCGCGCAGCGGCGTGTAGCCAACGCCATAGCGCTTCGAGAGCGCCATCAGGCGCAGCGGCTCCCCCGGTGCGAGAACGCCGCTCACAATGTCGCGCTTCAGCGCTGCAACGCCGCCCTCGCCTTCCGGAGTTTTGGTCTGAAGCATTGTCTTGACCTGAAATCCCATATAATCAATCATATTATATATAATAATTCGATCCAGTGGGATAGCGACCAATGAATGCACGGGCGGACAATCAGGACACACAGACGATGGCGCGGGCCGATGAGGCCGACCGGCTGGACCCGCTGAAGGCGTTTCGCGAGCGCTTTGCCCTGCCCGAAGGCGTGATCTATCTGGACGGCAACAGCCTGGGCGTTCTGCCGGCCGGCCTCAGCGCGCATATGAAGGACGTGGTGGAACAGCAATGGGGCGAGCGGCTCGTGCGCGGCTGGAACGATGCCGGCTGGATCGACCTGCCGGCGCGCGTCGCGGGCAAGATCGCCCGGCTGGTGGGCGCAAAGAAAGACAGTGTCGCGGTTGGCGATTCCACGACGATCAACGTGTTCAAGGTCCTTTCGGCAGCCCTTTCGCTCAGACCTGACCGCCGCGTGATCCTTTCCGACCGCAACAATTTCCCGACCGATCTCTATGTTGCGGACGGGCTCGCGCGTCTTCTGGGCCAGGGTTACGAGCTGAAACTGGCGACCGCCGACGATATGGAAGAAGCCGTCGACGAAAACGTGGCGGCGGTGCTTTTGACCGAGGTGGATTACCGCACGGGCCGGCGCTACGACATGGCGGCGATGACGAAGCACATCCACGACAAGGGCGCGCTTGCGATCTGGGATCTTTGCCACAGCGCCGGTGCTTTTCCGGTTCATCTGGACACAGCGGGCGCAGATTTTGCCATTGGCTGCGGCTACAAATATCTGAATGGCGGCCCCGGCGCGCCCGCTTTCCTCTACATTGCAGAGCGCCACGTGGCGCATGTGGCCCCGGCGCTTTCGGGCTGGATGGGGCATCAGACGCCCTTCGCCTTCACCGAGAACTACACGCCGGCAGACGGCATTGCGCGCATGATGGTCGGCACGCCGCCAATCCTTTCCATGTCATCGCTCGACAGGGCGCTGGACGCCTTCGACGGCGTCGACATGGCGCTGGTGCGCGAGAAGTCGCAGCAGCTTTGTGACCGGTTCATCGCCGAGGTTGAGCAGCGCTGCCCGGAGCTGGAACTGGCGACCCCGCGCGACCATGACCAGCGCGGCAGCCAGGTTTCCTTCCGCCATCCGGAAGGCTATGCGGTGATGCAGGCGCTGATCGCCAATGGCGTGATCGGCGACTTCCGCGCGCCCGACATTCTGCGCTTCGGCATGACGCCGCTCTATCTCAGCCATGCGGATATCGTCACGGCGGCAGAGATCCTGGAACGGGTCATGCGGGAGCGGCTGTGGGATCAGGAAATCTACCGCAAACGCGCCAAGGTGACCTGAACCGCGGCCATTTCGGCCCGCGTGCCCTGCCCTAGCCTTACGAGAATTTAATACTAGAACAGATGAAAAGCCGCCCGGAAGCTGGCATAAGACAAGTGGCCTGAAGCGACCGGTATACCGGCTGATGAATGCCACCTCCACCGCCACAAGATAACAGCCGGAGCGTGCATGTCTTTCTGGAAACAGGCAGTTCTCTGCCTCCTCATTCTCGTTGCCGCCGCGCTGGCGTGGTTCTGGTATTATCCCGGCGCGCAAAACATTCTGGCCCGTGCGGGACTGATGGAAGAGGCGCCTGCGGCCACGAGTGGAGCCGCTTCAGGCAATGGGCAGCGCGGCCCGGGTGGCGGCGCGCCCGGTCCCGTGGTCACCGCACCGGTGGCCTATGCCACGATCAATGACAGGCTGAACGCCATCGGCACCGGCCGCGCGCTGCGGTCGGTTTCGGTGAACCCGCTCACCTCCGGCACGCTGACCGAGCTTGCCGTCGCATCGGGCGCGGAGGTTCAGGCCGGCGATTTGATCGCAAAGCTGGATTCGGATTCCGAAGAGATTGCGCTCGACCGCGCCGTCATCGCGCTCGACGACGCCACGACGAAGCTTGAGCGCATCATGGCGCTGCGCGCCTCGAACACGGTGAGCGTGGTACAGCAGAACGAAGCGGAACTGGCGTTACGCAATGCCGAGCTTGCCAAGCGGGAAGCGCAGCTGGCGCTCGACCGCCGCTCCATCACCGCCCCCATCGACGGCACGGTCGGCATTCTGCCGATTTCCGCCGGCAGCTACGTGACCAACAGCACCGAGATCGCGACCATTGACGACCGCTCGCAGATCCTCGTCGATTTCTGGATTCCCGAGCGCTATGCCGACCTGATCGAGATCGGCGCGCCGCTGACCGCAGCTTCGGTCGCGCGCAGCTCTTCCGTTCATGAGGGCGAAATCAGCGCGCTCGACAACCGCATCGACCCCGACAGCCGCACGCTGCGCGTGGAAGGCCGCATCGAGAACCCGGACGACCGGCTGCGCGCGGGCATGGCCTTCACCATCACCATGCGCTTCCCCGGCGAAACCTATCCTGCAATCGATCCGCTGGCCGTGCAGTGGAGCGCGGACGGGCCGTTTGTTTGGATCGTGGAGAACGGGAAGGCGCGCCAGAAGCCGGTGCGGATCATCCAGCGCAACGCAGACAGCGTGCTGGTCGACGCCGAGTTCGCCGAGGGCGATCTGGTGGTGACGCAGGGCATTCACAACATGCGTGAAGGCGCGCCGGTGAACACGGCCGGCAACCCGGCCAGCGCCGGATCGCGCCTTGCCACCGCGGAAGGGTCAGCGACGTGAGGGAAGCGCTCCACAACGCCCAGACGGGCATTACCGCCCTTTTCGTACGGCGACCTGTTCTGGCCTTCGTCTTCAACACGCTGATCGCCGTTGCGGGTCTGGCAGCGCTGTTCGGCATCGAGGTGCGCGAACTGCCGGACGTGGACCGCCCGGTAATCACCGTCTCGACCAATTTTTCCGGCGCGGCCGCCGAAACCATGGATCGCGAGGTGACCGCGATCATCGAAGGCGCTGTCGCCCGCGTTCCCGGCGTTCAGGCCATCTCGTCCAATTCCTCTTACGGACGCAGCCGCGTAACGGTGGAGTTCAGCGACAGCGTAGATCTCGACACCGCCGCCTCCGACCTTCGCGATGCGGTGAGCCGCACCCAGAACAGCCTGCCCGACGACGCCGATGCGCCACGCATCATCAAGGCCGACAATGACGCGCAGGCCGTGATGCGCATTGCGCTCACCTCCACCACCATGCCTATCCAGGACATGACGACGCTGGTGGAAGACGAGGTGGTGGACGTCTTGTCCGCCGTGCCCGGCGTCGCCGATGTGCAGGTCTATGGCGACCGCACCGAGATTTTCCGCATCGACATCAACCAGACGAGGCTTTCGAGCCTTGGGCTGACGGTGGCCGATGTCTCCAGAGCGCTTGGCACGGTCGCGTTCGACACGCCGGCGGGCTCTCTGAGCAACACGACGCAGAACCTGACGGTGCGCGCGACGGCGGCCATTTCGACGCCCGGGCAGTTCGAAGCGATCTATCTGAAAGACCATGTGCGGCTTGGCGACGTTGCCACCGTGACGCTGGGCGGCGATATCGGCGAAAGCCAGTTACGCGCCAATGGCCGCACGGGCATCGGCATCGGCATCGTGCGTCAGGCCCAGTCGAACACGCTGGAAATCTCGTCCGGCGTGCGTGCCGCAGTGGAGCAGCTGAGCACCACCCTGCCCGACGGGGTGGACATTGAGGTGACCAGCGATGATGCGACCTTCATCAATGGCGCAATCCATGAGGTGGAAATCGCGCTGGTGATCGCCGTGACGGTCGTGCTTCTGGTGATCTTCCTGTTCCTGCGCGACTTCCGCGCGACACTTATTCCCGGGCTTGCCATTCCGGTGGCCCTGATCGGCACGCTGGCGACGATCTATCTGGCGGGCTTCTCCATCAACATTCTCACCCTTCTGGCGCTGGTGCTCGCCACCGGCCTCGTGGTGGACGACGCCATCGTGGTTCTGGAGAACATCGTGCGCCGCCGCAATGAGGGCATGGGCGCGCGGGCAGCCGCCGTTCTGGGCACGCAGGAGGTGTTTTTCGCCGTGCTTGCGACCACGGCAACGCTGATCGCGGTGTTCGTGCCGATCTCCTTCCTGCCGGGACAGGCCGGCGGCCTGTTCAAGGAATTCGGCTTCGTGCTGGCGATGGCGGTGTTCCTGTCTTCGCTGGTCGCGCTGTCGCTTTGCCCGATGCTCGCCTCGCGCATGCTGATCGCGCATCCCGAGGGTGAAGCGCGCGAAGACACCGGCGTCATCGCCAGGGTGGGCGGCGCGATGACGACGCTCTATCGGAAACTTCTGCGCTTCTGCCTCGATGCACCGGCGCTGATCCTGCTCATTTCGGTGCTGTTTGCGGGCGCATCCTATGGCGCGTTCGGCTTCATCAAATCCGAAATCACGCCGAGCGAAGACCGCTCCATGGCGTTCATGCGGGTCTCGGCACCGCAGGGTGTGAGCCTCGATTATTTCGCAGAGCGCCTGCGCCGCATCGAAGCGCTGATCGAGCCGCTGCGCGACAGTGGCGAGATCGTCAGCACCTTCTCCATTGCCGGACAGGGTGCTGGCAATAGCGGTTTTCTGGTGCTGCGGCTTGCCCCGTGGGACGAGCGCGACCGCAGCCAGCAGGAAATCGTCGCCGACATCTCCGAACGGGTCCGCAATGAGCCGGGTGTGCGCGCCTTTGTCTTCCAGCCCAACAGCCTTGGTATTCGTGGCGCGGGCAACGGGCTGAGCTTCGCGGTTGCGGGCAACAATTTCACAAAGTTATCGGCCACCGCCGCCAGCATCGTGGAGGCCATGGGCGAAGATCCGAGTTTCCGGCAGGCGCGGCTTTCCAGCGATTCCACGCAGCCGCAGCTCTCCATCGCCATCGACCGCGACCGCGCCTTCGATCTGGGGATCGACATTGACGGCCTCGGCAACACGATCCAGGCCATGCTCGATGGCCGCAGGATCGGCTCGGTGTTCATCAACGACCGCAGCGTCGACGTGAAACTCGTCTCGACCACCAATCCGGTCGATGACCCGACCGACCTCGAAAACACCTATGTGAAGGCCGGTGACGGGCGTTTCGTGCCGCTTTCGGTGATCGCGCGGCTCGAAGAACAGGCCGTGCCGCCATCGCTCTCACGCGAAAACCAGCTGCGCGCCGTGGGCGTCAGCGCGTCGCTTGCGCCGGGTGTTGCGCTGGGCGAAGCCTATCAGCGGGCACAGGAGATCGCGGAGCCCCTGCTCGAACCCGGCATGCGGCTTGTTCCGCTTGGCGAGGCGGCGGCCCTTGGCGAAACCGCCAATTCGATGCAGATCATCTTCGGCTTTGCGCTGGTGATCATCCTTCTGGTGCTGGCGGCGCAGTTCGAGAGCTTCATCAGTGCGCTGATCATCATGGCGACGGTGCCGCTGGGGCTGGCCTGCGCGGTGTTCGCCATGCTGCTGACGGGCACGAGCCTCAACGTCTACAGCCAGATCGGCCTTGTGCTTCTGGTCGGCATCATGGCCAAGAACGGCATCCTCATCGTGGAGTTCGCCAATCAGCTTCGTGACCGCGGGCTCGGGGTGCGCGAAGCCATCGAACAGGCGTCCCTCATCCGCCTGCGGCCCGTGGCGATGACCATGATCTGCACGATCGTGGGCGGGGTGCCGCTGGTGATGGCGAGCGGTGCGGGCGCAGAAGCGCGCATCGCGCTCGGCTGGGTGATGGTGGGTGGTCTCGGCCTTGCCACCGTCTCCACCCTCTTCCTCACGCCGGTCGCCTATCTGCTGCTCGGTCGGTTCATCACGCCCAAGGCGGAAGAGGAGGCGCGGCTGGTGCGCGAGCTCGATCATGCGACCCGACTTGGGGACAAAACCACCTGAATGGGCGCGCCGCGCAATCGCGCGGCGCCAGGCGGGTGACAATCGCAAAACAAAACTGTATCTGTTCGCGGCGCGCAGGCGGGATCCATCCCGCCCGCCTGACCAGCTCAACAGCCACGGAGTGCCCCGTTGACCACCGGGACAATCAGCATTGAAGAAGCGCAGAAACTGGTGGGACAGGAAGTCGGCCTGTCCGACTGGCGTGTTGTCACCCAGGAGATGATCGACCAGTTCGCTGCGGCGACGGACGATCACCAGTTCATTCACACCGATCCAGAGCGCGCCGCACGCGAGACGCCCTATGGCGGAACCATCGCGCATGGTTTCCTGTCGCTCTCGCTGCTCTCGACCATGGTTTTCGAGGCCGTGCCCCGTCTCGACGGTTCGGCGATGGGCGTGAATTTCGGCTTTGAGCGCATCCGCTTTCTGGCTCCTATCCGCAGCGGCGCACGCATTCGCGCACGCTTCGTGCTCGCCAACATCAAGCTGCGCCCCTCGGGCATTGCAGAGGTCAATTACGATGTGACGGTGGAGATCGAGAACTCGATCAAACCCGCCCTCACCGCGCACTGGCTGACGCTTGCCATGCCGGACCGCTCGCGCGAGGACTAGTTTCGCAAAGCAGGAAGCAGGCGAACACTGGCTGATGCGACTTGCAACAGTCGGTGGCTTTCGCACACGACATAAGCACGCTGCATCATCAACTGTTCAGCGACCTGTTTTTTTGCAGAAAGAGACAGAATAAGAGAATTATTCTTTATCTTTCGCAAATATCAAATCATAAGGCCTGAAACGCAGAGCGACGGGCGCGAAAAGAATATTTTCATGACTACAGATTTTAAAGTTCTGACTGATGAGCCAGCAAAGAAAACTCCATACGACAATCCCAAAAGCATCGAGTTCAATTTTCGGGCAAAGCGCTTTCAGAATGTACGGACGCTGATCGAGGACGCTCTTTCAGAGAAAACCCAGATTCGTATTCTCGACCTCGGTGGAACCGAGGAATACTGGAAAATCGGATCCGATTTTCTTGAAAAACACCGTCAGAATCTGAAAATTACGCTCGTCAACCTCGAAGCCGAGCGCGTCAGGAACACCGAACTGTTTGATTCACTTGCCGGTGACGCTGCCGATCCGCAGCTCCTGGCGGGAGAGAGCTTCGACCTGGTGCATTCCAATTCCGTGGTCGAGCATGTCGGAAGCTGGGAACGGATGATCCAGTTTGCCGAGAACACCAAGCGGCTTTCGAAGCGCTATTTCGTGCAGACGCCGAATTACTGGTTTCCCTTCGAGCCGCACTTCCGGACACCGGGATTTCAGTATCTGCCAAACAGTGTGAAGGTTGGCCTTGTCAGGCGCTTTCAGCTGGGCTTTTTCCCGCGCACCCCGGACCTTGAGGAAGCGCGCGATCTGGTCGAGCACAACAAGCTCATTTCGGCCCGCCAGATGCGGCGTCTGTTCGACGATGGAGAGATCCTGTTCGAGAAACTCGCATTCCTCAACAAATCGATCATGGCGATCCGGGCGGGCTAACCGCCAATCACTGATAGAGAGCCTCCCCTGACGCAATGAAGCGGCGGGAGATCAGGCGACAGCGCCACCTGCAATAAAGACCGGCGATGAACCGCGCAGTCATGAGGCGGGCCGGCAGCGCGTGCGCCACCGGCCCGGTCCCCTATTCTTCCGTCAGAGCCTGAACATCATGCTCCGGCGCAGCCGAAACCAGCTCCGAGGCCGGCGACTGCACGAGCAAGAGATAACGCTCATACTGGATCAGAACATCGTGGATGATCTGATCGCGCGTCATGCCCATGATGTCATACCCCTTGCTGCCACTGGAGAACTGCGTCCGCGCCTCATAGCGCAGGCCCGAGCGCGCAGCCTCGAACGCCGAGAATGCAGGCAGTTTCTGAGAAACGGGCGCAACGCCATAGACGAAGTCGCGCATGTCTTCGGCCGGTGAGGTCAGAGCGATGGCGCCCGCCTCTCCATCCTCGACAAAGGCCTCGCGACCGCGATCCGTCAGTTCCTTGGCAACCTGCTCCAACGCGGGCTTCACATTGCTCTGAATGAAGGTGTGAATTTCCTTCTCGCTGGGCGCATGCATCATCAGGCTCAGCCGGCGCTGCCAGGTGATGCCCGACGCCGGATGCGCCGGCGCAACCTGCGGAATTCCGGCATGCGCCTCACGCTGGGCAAGGTCTGCCCGCATGCCCACGAAGAGCGCCCAGACAAGCGCCAGCATGACAAAGGTGAACGGCAGCGCACTGGCTACGGTTGCGGACTGCAACGCGCCAAGCCCGCCTGCCAGAAGCAGGCTTGCCGCAACCAGCCCTTCCATGCCGCACCAGAACACGCGCTGCAGGGTGGTGGTTTCGGTTTCGCCACCGGCGGCGATTGTGTCGATGACCAGCGAGCCGGAATCCGAAGAGGTGATGAAGAAGATCGCCACCAGAAGGACGGCCAGCGTCGAGGTGATCGCCGTCAGCGGCAGGTAGGTGAAAAACTGGAACAGGCCGACCGAAACATCGGCCGCGACCGCAGCGCCAAGCTCGCCGGCGGCAACACCGGTGTCGATGAAGATCGCGGTGTTGCCGAACACGGTCATCCAGAAGAAGGTGAAGCCGGCGGGGATGAACAGAACCGCCGTCACGAACTGGCGCACCGTACGGCCGCGCGAGATGCGAGCGATGAACATGCCCACGAAAGGCGACCAGGAAATCCACCAGGCCCAGTAGAACAGCGTCCAGCCGTCGATCCACGGGGTCGGCTCATAGGCGTAGATGTTGAAGGTGCGTAACACCAGCGTGTCGAGATAGAGACCGATGTTCTGCACGAAATCGCGGAACAGCGCCGATGTCGGACCGACAACCAGCACGAAAACCATCAACAGAACGGCGACGATCAGGTTGGTCTCGGAGAGGATGCGCACGCCCTTGTCGAGGCCGGTGACGACCGAAATGGTGGCAAGCGCGGTGATGACCGCAATGAGCGGCACCTGCACCCAGGGGGCGATGGGAACGCCGACCAGATAGTTGAGGCCGGCATTGATCTGCGTCACGCCAAGACCGAGCGACGTGGCGATGCCGAACATGGTGCCGACGATGGCGAAGATGTCCACCGCGTGGCCAATGGGACCATTGATGCGGTCTTTCAGAAGCGGATAAAGGCCCGAACGAATGGTGAGCGGCAGGTTGTAGCGATAGCCGAAATAGGCGAGCGACAGACCGACCACCGCATAGATGGCCCAGGCGTGAATGCCCCAGTGGAAGAAGGTGACCGACATGGATTCGCGCATGGCGGCGATGCTGCCCGGCTCCGCAGTGGGCGGTGCGAGGAAATGCGTCATGGGCTCGCCCACGGCATAGAACATCAGGCCGATGCCCATGCCGGCGGCAAAGAGCATGGCAACCCAGGAATGATATTTGAAGTCAGGCTCGGAATCGTCCGGTCCCAGCTTCAGCCTGCCGAAACGGCCGATGGAAAACAGAAGAACGGAAGCAAGGAAAATACCGACGGAAAGCAGGTACAGCCAGCCGAATGCGGACAGGATATTGCTTTGCAGGGCGGAAAAAACATCGCCGGCCCGGCCGGGGAAGATAACGCCGATCAGGAGAAACACGGCGATAATAATCACCGAGCCGAAAAAGACCGGCGGGTTGATGACAAAACGACTAAACATGGGGAATTACTTTGCGCTCCCGTTTGTGAAACTGGCAGATGGCGCTCGCGATAAAAGCTCCCGACAGAAGCTGACAGCCTGTACAAGGCAAAAAAAGCTGAAATCGAGCACCGGCGGCAGGCCTCCCGTTTCTGCTTGCCGCCGGCTAACTTGTCAATGATAGACACGTCAGGCTCACGACAAGACACGAAATGACTTTGCTGAACGGCAATTATCCTGTGTTTTTCTCTAAAAACCCAGAGAACAGAACCATTCAGGATCGCACGTGGCCTTGCGGGATCAAACGACCCCGCACGCCCGAACAAGCTTGAGCAGACGCGGCAGGGATGGCGGCGTGTTTAGCGCACACCAGGTTTCACGCGCCTCGCCGCCATAGCTTTCCTTGTGCCGGGCAAGCGACTGGGTCGGGTAAACCAGTTTCTGGGCGATCGGGTTTGTGTAGATGAACCGGAAGGCGCGGCGCGTGAGCCAGTCCTTCTGGAACTCCTGATCCTCGATCTTGTGAAATGGCATGAGGCCCAGATAGAGCTTCGGCACGCCTTCTGCCTGGAAGGTTTCCACCGCACGGCGAACGAGGAAATAGGCCGCCAGCGGATCGGTATCGGGCAGCCAGCGGCGCGTGGCTGACAAATAGCCGATCAGCCTGCCATCTTCATAAAGCGGGTCGAAGAAAGCGAAGGCGACCGGCTGGTCGTTCTCGTCGAGGATGAAGAACTTTCGCACATCCGGTTCGTCGCGAAGCTGGATCGGTCGCACGAGAAAAGAGAGTTCGCGCCGCTTGGTGGTGCGGGTGCGCCGCCAGCCCAGCGAAATGGCCTCCACGCGTTTCGGGTCCAGCGAGGCCACCGGCACTTCGGCAACGCGATGCCCCATGCGCTCGAAGCGGTTGGTCGCGGTGCGGAAACTGCGTCGGCTGGGACCGGTGAAACTATAGGTATCGAGGTCGATCAGGCTTTCGATGCCGAGCGCGTTGACGAAAAAACCCTTGGTCGAAAGCAGTTCAGCCATGGGGCGCGATATCTGCCAGAAGGTGACATCACGCCGGACGGCGACAAACGCATCAATCAGATCGGACCAGAGTGCGCGCGGGGCGAGCGGATCTGCCAGCACATAGGCCGTACGGCCCACCATGCGATAGGCGATGACGCCATGCTCACTGCCGAAATAACGCATGTCGGGCTGATGCGCGACGGAATAGGCCAGCACGAAATTTCCGTGCCGCTGAAGAAGCGCATGGCGCTGTTCATCGGAAAGGTGAGCGTCGTCGCTCGGGAGACTGGTTCTGGACAAGCGCGTAATCTGGTTCACGGCGAAGAATCAAGTTCTGCGCCCCCACGTGGCGATGGATGCCACGCATCGCGGAAAGTGACAAGGTGGAATTGACAATAAAGAAACCATTAGGTTATTTAATTGTCGACTGGAGACTCGCCATGACTGCCTCGATCCTGCCCGCCCAGCCTGAAGCCGCCCCGGAAACGGCGGATGAACGCGTTCTTTTTGCCCTGAAGACCAAAGGGGCCATGACCGCGCAGCGTCTTGCACATCATCTCGCAATCTCGCCGGTTGCCGCGCGCAAACAGCTCGCCCGGCTGGAGGATGCAGCGCTGGTGCAGTTTCAGGAGGAAGCGCGCGGACCGGGCCGCCCGGAGCGCGTGTGGCGGCTGACGGCAAAGGGCCATGGCCGCTTTCCCGACAGCCATTCCGACCTGACGCTGGAGTTGATCGGCTCGATCCGCCGCCTGTTTGGCGAGGAAGGTCTCGACCGCCTGATCGGCCAGCGCGAACAGATCATGCAGCACTCCTATGAGAGCGCGCTGGAGACACAGGACGACCTGAAGGACCGGGTGGCCGCACTGGCCCGCATTCGCGCCCGCGAAGGCTATATGGCGGAGGTGGAGGCGCTCGAAGACGGGGCCTTTCTCCTGATCGAGAACCACTGCCCGATCTGCGCTGCGGCGACGGCCTGCCAGGGTTTCTGCCGCTCCGAACTCAGCGTTTTCAGAACCGTGCTCGGCCCGCAGACGCGGGTGGAGCGCACGGACCACATTCTGGCGGGCGCGCGGCGCTGCGCCTACCGCATAGAAGCCCGTTCAGGCGACTGAACATTTGAAAGCCGGATGCCGCTTTTCGGCCCGGTGCACCAGACGAGGCACATCATGAGCACAACAGACACCGGGCAACAGCCCGGCAATTCCGGCTGGGCTGCCATCTCGCAAACCGGCCAACTGGGGCAGTTCGCCCTCTTATGTCTCGGCATCTGGCTTCACGCCGCCGACACGCTTCTGGTGGCGACGGCGATGCCGGCTGCGGTGGCGGAAATCGGTGGCGACCGGCTGGTGAGCTGGACGCTGTCGCTCTACCTTTTGGGCTCCATCATCTCGGCGGCGGCTGCCGCACTCATCGCCTCGGCGGCGGGCCTGCGCCGCGCTTTCGTGATCGCAGCGCTCATCTACACGGTGGGCTGCGTGATCAGCGCGCTCGCCCCGAACATGCCAGCCATGCTGCTTGGCCGTTTTGGCCAGGGCGTGGGCGGCGGTCTTCTGGTGGCGCTCACCTATGTGGCGACCCAGCGCCTTTTCCCGGAAGAGATGTGGCCGCGGCTGATCGCCCTGATGTCGGCCATATGGGGCGCATCCGCCTTTTGCGGGCCGATGATCGGTGGTTTCTTCGCCGATATGGGCCTGTGGCGCTGGGGCTTCTGGACCTTCGCGATACAGGCGGTTCTGCTGGCGGTTCTGGTGCCGCTGTTCATGCGGCCGACCAAAGGGGCCTCGGAAACGGCGCAGCGCTTTCCGGTGGTGCGGCTCGCGCTCCTGTCACTCGCCGTTCTGGCGGTGGCGACCGCCGGCATTTATGTGACGCCCGGCATCTCGCTGCCGCTGGTGGCGGCGGGCGCGCTGCTCTTCTATCTGTTCCTGAAGCGTGACGGCAGCCGCGCGACGGACAAGATGTTCCCCACCCGCGCCTTCGACCCGCGCACGGTGGTTGGCTGCGGCTTCATCGCCAATCTGGCGCTCGGAACGGCCATCATGTCCTTCACCGTCTACGGGCCATTCTTCCTGCAGCGCATTCACGGCATGTCGGCACTGGGCGCGGGCTATGTGATGGCGGCCGAAGCGGTGGCCTGGAGCACGATGGCGATGGTGTTTGCCGGCGTGGGCGCAAAGGGTGAAGTGCGGGTCATCAAGGGTGGCGCATTGCTGATCGTGCTGGCGATTGCCCTGCTCGGTCCGCTGATGGCGGAGGGGCCGCTCTCAGCCATCGTGCTTCTGTCGATCGCGCAGGGCGCGGGCTTCGGCATGATGTGGGGCTTTCTGATCCGCCGTGTGGTCGCGGCAGCGCCCGGAGACGAGCGCGACAGCGCATCGGCCGCCATGCCGACCACGCAGCAGATCGCCTTCGCGCTGGGGGCAGCCCTTTCGGGCATCATCGCCAACTTGGCGGGCTTCGCAGAGGCGCAAACGCCGGCAGCCATGCAGCCGGTGGCCATCTGGGTGTTCATCAGCTTCCTGCCCCTGGCCGTGCTTGGCGCTGCTGCTGCCTGGCGGCTCGCCCGCGAGGTTGGGGCAGGAGATTAGTCATCCCGCCTCGGACGGCCCGTATGGGTGGTCGAGGTGACGGAAACGGGATCACTGGCCGGGAAGGTGTCTTCGAGACCTTCTTCAAGCTCCTCTTCCAGTTCCTCGTCATCCAGCTTTCTGCGCGCCGGCTTTGTGGCGAATTCGGCAGGTGCGCCGGTGCGGGTCGTGCGTGTGACGGAGACCGGGTCGCTTGCCGGGAAACTATCCTCAAGCCCTTCTTCCAGGGCTTCTTCAAGGGCTTCTTCCCTGGCCGCGCGTTCGCTTTCGGTTTCAGGTTTTGGCTTCTTGGGGTCAGGCTGCATCGAGATCATCCCTTTTCAGGGTCAATGACGAGACAGCCCGTCCGGTTCCAATCTTTCAGCGATTACCGGTCGCGCGAGGCTGCCTCCAGAAGCATGAAGACATAGTCGGAAAAGGAGCGCCAGCATTCCACACGGAAAGCGTCCCTCTCCGTGCGCCACAGAATGACCTCCGCCTTGCCGAACACCGTGCGCGAGCATGCGCCGACGGGAAAGACGTCAAGCGAGAGATCCTGCGGGCAACCGGCATTGAGCACGGCCTCGACACGCGGGCCGGAGACAAGCACCGCCGTGTTGCGGTGCGAGACATCGACGGCGGAGTGGAACGCGCTGACAGAGGCGCAGTCTTCCATCAGGTCGCCGCCATTCTCATCGATCACCAGCCATTCGTCGGGACCGAGCCAAAGCGCTGCGCGTTTGCCGCCTGAAACCGACGCTTTGGGGCGCTGCGGCAGGTCGAGCCCGAGCGCCTTCGACAGCGGCTTTAGCGCCGTTTCGGGTGCGCGAAGCAAAAGCCGCGTGGCCGGCTCCGCACGCACCAGCGTGATGCCTTCATCATTGAGAAAGCGCCCTTCGAGCGCGCCTGTGCGGGCGATTGCGTCAGCCATTGGTGCGCGCTCCCTTCTCGTCAAAGAAAACCGTGGAGGTGACTTCCACCGTGATCGCGCCTTCGGGCATTGGCACGTAGAGGGTTTCGCCCATGCGTTCATGTCCGCCTGCCACCAGCGCCAGCGCGATGGAATGGCCGCAATTCTCCGACCAGTATGAGGAGGTGACATGGCCGAGCATGGGCACGGGAACCGGGGCGTCCGGATCGGCGACGATCTGCGCGCCCTCTTCCAGAACGGTTTTCGGGTCGCGCGTCCTGAGGCCCACGAGCTGTTTGCGGCCGGGAGCCACAAGATCCGGTCGGGCAAGGCCGCGCATGCCGACGAAATCCGTCTTCTTCTTGCCAATGGCCCATGAAAGCCCCGCATCGTGGGGCGTTACGGTGCCATCGGTCTCCTGCCCGACAATGATGAAGCCTTTTTCGGCGCGCAGCACATGCATGGTTTCGGTGCCGTAGGCGCAGGCCCCGTGCTTTTCGCCTTCCGCCCAGACGGCCTCCCACACGGCGCGGCCATAGTCGGCCGGGACGTTGATCTCGAAACCGCGCTCGCCGGTGAACGACATGCGGAAAAGCCTCGTGGGAACGCCGCAGATCATCCCCTCGCGCACCGACATATGCGGCATCGCATCGTCGGAGAGGTCGATGCCTTCCACCAGCGGGGCGATGATGTCGCGGCTTTTCGGCCCCTGAACGGCGATCACCGCCCATTGCTCCGAGGTGGAGGTCAGATAGACCTTCAGATCCGGGAACTCGGTCTGGAGATAGTCTTCCATGTGGTTGAGCACGCGCGGCGCGCCGCCGGTCGTGGTGGTCACGTGGAAGCGGTCTTCGGCGAGCCGCCCCACCACGCCGTCATCATAGATGAACCCGTCCTCGCGCAGCATGACGCCATAGCGGCAGCGCCCGACGCCGAGCTTCTGCCACGGGTTGGTGTACATCAGCTCCATGAAGCGCGCGGCATCCGGCCCGACGACCTCGATCTTGCCAAGCGTGGTGGCGTCGAAAATGCCCGCACTCTGGCGCACCGTGCGGCACTCGCGGGCAACCGCTGCATGCATGTCTTCACCGGCTTGCGGAAAATACCATGCGCGCTTCCACTGGCCGACATCCTCGAACACGGCCCCGTGCGCCTCTGCCCAGTCATGCATGGGCGTGCGCCGCACCGGCTCGAACAGACGGCCCTTGCCGTGCCCCACAAGCGCACCGAAAGTGACGGGCGTGTAGGGCGCGCGGAACGTGGTGAGCCCCACTTCGGGGATCGGCCGGTCCAGCATCTCGGCGGCGATGGCGAGCCCGTGCATGTTGGACGTCTTGCCCTGATCGGTCGCCATGCCGGTGGTGGTGAAACGCTTGACGTGCTCGATGGAGCGCATGCCCTCGCGCACCGCCTGGCGGATGTCCTTCGCGGTCACATCGTTCTGAAAATCGACAAAAGCCTTGGCCGTGCTTTCGGCTCCGGCCCCCTCGCCCGCACCCAGCATGCCGCCGGACCAGCGCTCGGTGCTGTCGGCGGCAAGTTTTGGCAGCTTGCGGGCCGCCCCGCCGGCGGCCTCATGCCCGGCCCTCAGGGCCTCGGCGACGGTTTCGCCAAGATCGATGCTGCCCGCACACGCGCCGACCGAGACCAGTTCCTGCACGGCATTGCCCGGCAGGAAACGCTGTGTTTCCGCATCGAAGGCCAGCTTGCCGCGCGACTGCGAGAAGAGGTGGACGGCCGGCGTCCAGCCAGACGAGGTCAGAAGCGCATCGCAGGTGATCGTGCGCTCCGCGCCGCCGGAAACCGGTCGTATCTTTATGGATGAAACCCTGAGCCGCCCGCCCGTGCCGGTGACGGCATGCCCCGTCAGGCACTCGATGCCAAGCCGGCGGGCCTCTTCCACATGCGGCCCCTGCGGATCGGGCCGGCAGTCGACGATGGCGGCAATGCTCACGCCGGAACGCTTCAGGTCCAGAGCAGCCTGCCAGGCACTGTCCCCGGCCGTGTAGATCGCCACATTGCGCCCCACCGTGACGCCGAAATGGTTCAGATAGGTGCGGGCGGCGGACGCCAGCATGATGCCCGGCCTGTCATTGTCGGGAAACACCATGTGCCGCTCGATGGCACCGGTGGCGAGCACAACGCACTTAGCCCGCACCTGCCAGAGCCGTTCGCGCGGCTGATCGGTGGCCGGGCTGACCAGATGATCGGTCAGCTGCTCGACGAGCCCCACCATGTTCTGCGCGTAATAGCCGAAACCCGTGGTGCGGGTGAGAAGCCGGACATTGTCGCGCGCGGCGAGATCCGCCGTCACGGCCTGCGCCCAGTTCCAGCCGGGCATGCCGTCGATCATCGCGCCGGTCTCATAGCGCAGCGCTCCGCCCGTTTCCGCCTGTTCGTCGGCCAGAATGACACGCGCACCGGCATTGGCGGCAGCAAGCGCTGCCGAAAGCCCGGCAGCCCCACCGCCGATGACAAGAACGTCGCAATGGGCGAAACGGTTTGCATAACAATCCGGATCGGGCCGGTCGGGCGCTTCGCCAAGACCGGCGGCGCGCCGGATGAAGGGCTCGTACACCCGCTCCCAGGCAGCCTTCGGCCACATGAAGGTCTTGTAGTAGAACCCGGCGGAGAAGAAGGGCGACGCCAGATCGTTGAGCGCACCGACATCGAAGGAGAGCGAGGGCCAGCGGTTCTGTGACACCGCGTTGAGCCCCTCATGGATTTCCTGAACCGTGGCCCGCACATTGGGCGCCCTGCGCGCGGCATCACGGTGAACGCCGACCAGCGCATTGGGTTCTTCCGCACCGGCGGAGACCATGCCGCGCGGGCGATGATATTTGAAGGAGCGACCGACAAGATGCACGCCATTGGCAAGCAGGGCCGATGCAAGCGTGTCGCCATGCAGCCCCTCGAAGGACTTGCCATCGAAGGTGAAACGAACGGGATCGGCCTTGCCGAGCCGGCCAGCGGTGGCGATGCGGAAAGGCTGGGTCATCACTTGCCCTCCCCGCCGATACCGGGCTTAGGCTCGCCTGCCTTATAAGTCGTCAGGAACCGGTCCGATACGGTGTCGCGCGCGGCGTTGAAGAACCGGGCGCAGCCATGGATGTGCCGCCAGCGTTCATAGACGATGCCCTTGGGGTTTGAGCGAATGAAGAAGAACCGCTCGAAATCTTCGTCAGACATTTCGGCCATGTTTTCTGGACGGGCGATATGCGCCTCGCCGGCATGGCGGAACTCCAGTTCCGGCCGGTCTTCCTGGCAATAGGGGCAGTGAATGAGAAGCATGTGATCCCCTTGTTTAGAGCGCCGTGCGTCCATTCGGACGCACAAAGGACGCTCTGTCCTGTTGAACCTGCGCATCGTGCTTTCCGAAGATCGTTTCCGATTTTCGGGCCGATGCGCTAGTGCGCCACGGCGGCGGCTGCCGCCTCATCGATGAGCCGGCCCTTGCGGAACCGTTCCAGCGTGAAGGGCGCGTTGACGGGATGCGGCTCGTCGCGCGCGACGGTGTGGGCAAAGACATGCGCCGAGCCCGGCGTCGCCTTGAAGCCACCCGTGCCCCAGCCGCAATTCACATAGAGCCCGCTGACCGGCGTTTTTGCGAGAATGGGCGAGCGGTCGGGCGTGACATCGACAATACCGCCCCAGGACCGCAGCATCTTCATGCGGGTGAAGATCGGGAACATCTCGCAGATGGCGTCGAGCGTGTGCTGGATGATGTGCAGCCCGCCGGTCTGGGAATAGGAGGTGTATTGATCGGTGCCCGCCCCGATGACCAGTTCGCCCTTGTCGGACTGGGAGATATAGGCGTGGACCGTGTTGGACATGACCACGCAGGGGAAGACCGGCTTGACCGGCTCCGACACAAGCGCCTGAAGCGGGTAGGATTCCAGCGGCACCTGAACGCCCGCCATCTGCATCAGCACCGAGGAATGACCGGCGGCAACGACGCCCACCTTCTTCGCGCCGATGGTTCCACGCGTGGTCTCCACGCCGGTGACGGCCCCGTCTGGCCCGCGATTGATGCCGGTAACCTCGCAGTTCTGGATGATGTCGACGCCGCGCGCGGCGGCTGCCCGCGCATAGCCCCAGGCAACCGCATCATGGCGGGCCGTGCCGCCGCGCCGCTGCAGCGCGGCCCCCATGACCGGATAGCGCGCCTCACGCGAAATGTTGAGCGGCGGGCAATAGGCCTTCGCCTCTTCAGGCGTCAGCCACTCATTGTCCACGCCGTTCAGCCGGTTGGCGTGGATATGGCGTTTGAACACCTGCACATCGTGCACATTGTGCGCCAGCATCATCACGCCGCGCGGCGAATACATGACGTTGTAGTTCAGATCCTGCGAAAGCCCGTCCCAGAGCTTCACGGAATGATCGTAGATGCCCGCGCTTTCGTCATAGAGATAATTGGAGCGGATGATGGTGGTGTTGCGGCCCGTGTTGCCGCCGCCGAGCCAGCCCTTTTCCAGCACGGCGACATTGGTGATGCCGTGCTCCTTTGCGAGATAATAGGCCGTTCCGAGCCCATGGCCGCCGGCTCCGACAATGATGACGTCGTAATTCTTCTTCGGTTCGGGAGAGGACCACTGTTCCGGCCAGCCCTTGTGGCCACGCATGGCCTCGCAGGCGATGGCGAAGACGGAATATTTGCGCATGGGCCTCTCCGCAATGCAGGCAGCGCGCCGCAGCCGGGCGCGTTCAGACACAGCCTAGCAGTAACGAAATCCCGCGCAATGGCTTGCGCTGATTGCGACGGCGCTTGCCGTTTTGCGTCAAATTTCGCGCTGAAGAAGACCCGTTGTCACGCAGCCAGATACTGGCTCTCTTCCTGCCGGCGAACACGCTTCGCCAGCAGACAGCCATAGGCCAGGAAAAGTAGCGAGATATAGAGCTCGCGCACCTCGGAGAGCTCATATCCATCCACCATGTCGACGCCGCGAATGATGAACACCAGCTTGGAGAACACATAGACGGCGGCAAGGGCGATGGCGGCAAGGCGCAGCTCGGAGGATTTGAGCTGGCGCACGATATCGAGACAGATCAGCAGCCCGAGGAAGAACCAGACCTGATAGGGCACGATGTTCCAGGATTCAAACATCAGTGACGCCACGGGCAGCCCGAAAAGCGCGAAGATGCGCGGCGGGATATAGGCCTCCACCTGACCGAAGAGACCGCCCGCACCACGCGGCCAGCACCAGGGCAGGACCACGAAGCAGAAAATCGCGCTCGTGTAATAGATGGCCTCGAACTGGTAGGTGTAGAAATTATGGATGTTGGTTTCATTCTGGATGTTCTTGCTGAAGAGATCGGGCGTGGCCCAGCCGAGCCAATGCTGCCCCCAGGACATCTCCTCCATCAGAATGAGAAATACCACGCCGGCCATGCCGGCCAGCACGAGACATGGCGGGAAAACACCGAGAAGGCGCGCGCCGCGCACGCTGCGCGACCGCCAGGCCGCAACGAGGAAGCTGATGACTGCGGCAATGAGCAGAACCTCGGTCGCCATGCCCAGCGGCTGCATCTCGCGCACAAAATCATTCAACGAGGTGGGAACGAAATGAACGGCGGCGGCGACCGCCAGAAGGAACCCACCAGCGACACCAATGCCCCAGAACGCCTGCGCCCGCTCGCCCCGAACCACCTCCAGGGTGCGCATGACAGGCTTCAACGCGATGAAAAGAAAAAGTGCAGCCAGAAAGGAAATGCCAATCCGGGCGCGACCGAAGGGCGTGAAGTCCGGATCCCCCTTGCGCAGCAGGCCATATCCATGGATGAGTTCGCCATAGACGGCCGAGCCAACAACCAATGCGAAAGCGGCCATGCCGAAACCGAGCCTCATCACGCTGGTTTTTAAGCCAGTGCCGGCCCGCCCATACTTCTCCGACATGTCGATATACTCCAATATACAAGACACGCCTGTGTAGTGCTCTTTCCTTTTCTCTACGTTAACGGGAACTGCCAGTTGAGCGCTTCCGGAAAAAATGCGAAAGAAAGCGCTCGACAGAAATATACCGTTCTGGTATGAGCCAGCGCTATTCGTGGCAGAATATGGCTGCGGAAACCTCTGCCCATGGGCGGAGGAAACCAGAATTCACTTTTGAAAATTAGAAGACCAACGTTCTGACAGGAAACCCACGTGCAGGTACTCGTCCGCGACAACAATGTTGATCAGGCGCTTCGCGCGCTGAAGAAGAAAATGCAGCGCGAAGGCATCTTCCGCGAGATGAAGATGCGTGGGCATTACGAAAAGCCGTCGGAAAAGCGCGCCCGCGAAAAGGCTGAAGCCGTTCGCCGCGCCCGCAAGCTGGCCCGCAAGCGCGCCCAGCGCGAAGGTCTGGTCGGCGGTCGTCCGGGCGCACGCTAACAGCGCCCATCTTTCGACGATTTCTGTCTGTATCGAACGCGGTTCGACCCTGTGGTCGCGCCGCGTTTTTGCTTACATATATCTCTGCACGAGGATGGGAGTTCTGCATGAGGACGGCAATGGCTTGGTTTGACACTTCGGTTATGGCATTAAAAGCCATGACTTTTTTCCCAGCGCCTTCGCCCAGCCCCCAGAGCCCTCGTGACATGAGCCCCCGTAACATGAGCCCCCCTGACATGAGGCCCAGCCGCATGCGTTCCCGCCCCCTCAGCCATGGACTTGCCGGCCTCGCGCTGGCGGCCCTGTTACCGCTGGCCGCCTGCCAGTCCGGCTCCAATCCGGCGACGGACATCAGCCGTGTGGATACGGCTCAGGGTTCTGCGCAGAACATCGGGTCGCTCAGCTCGGTCATCGACCGCACACCCAACGAGCCCGAAGCCTACAATATGCGTGGCGCGGCTTACGGACGTGCAGGGCGCTATCAGGAGGCGCTGAAGGATTTTGACAAGGCGATCTCGCTTAATCCGCGCTCGCCAAACGCCTATGCCAATCGCGCGCTGATCCACCGCTATATGGGCAACGACCAGCAGGCGCTGGCGGACTATAATCAGGCGATCTCGCTCGATCCCAATTACGACACCGCCTATATCGGCCGCGCGGAAATCTATCGCCTGGCCGGCCGCAGCACGGATGCGCTGGCGGATCTGGAGCGTGCGATCCAGCTCGATACGACGGACCCGCGCGCCTATTACCGTCGCGGCCTTCTCTATCAGGCTACGGGCCAGCATCCGTTCGCCATCGAGGATTTCGCCAAGGCGATCTCGCTCGCGCCAGATCAGCCCTATGGTTACAATGGCCGCGGCCTCTCCTACCTCGCCCAGGGTGATGACGAGAACGCATTCTCCGACTTCAACACGGCCATTCGCCTCGACAAGGACGTGGCGGAGAGCTGGGCAAACCAGGCGCTCGTCTATGAGAAACGCGGCGACAGGGCGAAGGCTGCCAAGTCCTATTCGCGCGCCCTTCAGCTCGATCCGGACTACATTCCCGCACGCGATGGTCTGGCGCGCACCCGCGCCTGATTCTCACCCACTCGCAGACTGCTGATCTTCTTTCAACGGCCCGCCATCGCGCGGGCCGTTGACGTATGGTCACCAAATTTAATCTGGAACCTTCTCTTTCGTGACGGGTTGTGAGGCCGGACGAAAAAGGAGTTCCAGTGATGAAAAAAGCAATCATTCTCGCTTCCGCCCTGACCGCCGCAGCCGCAGCGCCTGCCTTTGCGCAGGAGCGCGTCGAGGTCGGCGTTCTGGACTGCGTGATCGAAGGCGGCGCGGGCGTTGTGATCGCCTCTTCCCAGGAACTGGCCTGCACCTTCGAGCCCGCCGGTGACGAGCGCCCGCCGGAGACCTATGTGGGCGTGGTGAACAAGTTCGGCATCGATGTGGGCGTGAAGGACGCCACGCAGATGCAGTGGCTGGTTCTGGCCCCGACGGCGGACGCCTATGCGCCGGGCGCGCTTGAGGGCGACTATGCCGGCGTGAGCGCGGAGATCGCAGCAGGCCTGGGCGCCGGTGCAAACATCCTTGTCACCAAGGAGAGCGAGAGCCTGATGCTGCAGCCGGTGAGCCTTGAGGGCAAGACCGGGCTCAACGTCGCCCTTGGCGTCAGCGAGTTCCAGCTGCGCTCGACCTCTGCTGCCGAGTGAGACCTCCCTGCCCCACCTGGCACCAATAAAAAAGCCCGGCTTCAGGCCGGGCTTTCTTTTATCCAGAGCGCTTCCACTGTTCGTTGAATCGCGGAAGCGCTCTCATTCACTGTCTTTGCGCAATTCCGGGCGGAAAACCGGTTCCCACTTTTCCTGGAATTGCTCTAGCATTGTCTTTGCGCATTTCCGGGCGGAAAACCGGTTCCCACTTTTCCTGGAACTGCTCTAGTGATCCATCGCCTTGACGATGTCTTCGGTCATCTTCTTGGCGTCGCCCAGAAGCATCATCGTGCCGTCCTTGTAGAACAGCGTGTTGTCGATGCCGGCATAGCCGGAGCCGAGCGAGCGCTTGACGAAGAGACAGGTGCGCGCCTTGTCCACATCGAGGATCGGCATGCCGTAGATCGGCGAGGTCTTGTCGTCACGCGCGGCCGGGTTGGTCACGTCGTTCGCGCCGATGACATAGGCAACGTCTGCCTGAGCGAACTCGGAGTTGATGTCTTCGAGCTCGAACACCTCGTCATAAGGCACCTGGGCCTCTGCGAGCAGAACGTTCATGTGACCGGGCATACGGCCTGCAACCGGGTGAATGGCGTATTTCACCTCGACACCGGCTTCCTTCAGCTTGTCGGCCAGCTCACGCAGCGCATGCTGCGCCTGGGCGACGGCCATGCCGTAACCGGGCACGATGATGACCTTCTGCGCATTGGCCATCAGGTAGGCGGCATCGTCTGCCGAACCCTGTTTGACCGTGCGCTCGATGCCATCGTCTGCAGCCGCTGCCGTCTCGCCGCCGAAGCCGCCGAGAATGACCGAGATGAAGGAGCGGTTCATGCCCTTGCACATGATGTAAGACAGGATCGCGCCGGAAGAGCCAACCAGCGCGCCGGTGATGATGAGCGCGAGGTTGCCGAGCGTGAAGCCGATGCCGGCTGCGGCCCAACCCGAATAGGAGTTGAGCATGGACACGACGACCGGCATGTCAGCACCGCCGATCGGGATGATGATGAGCACACCGAGCACGAGCGAGGCGATCACGATCAGCCAGAAGATCGAGGTGCTCTGCGTGGTGACGAGCAGCACGATCAGAACGACCAGCGCGATTGCCAGACCTGCATTCACCACATGGCGCATGGGCAGGAGGATCGGCTTGCCGGACATGCGGCCATCGAGCTTCAGGAAGGCGATGATGGAGCCGGTGAAGGTGATCGCGCCAATGGCGACGCCCAGCGACATCTCGACCAGCGCCTGCGCGTGGATCGCGCCCAGCGTGCCGATGCCGAAGCTTTCCGGCGCATAGAGCGCCGCGGCGGCAACCATCACGGCGGCCAGACCGACCAGCGAGTGGAAGGCGGCCACGAGCTGCGGCATCGCGGTCATGGCGATGCGCTTTGCAATCACCGCGCCGATGCCGCCGCCGATGGCGAGGCCGAGCACGATGAGCACGAACCCGCCGAAGGAGGGCGTTGCGTAGAGCAGCGTGGTGCCGATGGCGATGGCCATGCCGACCATGCCGTAGACATTGCCCTGACGGCTGGTGGTGGGATGCGACAGGCCCCTCAGCGCGAGGATGAAGAGAATGCCGGAAACGAGGTAGAGGAAGGATGCAAGATTGGCGCTCACGTCACTTGTCCTTCTTCTTGTACATGGCCAGCATGCGGCTGGTCACGAGGAAGCCGCCAAAGATGTTCACCGACGCCAGGATGAGCGCGATGAAACCAAAGCCCGTGGCAAGCCCGGAAGCGGAGATGCCCACGGCGAGCAGCGCGCCGACCACGATCACCGAGGAGATCGCGTTGGTGACCGACATCAGCGGCGTGTGCAGCGCCGGCGTCACCGACCAGACAACGTAGTAGCCAACGAAAATCGCCAGCACGAAGATCGCGAAGCGGAAGACGAACGGGTCGATCGCCCCGCCGGATGCAGCATGCGCGAGTGCGCTGGCTGCATCGGCGACTTCGGCCGACTGCATGCTTTCAACGGCGGCGCGAACGCTCGCCCCGGCGCTGTCGAGCTGGTCGAGCGCCTTTTCCAGTGCGGTTGGTTCCATCAGGATTCTCCCCCCGATTTGGCTGCGGCAGGCTTGTCGGCAGCGCTGGACGCGCCAGCAGGCTTTGCTGCCGTTTTCTGGGCCGCTGTTTTCTTCGTCGCCGCGCCTGCTGCAGCCTTGGCTGCGGGCTTGCGGGCCGGGGCCTTCTTGGGCGCGGCCTTCCTGGGCGCGGCCGCCTTGGCCACCGGCTTCACGGTGTCGACGAAATTGGGATGAACCACCTTGCCGTCATGGGTGAGCATGGTGGCCTTCACCAGCTCGTCTTCCATGTCGACGGCGAGTTCCTTCTTCTCCTTGTCGACCATGGTCTCAAGGAAGGTGTAGAGGTTCTTGGCGTAGAGCAGCGAGGCGGAAGCAGCCACACGGCCCGGCACATTGAGGTGGCCGACGATCTTCACGCCATTGGCCGTGGTGACGACCTCACCCGCCTTCGCGCCTTCCACATTGCCGCCTCGCTCGACCGCCAGATCGACGATGATGGAGCCCGGCTTCATGGACTTGACCATGTCGGTGCTGACGAGGCGCGGCGCGGGCCGGCCCGGAATGAGCGCCGTGGTGATGACGATGTCCTGCTTGGCGATGTGCTCGGCGACGAGTTCGGCCTGGGCCTTCTTCTCTTCATCTGTCAGCTCGCGGGCATAACCGCCATCGCCGGAAGCATCCTTCAGCGCCTCGGTCATGATGAACTTCGCGCCGAGCGACTGGACCTGCTCGCCCGCAGCCGCACGAACGTCGGTGGCGGTGACGACAGCGCCCAGACGGCGCGCGGTTGCGATGGCCTGAAGGCCGGCAACACCAGCACCCATGACGAACACCTTGGCAGCCGGAACGGTGCCGGCGGCGGTCATCATCATCGGCAGCGCACGATCATACTCGGCGGCTGCGTCGATCACCGCGCGGTAACCGGCAAGGTTGGCCTGCGAGGACAGGACGTCCATGGACTGGGCGCGCGTGATGCGCGGCATGAACTCCATGGCAAAGGCGGTGACGCCCGCAGCAGCCATGGCCGCAACATCGCCCTCATTGCCGTAAGGGTCCATGCTGGCGAGAACCAGCGCGCCTTTTTTGTAGGTTTTGACTTCGGCCGGCGTCGGACGCCGCAGCTTCAGAACGACATCGGCTTTCGAGGCATCGGATGCCTTGCCGATTTTCGCTCCGGCTTTTTCAAATTCACTATCGACAATACGCGACTGCTCGCCTGCGTTCTTCTCGACGACAATGTCGAAACCCAGTCCAGCCAGCCGTTTGACCGTTTCAGGAGAGACCGCAACGCGACCTTCCGTAACGTCAACTTCTTTAGGCACAAATATGCTTTGTCCCACCGTCATATCCTTTCGGTTGGACCGTCCTCCCGGTCACGGAGCTGCGGCGGCAGCCCCGTTTGTTGTAGCGGATGACTGCTTCAGGACAGCAGCCAGACACCCAGCGCAGTGATGAGGATGAAGAGAACGGTGCTGGAGAAAAAGCCAGCAGGGGTGAAGAAACCAAAAGCCATGGCCACCAGAATGGCGACGATCACCAGGCTTGAATATTTGATGACGGCCAGGAAGAGATTGTAGGTCTTCTCGTGCTCGGCGTAGTCCATTTCTGCGCCCGTTTCGGCCGGTCCGGCCGGCATATTCTCTGCCATCACAAAAACCCCATCGGAATAGAATTGGTCTTGGGAGATAGCGAAAAGATGGCGCAAGGGCAATGGGAGGATTGCCCGATAAACAGCCAGATGCGCTTTCAAACGGTTTGGGAGAACCGTTTTGGCCCAATCGGTACGCTTTTTGGAACAAATCGTCGGCACACCGCCGCAATGGAGGCGTGCAATCTCACTGCCAGATGAGAAAAGCCGGCCCGGGCGTCAGGAAAGCCAGCGCTTGCGCCGCTTGTAGTGCTTCACATTGCGGAAGGAGCGCCGTCCCTCGCCGCCGACGCCAAGGTAGAACTCCTTCACGTCTTCGTTTTCGCGCAGGGCCTTGGCCTCGCCATCCAGCACCACGCGTCCCGATTCCAGAATGTAACCGTATTTTGCATAGCGCAGCGCCACATTGGTGTTCTGCTCGGCCAGCAGGAACGACACGCCCTGCTCTTCATTGAGCTGTTTGACGATCTCGAAAATCTCTTCGACCAGCTGCGGCGCGAGCCCCATGGAAGGCTCGTCAAGCAGGATCATCTTCGGGCGCGACATCAGCGCCCGGCCAATCGCCGTCATCTGTTGCTCGCCGCCCGATGTGTAACCGGCCTGCGAGTTGCGCCGTTCCCTGAGGCGCGGGAAATAAGTGTAGACGAGTTCGAGGTCCTCGCGGATCGCCGCCTGCCCGTCGCGACGGGTGAAAGCGCCCGTGAGGAGATTGTCCTCGACCGAGAGATGGCCGAAACAGTGCCGCCCTTCCATGACCTGGATGCAGCCCCGGCGCACCAGATCATTGGGCGAGAGGTTCTGCACCTCATCGCCACCGAACAGGATGGATCCCTTGGTCACCTCGCCACGCTCTGCGTGAAGCAGGTTGGAGATCGCCTTCAGCGTCGTGGTCTTGCCGGCGCCATTGGCCCCCAGAAGGGCCGTGATGCCGCCGCGCGGCACCGAGAGCGAAACGCCCTTCAAAACCAGAATGACGTGATCGTAGATCACCTCGATATTGTTGACTTCAAGGATCTGCTCTGCGGCTTCTGCCGGTGATGCTGGCGCTGTGGTCGTCATGCTTGCATGTCCTGTTTGAGCGGATCGCCGCTCCCCGTCGGGGCATTGAAGGGGAGCGGCGGCAGAAGGTGCTACATCTTGCACTCTTCATTGACCGGCCAGGGCGCATTCGCCTCGGCATACTCCTTGGCCTTTTCAAGCTCGAGCGGCTCGATCTCGGCGCGGTCGGGCGTCAGGAGATCAGACGCCTTGACGAACTTTGCGCCGTCCCACTGCAGCATCCAGCCGCCGCCATGGCCCGTGTGGTTGGAGCAGGAGGTGCTGAAGGGCACGAGCATGCCATCCGCGCCCAGCTCTTTCAGGCGGGCTTCATCCAGATTGATGTTCTCCAGCCCCCAGCGCAGCTGCTCCGGGCTCGGCGTGCGAACGTCGAACTCTTCCTGAGCGGCCTTGATGCCTTCGACCAGGATCACGGAGATCATCAGACCGCGCTGATAGAACACGGAGTCGAACTCGCCCTCGGACTGGTTGATCTGTGACTTGCCGGCATCGACGACATATTTCTTGATGTCGGCCATCAGCGGGGCTTCGGAATTCGGCACACTCCACGAGATGGAGCGATAACCCTTGCCCTGTTCGCCAACCAGTTTCAGGTCGCCATCATGGCCGGACCACCAGACGCCAACGAACTGATCCATCGGATATTTCGTCTTCACGGCTTCGGTGATGGCGCCGGCGTTCATCGCGCCCCAGCCCCACATGACCACGAAATCCGGACGCTCACGGCGGATCTGCAGCCACTGCGCCGACTGGTTCTGCATCTCGGTCAGACCGACCGGGATCGGCACCAGTTCGAAGCCATGCTTCTCGGCCAGCACTTCAAGCAGCGGAATGGGCTCCTTGCCGAAGGGGTGATCGAGGTGCAGGAAGGCGATCTTCTTGTCCTTGAGACTGTCGAGATTGCCGTCGGAAATGTTCTTCAGGATCATCGACGCGCCATCCCAGTAGGAAGATGGCGGGTTGTAGGCCCACTGGAACACCTTGCCGTCGGCCATCGGCGAGAAGCCGTAGCCGGGAGCCAGAATCGGGATCTTGTCGACATTCGATTTCGGCAGAACCTGAAGCGTAATGCCCGTGGACCAGGGCTGCGTGACCACGGCCCGCGCCTTGGTCTTTTCGTAGCACTCGACGCCCTTTTCGGTGTTGTAGCCGGTCTCGCACTCGTCATAGTCGAGTTTGACGCCGTTCAGCCCGCCATCACGTTCGTTGAGCAGGGTGATGTAATCGCGCTGACCGTTCATCAGCGGCGTGCCGGTGGCCGCAAACGGGCCTGTGCGGTAGGCCAGGTTCGGGATGTAGATGCTATCGTCCTGCGCCATGGCAGGCCCGGCAATGCCAACGCCCATCATGAGCGCCGACGACAGGATCGCAGTTTTGAGCATTCTCTTCATACTGTCTCCTCCACTTGTTCCGTTCTTCAAAAGGAAGGGGTGAACAATCCCCGTTTGATGCCCCCTGCCCGCCTAATGCGGGAAGGGCCAAAGAATGAACTTTTCGCGGATCATGGCCCAGAAACGCGCCAGACCGTGCGGTTCGATGATCAGGAAGGCGATGATGAGCGCGCCGATGATCATGATGTTCAGGTGCTCGACCATGGCGGAATCGACCGGGATGCCGAAGGCCCCCGGCACGCTGCTGATGATGACCGGCAGCGCCACGATCAGGATCGCCCCGAGGAAATTGCCGAGGATCGAGCCAAGCCCGCCAATGATGGCGATGAACAGCACACGGAACGAGAGCGGAATGTCGAACAGGTTCGCTTCCGCCGCGCCGCGCCACAGGAACACGAACAGCGCCCCGGCAATGCCCACCACATAGGACGACACGAAGAAGGCCATCAGCTTGGTGCGCATCAGGTTGATGCCCACGAGCTCGGCGGCGATGTCCATGTCGCGCACCGCCTTCCACATGCGCCCGATGCGGCCGCGCGTGATGTTGATGGCGAAGAAGGTGATCGCACAGACCACACACAGAACGAAATAATACTGCGCCATGGCCGTGGCGCGCGGCCCCGCGACCGTGATGCCGAACAGATCGATATTGGGCACCTGGATCGCACCGGAGGCATTGTAATTGTAGAGCCAGGCCCATTTCTGGAACAGCCAGACGAGGAAGAACTGCGCCGCCAGCGTGGCGATGGCCAGATAGAAGCCCTTGATGCGCAGCGATGGCAGGCCGAACAGCACGCCAATGGCCGCCGAGAAGAAGCCCGACAGCGCGATCGCCACGACAATGTTCATCTCCGGAAAGATTGAGACGAGCTTGTAGCAGGCATAGGCGCCCACGCCCATGAATGCGCCGGTGCCGAGCGACAGCTGCCCCGCATAGCCGGTGAGGATGTTGAGGCCGAGGGCTGCCAGCGAATAGATGAGCACCGGGATCAGGAGTGCGCGAAAGGCGAACTCGCTTGCGGTGAACGGAAAGATGACGAAGGCGAAGATCAGGATGACGCCGAGCAGGATCGCATCCTGACGCACCGGAAACAGCGCGTGATCGGCTTCATAGCTGGTCTTGAACTGGCCTGCTGTGCGGTAAAACATGGATTACACCCGCTCGATGATTTTTTCGCCAAACAGCCCCTGCGGGCGGAAGAGAAGCACGAGCAGCGCCAGCATGTAGGCGAACCACGCTTCGGTGTTGCCGCCAAGCAGCGGCTGGCCCCAGTAGATCTCGAAGACCTTTTCCAGAATGCCGATGGCCAGCCCGCCGATGATCGCGCCCATGACGCTTTCCAGACCGCCGAGCATGAGCACCGGCAGCGCCTTGAAGGCGATGACCTCCAGCGCGAAGGACACACCGGCCCGCGCGCCCCAGACAATGCCCGTGGCGAGCGCGATGACACCGGCGATGAACCAGACGATCACCCAGATGGTGGAGAGCGAAATGCCGACGGACAGCGCGGCCTGATGGTCATCGCCAAGCGCGCGGATGGCCCGGCCGATCTTGGATTTGTTGAGGAAGACCAGAAGAGCCGCCACGAGAACCATGGCTCCGATGACCGCCGTGAGATCCTTTTCCTCGATGGAGACGAAACCGCCAAACGGCTCGAACACAATGCTGCCGGTCGGGATGAAGAGCTGCTCGGTGATCATCACCTTGTTCTCGCCGCCGAAGATCAGTTCGCCGAAGCCGATCAAAAACAGCGTGATGCCGATGGTCGCCATGAACAGGATGATGTCGGGCTGGTTGACCAGCGGCCGAAGCACCACGCGCTCGATGGTCATCGCAAGGATCAGCATGACGACGAGCGTGAGCGGCAGCGCCAACAGGGCGGGAACGCCCTTTTCATAGAGGCCCACCAGCGTCAGCGCGGCGAACACCACCATGATGCCCTGCGCAAAATTGAAGATGCGCGAGGATTTGTAGATCAGCACGAAGCCGAGCGCGATCAGCGCGTAAAGCACCCCGCCGACGAGCCCTTCCCAGAGCACCTGAAGCAGGAAATCGGGAGCCGCAGCCATATCGGCGAAGGGCTGCACCAGAACATCGTTCAAGAATTCCATACGTTCCTCCCCTCGCCGCCTAGTGCGGGACACCCAGATAGGCGTCGATCACGTTCTGATTGTTTTTCACCTCGTCAGGCGGGCCGTCGGCGATCTTCTTGCCGTAATCGAGCACCACCACGCGGTCGGACAGATCCATGACCACGCCCATATCGTGCTCGATCAGCGCAATCGTGGTGCCGCGCTGCTGGTTCACGTCGATGATGAACCGGCTCATGTCTTCCTTTTCCTCGAGGTTCATGCCCGCCATGGGCTCGTCGAGGAGAAGAAGGGTCGGCTCCATGGCGAGTGCGCGGCCAAGCTCGACGCGCTTTTGCAGGCCATAGGGCAATTTGCCCACCGGTGTGCGGCGAATGTGCTGGATCTCCAGAAAGTCGATGATTTCCTCGACCTTTTCGCGATGCTCGATCTCTTCGCGCAGCGCAGGCCCATGCCAGAGCATCTGCCAGCCAATGTTGCGCTTCATCCTGACCGAACGCCCGGCCATGATGTTGTCGAGCGTCGACATGCCCTTGAACAGAGCCACGTTCTGGAAGGTGCGGGCGATGCCCTGCCCCACCGCCTGATGCGGCTTCATGGAGCGGCGCTCTTTGCCGCGAAAGATGATGGTGCCTTCCTGCGGCGTGTAGAAACCGTTGATGACGTTGAGCATCGAGGTCTTGCCGGCGCCATTGGGACCGATGATGGCGCGGATCTCGCCCTTCAGAACGTTCAGCGAGATGTCGGTGATCGCCTTCACGCCGCCGAAGGAAAGCGAGACATTCTTCACGTCGAGAAGCACACCGCCCCTGGCAATGCCGTCATCGGGCGCGGTGAGCTCATTGGGATCGGGGCGCGGGTTCATTCGGCAGCCTCCCGGACATTTTCGGCCGGAACCTCATGGATCTCGGCATCGACGATCTTGACCGTCGCGCGGATGACGCCCTTGCGGCCATCCTCGTAAGTGACCTGGGTTTCCACGAACTTCTCCGTCGAGCCATCGTAGAGCGCCTCGATCAGCTCGCCGTAACGCTCGGCGATGAACTTGCGGCGCACTTTCTGGGTGCGGGTCAGCTCGCCGTCATCGGCATCCAGCTCCTTGTGCAGGACGAGGAAGCGCTTGACTTGCGAGGCCGCCATCAGGGGCTCGCGGGCGAGCCTGCGATTGGCCTCGTTCACATGCGCGGCGATGGTCTCATAGACGCGCGGATGCCCGGCCAGTTCCTGATAGGACGCGTAGGCGATGTTGTTGCGTTCGGCCCAGTTGCCGACCGCCTGCAGGTCAATGTTGATGAAGGCTGCGCAGAATTCGCGCCCATGGCCGAACGCCACCGCTTCCTGAATGTCGGGGAAGAATTTTAGCGTGTTCTCGATGTATTTCGGCGCAAACAGCGCGCCCGAGGCGAGCTTGCCGACATCCTTGGCCCGGTCGATGATCTTGAGCTGGCCGTCGGTGTCGAAGAAGCCGGCATCGCCGGTGTGCACCCAGCCATCCTCGGTCTTGGTTTCGCGGGTTGCCTCGTCATTTTTGTAGTAGCCGACGAAAACGCCCGGCGAGCGATACATCACCTCGCCGCTCTCGGCGATGCGAATTTCCACCTCGGGCGATGGCAGCCCCACCGTGTCGGGACGGATCTTTCCGTCTTCCTGCGCGGTGATGTAGACGGTGGCTTCGGTCTGGCCGTAGAGCTGTTTCAGGTTCAGCCCGAGCGAGCGGTAGAAGGAGAAAAGCTCCGGTCCGATGGCCTCACCGGCCGTATAGCCGACCCGCATGTTCGAAAAGCCCATGCGGTTTTTCAGCGGGCCATAGACCATGAATTCGCCGAGCCGGTATTTCAGCCGGTCCACGAACCCGACCTGCTCACCATTCAGAATGCGCTCACCGACCTTAGCGGCATGGGCGAGGAAATAGTCGAACATGCCCTTTTTGAGCTTTCCGGCATCTTCCATCCGCACCATGATCGAGGTCAGCATGGCCTCGAAGACGCGCGGCGGCGCGAAGAAATAGGTCGGCGCGATCTCGCGTCGGTCCTCGTTCACCGTTTCCGGGCTTTCGGGACAGGCAACGCAGAAGCCCGCCGTATAGGACTGGGCGTAGGAGAACAGGTGATCGCCCACCCATGCCAGCGGCAGATAGGCGATGATCGTCTCGTTCTCGGTCAGATTGTCGAAGGCGTTGCCGTTGATGGCCGAGCGCACGAAATTGTCGTTCGACAGCATCACGCCCTTGGGGCGGCCGGTGGTGCCGGAGGTGTAGAGAATGACCGACAGGTCGTCCCCGCGCCCCTTCCCGATCTCGGCCAGCCAGCCGGCATTCGCCTCGGGCTCCCCGGCAAAGCGGCGCATGCCCGTTTCGCGCACATCGTCATAGGCATGAAGATGGGTGTGGTCGTAATCCCTGAGGCCGCGCTCCTCGTCATAGACGATCTCGGTCAGGAGCGGCACCTCGTCCGAGATGGAGAGAACCTTGTCGACCTGCTCCTGATCCTCGACCACGGCGAAGGTGACCTCGGCATGGTTGAGCACATAGGCCATTTCTTCCGCCACGGAATCGGCATAGACCGGCACGGGAACCGCGCCCAGAGACTGGGCGGCGGCAAAGGTCCAGTAGAGCCTTGGCCGGTTGGAGCCGATGACGGCGATCTTGTCGCCGCGCTTCAGGCCGATTTTCTGCAGGCCGAGCGCGAAAGCCCGGACCTCCTCAAGCTGTTCTGCCCAGGTCCAGCTCTGCCAGATGCCATAGTCCTTGAAACGCATGGACGGCCGGTCGCGGAACCGCTCGGCGTTCAAGAGCAGATATTTGGCGAACGTATCCTTAGACGCGTCTGTATGCGCCAAGTCGCTTACCTCCCACTGTCAGCGGTAGATCCGCTGTTGTTCCGGTTCCTCCCCGAACCGGACTATTGATTGGGTTGAGGGTTCCACGAAACCCGCAGCCATTCAACACGCCCCTTGACAGACACCGCACCAGTTTGTCTTTATACTGGAGGAAGTCTATGCGCAGGCGGCAGTATTTCCGAAGCGCGAAAAGCATATTTCAGACCAAAGTCTAAAGCTGATCTTGGAGCCGTATGGCGCGCGCCTTTGCGCCTGCCGAACAGGCCCGGACGATGCTGCGCATCGGCCGATCAGAATCTTCCCGTCCGGCACTTTCCCGTCAGGAATCGTAGCGGCTCAGCGCCTCGGCATCGACAACCGTGATGCGCCCGTGCTCGGCCTTGAGAAGCCCCTCGTCTTCCAGCTCGTGCAGGGCGCGATTGACCACCTGGCGCGAAACGCCGGCCAGAAGGCCCAGTTCCTCCTGGCTGATCTCGATGGCGTTGCCGGCGCGCGGATAGAGCGTTCGATTGAAAAACCACGACAGATTGCGCGCCACACGGGCGTTCGGCCCGAGAATACGGTCATATTCGATGGTGGCGATGAACTGGCCCATACGCTCGTTGAGCTGGCGCACGAGGAAGCGATTGAAGCCGGTGCTGTTTTCAAACAGCCACATGAAGGTCGGGCGCGACAGCATGGTGAGCCGCGTGTCGCGGATGGCGACCACGTCATACTGGCGCGGTTCGCCCTTGAGCACCGATCCTTCGCCGAACCAGCCGCCATCGGTCACGCCGGCAAAGGTCATTGCCTTGCCGGCAGCCGAAATCGCGCTGATCTTGATGAGCCCCTCGGCAACGCCGGTCCAGTGGTCCAGCCGGTCACCGCGGTGACAGATATAGCTTCCCTTGGAAAACAGGCGTTCCGTCAGGCCGCGCCGCGCACGCTCCAGCTCGTCGTCGCTCAGTTCGACAGACCAGATGGCATCCGCTGCAATGTCCTTTTTGATGCTCATGTCTTTTCGATAACCCGCCTGCCGGCGAGCGACAAGAAGCGATCCCGGCGAATGGCAAATAGATCAGGCAGCGTCGAGCAGATATTTCGCGGTCGGGAGAACGGTCAGCGGCGCCACTTGGCCGGGCGCCGGGCGCTCAAAAAGGAGCCGCTGTTCGGATTTCGTCGACAGGAAGAAGGGAAAACGCTCGACAATCGGGCCGAATTCCTTGGAGCAGATACCGCCAAAGAGCATCAGGGGGATGCTGATCGGCGGGTATGCGCGCTCCGGGCTCATCTGACGCGCGCCAAAGATACGGCGGTAGAAAGCCGTGTGTTCCTGGCGGATCAGGCAGGCGCAATAGGTTGAATGAAAATACTCATAGGCAGCAATGACCAGACGCAGCGACACATAGGGTAACGCCCGGTATTCGCGCGCGATGTCCGGATCGGCCGCAAGCATGCTCGGATTGATGCAGGTTTCGCCGTCATCGATATGCGGCAACATGATATCGCCAAACCCTTTGGTCACGGGGCCAAGCGGATTGTCATGGTCGATCTGGTGCAGACGCACAGTGCTGACCAGACGCTTGTCTATGTAAACAGCGAAATTGTAGCAGTTGGGAAGATCGTCCAGATCATCCTTCACGATCTGCCGCTCCGATTCCGGCACGAAACCATGCGCATGATAGGAGCGATAGCGAAGGTGAAAGATCTCTTCCCGATCTTCGCTCGTATCGCAACGGCGATACTCCGTGCGCTCCAGAAGCGCCATCACGCCATCGATGAAGCTTGAGGATTTTCTTTCCGGTTCACGGACGAAACGCTCCGCCCCCGGTTTTAGGCCGACCAGGCCGGTACTCGTGACCATTGCCGCATGCCCCACGTCGACTTTTACAACCTCTCGTACATTTCAAGCGTAAACCCCTCACGGTTTATGTAAAGCTGAAATTCGTACGAATTATATTTAGATTTTATTAACCTTAACAAAAGCTTTTCGGGCAAACGCCATTGCAAAGCAAAGAATCAAGCCTTGTCAGACAGATGCGCGGTTGGTGCCGGAAGGGGAATGGGCGGGGAAGGACTGCTTCACTTCCGCCATGGTCTCGATGCCGGAAGCCGTAAGCGCTGCGCCGAAGAGGAAACCCTGTAAAAGATCGGGTTTCACATGGCTTTCGAGCAGCCGGAGCTGGTCGAAACGCTCGACGCCTTCGACGGTCACATCGAGGCCGAGCTTGCGCGACAGGTCCACAACGCCCTGAAGCAGGTGAAGCGAACGCTCGCCCTCCTTCAGATTGGCAACGAAGCTGCCATCGATCTTGACCTTGTCGAGCGGTAAGGTGTGCAAATAGCTGAGTGAAGAATAGCCGGTGCCGAAATCATCAAGCGCAATCCGCACGCCGAGCTTCTTGAGCGTGTTGATGTAGCGCACCGTGGCTTCGGTGTCGTTCAGAAGCGCGGTCTCGGTCACCTCGATTTCGAGGCGCGCCGGATGCAGCCCTGCCCTCTCGAGCGCGCGCTCCACCTTGCCGATCACGTCACTGGAACGAAAATCCTTGGCCGACAGGTTGACCGAAACGCCCACATGTTCGGGCCATGTCACGCATTCCTTGCAGGCCGCTTCCAGCACGATGGTGCTGATTTCGGAGATCAGCCCCATTTCCTCGGCAAGCGGAATAAAGATGGCCGGCGACACGAGACCAAGATCCGGGTGATCCCAGCGGCACAGCGCCTCGCAGCTTGCGATCCGCATCGTGTGGGCGTCCACGATCGGCTGGTAGACAACCCGCAGGCTGCGGGCCTCAATGGCGCTTCTGAGGTCGGCCTTCATCACCTGGCGGTTGCGGAAGGCAACATCCATTTCCGTCTCGAACAGGCTCCAGCCGTTCTTGCCGAGCTCCTTGGCCTTGTAGAGCGCAAGGTCGGCCTTGACGATCATGGAATCCACATCGCTGGAGCGAACAGGAACAACCACGGCGCCACCGCTCGACTGGATGCGCATCGCGTGGCCGGCAACATCGACTTCACCACTGAGCGACGAGAAGATCTGCTCGAACTGACGGGCGAACTCCGCCTCGTCTTCCACCTGATTGAAATAGAGCATGAACTCATCGCCGCCAAAGCGGCTGATGCGCACATTGGCGCTCTCAAAAGCGGAAAGCCGCTCCGCCATGGCGTAGATCAGCCCGTCGCCGACCGGATGACCGAGCGTGTCGTTCACCGTCTTGAAATCGTCGAGGTCGAGAACGGCCAGACCACACAGGCGGTCCTGATCGCCCGCAGCCATGGCCTCGGAAACCTTTTCATGGAAATAGGCCCGGTTGGGCAGGCTGGTGAGGCTGTCATAGCGCGCCATGAAGCGGATCTTCTCTTCCGCCTCCACACGGCTTGTCACCTCTTCGAAGGTGAGCACACCGACCTCGTCATGGCCTTCGCGCGCGGCGAACTCGAAGTGACGGCCATTGGTCATCCGCAGCAGAACCTTCCGATTACGGCCCTCGCGCAGGGCCTTCGAAAGGTGCTCTTCTGCATAGTCGTAATCACGCTGGGACAGGAGACCGCTCGCCACGCCGCGCATCAGCAGCGATTTGAGCGTGCGGCCAAGCATCTGCTCCGGTGATTTGAAGCCCAGCATTTCGGCAGCCTGGGTGTTGCTGACCACCACCCGCTCCTCATTGTTCAGCATGAGAAGGCCGTGGTGCATGGTGTTCAGCGCCCGGTCGAAGCGCTGCGCCAGGCGCGTGGAGCGCTTTTCCTCGCTGATCGCCGTGAACAGCACGGTGCGCACCAGATCCGCCATCTTGGTGACCACCAGCATGAAGGGCGCGATGAAAAGGCCAAGCGCGAAATGATAGAAATCGCCCTTCAGCATCAGGCCGAGCGCCATCGGGAAGACGATGGTGAGCGTCAGGATCGACACCATTTTGTGGGAGCCGTAATTGCGCCCGGCAATGGTGATTGTGCCGCTCAGAATGGCGGAAACGGCGGCGAGTTCACTGAAATTGTCGCTCGACCAGACAATCGCGAAGAAGCCGAACGCACCGACCACAAGGCCGTGCAGGCTGCCCCACCACAGATAGCGGTTTTCCCAGGCGAGCGCCGAGGGGTAATCAGAGATCAGATCGTGATCGACGCGCGTGATCTTGAAGTAGCGCCACAGGCCGGCGGCAAACATGGCCGGCCCGAAGAACAGATGCGCGGCCTGGCCGGTCTTATAGTAGAGAAGAAGCGCAATCAGGCCATAGCAAGCCGCGCCGACGGGCAGTACTCCGACGTCCTGAAACAACGAACGGATGTACCCAACGTAGACGTCTTCCGGTATGCTGTTCTTAGAGTTTTTCACTGCATGAGCCCGATTGACGGGCCCATTTGTGACACAACAGCATTAAGAAAAGTTTATCCGGCTTTTCACCATGCCAGCCGGCAAAATCCAGCTATTCCGCAGCCTTCAGAAGCGTCCCCGGCTCATCGCCATCCTCAAGACGCTGCCTGAGCCGCGCCCGCTCGCCGGCAGCCTTTTCGGCGTTGCCTTCCTTGATGTAGCCGAAACCGCGAATGAGAGAAGGCACCGAAGCCAGAGCAACAGCGGCCTCAGCACGCTCGGGCGACAGAAGCGCCTCGATGCGATCCAGATCGCTTTCATACTCGGCAAGCAGCCTGCGCTCCATGCGGCGCTCTTCGGTACGGCCGAAGATGTCGAGCCCGGTTCCGCGCAGGCCCTTCAGGCCCGCAAGCAGGCGGAAAGCGGTCATCATCCACGGACCGAAAGCCGACTTCCTTGGATGCCCCTGCGCATCGTGACGACCGAGGATCGGTGGCGCCAGATGGAATTCCAGATGGTCGTAGCTCTCGAACTCGGCAGCGAGCTGACGCTTGAAAGCGCCATCCGTATAGAGCCGGGCAACCTCGTACTCATCCTTGATGGCCATGAGCTTGAAGAGGTTGCGGGCGGCAGCTTCCGTCACTGCCGTTGAGCCTGGTAACGCCTTTTCCTCGGCCGCGCGCAGGCGGGCGATGCGGGCGCGATAGCGTTCCGCATAGGCCGCGTTCTGATAGCCGGTGAGGAACGTCGCACGCCGCTCGATGACCTCGTCCAGCGTCTGCGACAGGGGCTGGCGCACATTGCCATTGGACGATTTGGCGACAAGCCGGCGCACATGGTCGGGGTCATGCGCGGCGCGGCGGCCCCAGCGGAAGGCCGAGACATTCATGGACACGGCCTGCCCGTTGAGCGCGATGGCCTTCTCGATGGCTTCCGCCGATACGGGTAACCCGCCATACTGATAGGCCATGCCGAGCATGAACATGTTTGCGCCGACGGAATTGCCAAACAGCACGCTGGCCGTGCGCGTGGCGTCGAAGAAATGCGCCTTCTCCTCGCCTGCCGCAGCGCGAATGGCCTGTTTCAGCCGTTCGATGGGCAGCGAGAAATCAGCGGAGCGGGCGAAATCGCCCGGCATGACTTCCGCCGTGTTGGCCATGAACAGCGTGTGCCCGTGGCGTGCGGACGCCAGAACCTTCTTCGCGCCGGAAACGACGAGATCGCAGCCCAGAACCAGATCGGCCTCGCCTGCGGAAACGCGGATGGCGTAAATGTCTTCAGGCGTCGGCGCGATACGCAGATGCGTGAACACCGCCCCGCCCTTCTGCGCAAGGCCGGCCATGTCGATGATGCCAGCGCCCTTGCCTTCCAGATGCGCGGCCATGCCGAGGATTGCGCCGATGGTGACGACGCCGGTGCCGCCGATGCCATCCACCACGGCCGACCAGCCGCGCTCCATCTGGTAAAGCGCAGGCTCCGGCACACCTTCCAGCGGATCGTTCGCACCGGTGACGCCCTTCGCCTTCTTCAGCTTCGCCCCGTGAACGGTGACGAAGGAGGGGCAGAAGCCGTTGACGCAGGAGAAATCCTTGTTGCAGCTGGACTGGTCGATGCGGCGCTTGCGGCCGAATTCGGTTTCCTGCGGCTGCACCGAAACGCAGTTCGACTTGACGCCGCAATCGCCACAGCCCTCGCAGACGAGTTCATTGATGAACACGCGCTTGTCGGGATCGGGAAACGTGCCGCGCTTGCGACGGCGGCGTTTTTCGGCGGCGCAGGTCTGATCGTAAAGCAGAACGGAAACGCCCTTCACCTCGCGCAGATCGCGCTGCACCTGATCGAGATCGTCGCGGTGGTTGATGGTCGTGCCCTGCGGGAACGAGACCACGCCGGCATATTTTTCCGGCTCATCGCTGACCACGGCGATGCGTTCCACGCCTTCGGCGCGCACCTGATCGGCAATCATGTCGACGGTGAGACCGCCCTCATGCGGCTGGCCGCCGGTCATGGCCACGGCGTCATTGTAAAGAATCTTGTAGGTGATGTTCGCACCGGACGCGATGGCGAAGCGGATCGCCATGGAGCCGGAATGATTGTAGGTGCCGTCACCCAGATTCTGGAAGAAATGCTCGCGTTTCGAGAATGGCGCCTGACCGATGAACTGCGCGCCCTCCCCGCCCATGGCCGTGAAGCCGATATTGGAGCGGTCCATCCAGGTGGCCATGAAATGGCAGCCAATGCCACCGCCGGCGATGGAGCCCTCGGGCACATTGGTGGAAGTGTTGTGCGGGCAGCCGGAGCAAAAATAGGGTGCGCGACCGGAGACATCCTTGGTGTCGGCAAGCATCGCCTGAAACTGGCGCAGGCGCGACACATGCGCCGCGATCTCTTCGGACGGGCCGATTACCCGCAAGATGCGCTCGCCGATGGCGATGGCGATCTCGTTGGGATCGAGTGCCGCAGTGGGCGCAAACAGGCGCTCGCCCCTCTCGTTCACCTTGCCGATGATCTCCGGCTGGTTGGCCGTGCCGTACAGGTTTTCGCGCAGCTGCACCTCGATGAGCGAGCGTTTCTCCTCCACGACGATGACCATGTCGAGACCGCGCGCGAAGTCGCGCATATGCTCCACGTCGAACGGCCAGGGACAGGCCACCTTGAAGAGACGGATGCCAAGCTGGTTGGCGCGCGCCTCGTCAATGCCCAGATCGTCGAGCGCCTGACGCGTATCGAGATAACTCTTGCCGAGCGTGACAATGCCGATCTTCGCCTTCGAACCGCCGGAATAGATGATGCGGTTGAGTTTGTTGGCCTGCACGAAGGCGGCGGCGGCAGCGCGCTTGTAATCGTAAAGCCGCGCCTCCTGACCGAGCATGTTGATCTCGTTGCGGATGTTCAGCCCGCCGGGCGGCATGTCGAATTCCGGGCGAACGATGTTCAGCCGTTCAAGCGAGACATCCACGGCTGCGGTCGACTCGATGTTGTCCTTCACGCATTTGATCGCCGTCCAGGTGCCGGCGAAACGGGAGAGCGCGTAGCCGTAAAGCCCGTAATCGATGAGCTCCTGAACGCCGGCCGGGTTCAGGATGGGGATCATCGCATCCACGAAGGCGAATTCGCTGGCGTTGGCGACAGTGGAGGACTCGGCCGTGTGGTCGTCGCCCATCAGCGCCAGAACGCCGCCATGCCTGGAGGAACCGGCCTGATTGGCGTGGCGGAACACGTCGCCGGACCGGTCGACGCCCGGCCCCTTGCCATACCAGACGCCGAAAACGCCGTCATATTTGCCCTCGCCCAGAAGCTCGGTCTGCTGCGAACCCCAGCAGGCGGTGGCGGCCAGTTCCTCATTGAGGCCCGGCTGAAAAATCACATTGGACGCTTCAAGCTGCTTCTTGGCCTTCCACAGCTGGAGATCGAGACCGCCAATGGGCGATCCGCGATAGCCGGAAACGAAGCCTGCCGTGTTGAGCCCTGCGCGTCGATCACGCTCGCGCTGCATCAGGAGCATGCGGACAACCGCCTGCGCGCCGGAAACGAAGATGCGTTCCTTGGTCAGATCATACTTGTCGTCGAGCGCAACGTCATGAAGCGTCATGAATTATTTCCTCCTCCGCGGACCACGTGTTGGAAACGTTTCCGCAAGGGTAGTTTTGTATTCGGCCGGCATCCCGTCAAACGAATTTGCCGCTCGGGCCACAATGCGCAACACCGCAGCAAAGCAGCGATTTGAAAGGACATTTTATTAGCCCTGCAACGCGTGCGACGAACGAATCTAACGGCGCCGCACTTACACTTCTCCCGTTCCGTGCGGCGAGTGCAACAGCCACATCCATTAATTTAGGTGGGCAGCGCAAAAAGGCGACTTTTCTTGCGCCATTACTTTTGCAGCCGCAACAAAGCTGCTAATCACTCGATACCCGTTTTACGGGCAGGAAGGGCAGGACAGGGAACAACTGCCGCCCAACCAAAGGGGAAATGCAAGAGGGCCCATATGGCAGATCACACCGCGCAACTCGCCGTGCGCGCAAACGGCGGAGGTTTGTGACCCCGTGCGCGCAATCGCTTCTCTCGTCCGCGCCATAAGCGGATTGAACGCCTTTATCGGAAACATCTTTTCCTGGCTTTCGCTGGCCATCGTTCTGGTCTGCTTCACCGTCGTGGTGCAGCGTTATGTCTTCTCCGTCAGTTTCGTGTGGATGCAGGATCTCTACATCTGGCTGAACGGCGCAATGTTCACGGCGGTGGCCGGCTTTGCGCTGTTGAGAAACGACCATGTCCGCGTCGACATCTTCTACCGGCCCGCCAGCACAAGGCGGAAAGCCGTGGTCGACCTGATCGGCGTGTTCCTGTTCCTGCTGCCTTTCTGCTGGATCGTCGTCTATTACGGCTGGAGCTTTGTCAGCCGGTCATGGCGGCTGGGCGAAGCGTCCGCCAATGTGGGCGGCATGCCGGGGCTTTTCATACTCAAGGGGTTCATCCTTGCTTTCGCGGTGCTTTTGGCGTTGCAGGGCATCGCCATGGCGCTGCGGTCCATTCTCGTCCTCAATGACGCAGAAGACCTCCTGCCCCCTAAACTCCGTTACACCAACGATGAAGAAGAGCAGCCGGAGGCAAGCGTCTGATGGATCCGGTTCTTATTGGCGAGCTCCTTTCGGGGCTCATGTTCTTCGGCATTATCGGCTTTCTGCTCCTGGGCTTCCCGGTGGCTTTCACGCTGGCCGGCGTATCGCTCATGTTCGGCCTTGTCGGCATGTGGTTCGGCGTGTTCGACCCGTCCAATTTCGGCAGTCTGGCCAACCGCTATATCGGCTACATGACCAATGAAGTGCTGGTGGCCGTGCCGCTCTTCATCTTCATGGGCGTGATGCTCGAACGCTCCAAGATCGCCGAGCAATTGCTGCTTACGATGGGCAAGCTGTTCGGCAATCTGCGCGGCGGCCTTGGCATGTCGGTCATCATTGTCGGCGCGCTTCTTGCCGCTTCCACCGGCGTGGTGGGCGCAACGGTCGTCACGATGGGCCTGATTTCGCTGCCGGCCATGCTGCGCGCGAATTACGATCCGAAGCTGGCGACCGGCGTCATCTGCGCGTCGGGCACGCTCGGCCAGATCATCCCGCCATCCACCGTTCTCATCTTCATGGGCGACATGCTTTCGGGCATCAACGCGCAGGTGCAGATGGCCAAGGGCAATTTCGCCCCGGTGCCCGTCTCCGTCGGCGATCTGTTCGCCGGCGCGCTTCTGCCCGGCGTCATGCTGGTGGCGCTCTATCTCGGCTGGACGATCTTCAAGGCCATCTTCGATCCCGCCTCCTGCCCGGCAACGCCGGTGCCGCCTGAAGAGAAGAAAGAGCTGCTTGGCGAAGTCGCGGTGGCGCTGGTGCCGCCGCTGCTTCTGATCATGGCCGTTCTGGGCTCCATTCTGGGCGGCATCGCAACGCCGACAGAGGCCGCTTCCGTGGGCGCGGTGGGCGCAATGGTGCTGGCGGGGCTCCGCTGGCGGCTTTCCTTCGCGGTTCTGCGCGAGACGGCCATCGCCACGGCCTCCATCACCTGCATGGTGTTCATCATCCTGTTCGGCGCGTCGGTGTTCTCCATTGTCTTCCGCCTGATGGGCGGCGACAATCTGGTGCACGAGTTCCTCGCCAACCTGCCGGGCGGCACGCTGGCGGCCGTGGCCGTGGTGATGCTGATCATGTTCCTTCTGGGCTTCATCCTGGATACGTTCGAGATCATCTTCATCGTGATCCCGATCACCGCACCGATCCTGCTGGCTCTCGACGTGGACCCGGTGTGGCTCGGCGTTCTGGTGGGCGTGAACCTGCAGACGAGCTTCCTGACACCGCCCTTCGGCTTTGCGCTGTTCTATCTGCGCGGCGTCGCACCGCCCAATGTGAAGACATCGATGATCTACAAGGGCGTGCTGCCCTTCGTGGGACTGCAGGTGCTCGCAATCGCGATCATGTTCATGTTCCCGGAGATCGCGACATGGCTGCCAAGGGCGATCTACAATTAAGGCGTCCGGCAGCCGGGTGATCTCCTCCGGCTGCCGCATGCAAGGACTGCCGCTCGAGAGGCGACAGTCTGACGGCAACAAAAAAGCCCGGGCCAATGCCCGGGCTTTTTCATTTCAGCCGAAACCGGTCAGATCGAGAAGTACTTCTTGCGCGCCTCGATGAAGGGACCATCCGTGCCTTCGGTGCGGGTGCGCAGGATGTTGAGCGACTCGATGAAGCTCTCGGTCGTCTTCTTGGTGAGCGCATCACCGGAATCGCGCAGCTCGCCCATGATCTCGGCAGCGGCCACTGCACCGGCCTCGATGATATCATCGGGGAACTGACGCACATTCACGCCATGCTCTTCGACGAGCGTCTTCAGCGCGCGCGGATCGTTGGCATAGAAGTCCGAAGCCACCTGGTCGTACTCGGCCTGACAGACGTCGCGGACGATTGCCTGAAGGTCGGACGGCAGCTCCTGATACTTCGCCTTGTTGACCACCAGCTCGGTTGCCAGACCCGGCTCCACGAAGCTCGGGAAGTAGTAGTTCTTGGCAACCTGGTAGAAGCCCAGCGCCAGATCGTTGTAGGGACCGACGAACTCGGCGGCGTCCAGCGTGCCGGATTGCAGCGCCTGGAAGATCTCGCCGGCGGCCATGTTGGTGACCGTTGCGCCAAGCTTCTCCCACACGCGGCCACCGAGGCCAGGGGTGCGGAAGCGCAGACCCTTTACGGAATCAAGACCCGTAAGCTCATCGCGGAACCAACCGCCGGCCTGCGTGCCGGTGTCGCCCGACAGGAAGCCCTGAACGCCGAACTGATCGTAAATCTCATCCCAGATTTCCTGACCGCCCATGTAACGCACCCAGGCAGCCATCTCGCGCGAGGTCATGCCATAGGGAACGCCGGTGAAGAAGGAGAGCGCGGGGCTCTTGTTCTGCCAGTAATAGGCCGCGCCGTGGCTCATCTCGGCCGAACCGTCAATGACGGCGTCGAGCGACTGAAGCGGCGGCACGAGTTCACCGGCGGAGTAAACCTGTACGGTCAGGCGACCGTCGGATGCGGCGGTAATGCGGTCGGCGAGACGCTGCGCGCCAACACCCAGTCCCGGAAAATTCTTCGGCCAGGTCGTAACCATGCGCCAGGTCTGGTTGCCCTGCGCAATCGCCGGCGTGGCCAGTGCTGCAGCGCCTGCGCCGGCGCCGGCAAGGCTGGCCTTCCGGAGAAATGAACGACGATCCATGAAATACCTCCCAAGTATTCAAAAAGCGAAAAAAATGGCCGTTAAACGGCCTCTTCTACTGAACAGTGACGCGTGTAAACACAATCATCCCGTTCCGAACTGTTATCAATACACGCAGCCGCGTGGGTGTCTAGCGCGAACGGAATCTGGCCCGATGAAATTTTGAGAGTGCCTCTAGCCAGCGAAAAACCGCAGAGAAAGCCGGCTTTCAAAGAAAATACCCCTTTTCGAACCCGGCTGAATCCTCCCCAAACGCCTCAAAACGCCCCCTTACCCCTCATTTTCAACAGGAAAACGTCCACGCACACCCAGGGCGGCCCGCGCAATGTCGACTTTTGGCTCACTTGAAGCCACGCTGCATATGCAACACAAAGCAAACACCCGAGAATCATAAAAAAACGATCCGGGGGGAACACATTGCTGGGAGGAAAGCATGGCGGGGCTCCTTGGCCTTTCGCGCCTCATAGACGCTATTAATCGTTTCATCGGGAAACAGGTTTCCTGGCTCATCCTGTTCGCGGTGCTGGTCTCCGCCTACAACGCCATCGTGCGCTTTCTCGGCGACGGGCTGCCCGCCTATCTGCCGATTCCCCGCGCCTCCAACAGTCTTCTGGAACTTCAGTGGTATCTCTATGGAACCGTGTTCCTGCTGGCGTCCGCCTACACGCTGCAGCGCAATGAACACATCCGCATCGATATCATTTCGAGCCTGTTTTCCAAGCGCACGCGCGACTGGATAGACCTGTTCTGCCACATCTTCTTTCTGCTGCCCTTCGTCACGCTGATCGTCTGGCTGAGCTGGCCATGGTTTCAGCGCTCCTTCGTGTCGGGCGAGATTTCGGCCAATGCGAGCGGACTGATCATCTGGCCGGCGAAATTCATGGTGCTTGCCGGCTTCGTGCTTCTGACCGCGCAGGCGGTTTCCGAAATCATCAAGCGCTGGGCGGTTCTGAGCGGCATGATCGACGAGCCAAATCCGCAGCATGAACTCCACCCGGCAGCGGAAGCCGCCATCGAGATGGAGGAAAAGCGCGATGATTGATTTTATCGCCCACAACCTCGCGCCCATCATGTTCGTGACCGTCATGGCGATGCTGCTGATCGGCTATCCGGTCGCGTTCACGCTGGCCGCGGGCGGTCTGCTGTTCTTCGTCATCGGTGTCGAGCTCTCGCACATTTCGAGCGAGATCCGGCTCTTCTGGCCGCTCCTGCAATCGCATCCCGAGCGCATTTACGGGATCATGTACAATGACACGCTGCTGGCGATCCCGTTCTTCACCTTCATGGGACTGATCCTCGAACGTTCGCGCATGGCCGAAGACCTGCTCGACACGATCGGCCAGCTCTTCGGGCCGGTGCGCGGCGGGCTTGCCTATGCGGCGGTTCTGGTCGGCGCGCTTCTGGCGGCGACGACCGGCGTGGTCGCCGCATCGGTGATCGCGATGGGTCTGATCTCGCTGCCGATCATGATGCGCTACAATTACAATCGCGGCTTTGCGACCGGCACCATTGCCGCCTCCGGAACGCTGGCGCAGATCGTGCCGCCGTCGCTGGTGCTGATCGTCATGGCCGATCAGCTCGGCCGTTCGGTCGGCGACATGTATGTGGGCGCGTTACTGCCGGCACTGGTCATCATCGCGGCCTATTGCCTGCTGGTTTTCGCGGTCACCATCTTCAAGCCGGAATGGGCGCCCGCACTGCCGCCGGAGACACGCAAGCTCGGCGGCGGCGTCATGTCTCTCGTCCTTCTGATCGCCGCATCCGTGGCGATTTATTTCGCCACCTATCACACCGTCTTCGCCGAAATGCGCGGCGAGGTGCGGCTTGTCTGGGCGGCCACCACGGCGACGATCTTCGCGCTGCTGTTCAGCCTCGCCAACCGCTATCTCAAACTGAACATCCTCTCGCGGCTGGCCGAACAGGTGGTGATCGTGCTGATCCCGCCGCTGGCGCTGATCTTCCTCGTGCTCGGCACCATCTTCCTGGGCATCGCCACGCCGACCGAGGGCGGCGCGATGGGGGCCGCCGGAGCGCTGCTCCTCGCCATCGTCAAAAGAAGGCTCACCTTCACCGTTCTCAAACAGGCTCTCGACGCAACGACGAAGCTCTCGGCATTCGTCATGTTCATCCTGATCGGCGCGCGCGTCTTCGGCCTGACCTTCTACGGCATCAACGGCAATGTCTGGATCGAGGAGCTTCTACTGGCGCTGCCTGGCGGCGAGATCGGCTTCCTGCTCACCGTCACGGTGATCGTGTTCATTCTCGGCTGCTTCCTCGACTTCTTCGAGATCGCCTTCATCATGGTGCCGCTTCTGGTGCCGGCAGCGGAAACGCTGGGCATCGACCTGATCTGGTTCGGCGTCATCCTCGGCATCAATCTCCAGACATCGTTCCTGACGCCGCCCTTCGGCTTCTCGCTCTTCTATCTGCGCTCCATTGCGCCGATGAAGGAGTGGAAGGACGAGGTGTCCGGGCGGATATTGCCGGCGGTGAAGACGACGGAGATCTACAAGGGGGCGATCCCGTTCATCATCATCCAGTTCCTGATGATCATCCTTGTGATCAGCTTCCCCGGCCTCGTGACCCACTACAAGAAGGAAAGCACGGTCAATCCCAGCGAGGTGGAGATCAACATTCCCTCCTTCGGCAGCGGCAATGATGGCGGACCCGGATTTGGCCTGCCCGGCGGGCTCGGCAGTTCGCCCTTCGGCGCGCCACCCGGCCAGTCCGGCGGCAGCGATGGCGGCGCGCAGAACAACGGGCTGCAATTGCCGGGCCTTGGCGGCCTGCCCCCGATCGGCGCACCCGCCGGTGCGCCGGAAGCCGCGCCGCAGGAGCAGGAGCAGAAGCCGGCGACCCCGGATCTCAGCCAGCCGCCAAGCTTCGACTGACCGAACCGACAGCCAAAAGAAAACCCCGGAGCGACCGCTCCGGGGTTTTCACTGTCTGCATCCAATCAGAAGGCTAGAGCTTGCCGGCCCGCTGCTGGATCATCATGAAGGTATCGAACGTGTACTCGGAAAGCTGCGCCCACAGATAGGCGTCCTTCTTGAAGGCCTGCTGATTGTCGTAGATCTTCTTGAAGGTCGCGTTCGAGCCGTTAATCTCGCTGTAGGTCTCCATGGAGGCATTGTAGCACGCTTCCAGGATTTCCTGGCTGAACGGCCGCAGCTGCGCGCCATCCGCCACCAGCTGACGCAGGGCTGCCGGGTTCTTGTAATCGTAGCGCGCCATCATGTCGGCATTGGCCGCGCGACAGGCCGCATCGACAACGGTCTTGTAGGCATCCGGCAGTTCGTCCCACTTCTGCTTGTTGAACATGGCGTGGAGAACCGGACCGCCTTCCCACCAGCCGGGATAGTAATAATACTGGGCGACCTTGTTGAAGCCGAGCTTCTGATCGTCATAGGGGCCGACCCACTCCGTCGCGTCGATCGTGCCCTTTTCCAGCGCCGGATAGATGTCGCCGCCGGCGATCTGCTGGGGAACGACACCGAGTTTCTCGATGATCTTGCCGCCCATGCCGCCAATACGCATCTTGAGGCCCTTGAGGTCCTCGACCGTGTTGATCTCCTTGCGGAACCAGCCGCCCATCTGTGCGCCGGTGTTGCCGCATGGCAGGGCATGGAGACCCTGCTCATTGTAGAACTCGTTCATCAGCGTGTTGCCGTCGCCATAATAGAACCAGGCATTCTGCTGACGGTAATTGAGGCCGAAAGGGATGGCGGTGCCGAGCGCGTATGTCGGGTCCTTGCCCCAGTAATAATAGGAGGCCGTGTGCGCCATCTCGACCGTTCCGGTGGCGGCTGCATCGGCTGCCTGCAGACCGGGCACGATCTCGCCGGCGGCAAAGACCTGAATTTCGAAATTCCCGTCCGTCGCGCCTTTCACGAAATCGGCCATGGTCTCGGCTGCGCCGTAAATCGTGTCGAGCGCCTTGGGAAAAGACGAGGTGCAGCGCCAGGTGATCTTTGGCATTGACTGGGCGATTGCCGGCGTTGCCAGGGCTGAAGCGGCAGCGACACCCGTGCCGGCCATTCCCGCCTTCTTGATGAAGGTTCTGCGGTCCATATGTTTTCCTCCCATTCTGGAACCGTCTGCCGAAGCACGCATGCACTTCGACCCGTTTATGGTTTCGTCGCTCCATATGTTTGCTTTTCTTGAGCGCCGAAAGCCTTGCGCATCAATGCACGCAGGGGTTTTTAAGTCCAGCGCCGAGCCCCCCGTTTACGACCAATGTCGAAGGCCCAAGAAAAGGCTCAAACGCCCCTTTGGAAACGCTTCGGCAATCTCTACATTCGGCTTCAACACACAAAGCCGCCAACCTACGGAAATTCAAATGCCCACGCCCCTCATCGCCGTCACGACGGACGCAAAGGATCTTGAGAAATACACCTGGCACGCAACGCCGCAGCCCTATCTTGACGCGGCGATCTCGACCGCCGGCGTGCTGCCGGTTCTCGTGCCCTCGCTCGGCGACAAATACGACCTCGACAGCCTGCTCGAGACGGTCAACGGCGTGCTGGTGACGGGATCGGCATCCAACGTCTATCCGGCGCTCTATGGCGGAGACGCCACGGACGAGAACGGCCCCTACGACCATGCGCGCGATGCGACGACACTGCCGCTCATTCGCCGGGCCATCGAAAAGGGTGTGCCGCTTCTGGCGATCTGCCGCGGCATTCAGGAGCTCAACGTGGCGCTTGGCGGAACGCTGGCCATGGAGGTCCACGAGCGCGACGGCGCGTTCGACCATCGCGGCGACGAGGAAGCCGCCTTCGATGCGCGTTTCGCCATCCGCCAGTCGGTGAAGATCACGCCGGGCGGGTGCCTGGCGGGACTGTTCGATACGTCAGAGATCGCGGTGAACTCGGTGCACCGGCAGGCGGCATCGACTGTCGCGCCGCGCCTTCAGGTGGAAGCCATGGCCGATGACGGAACCGTTGAAGCCGTTTCGGTGAAGGATGCGCCGGGATTTGCGCTTGGCGTGCAATGGCACCCCGAATACTGGGCGCACAATGACAATGCGTCGGCACGAATCTTCAAGGCTTTCGGCGAGGCCGTTCACCGGCACGCGACCGCCCGCATCAGCGCGCGGATTGCGGCGGAATAGGCTCAGTCTTCGCGGTAGAGGCTGAGAAGGGGCGAGCTGGGTCGCAGGGACTCATAAGTCACCCCGTCGCCGGGGAAGAACTCGACCAGCGTTTCACCGGAAGCAGAGAGGAACGCGACCGTGCCATCGGCGCGTTCCTGCCAGACCCGCGCACCGGCAAGGGCGGGCACAAGCTGCGCGCAGGCGCTGTCGAGGGTCAGTTGCGCCTCGCCGGATGTGTCCGCGCGGCGCAGCTTGCACACATCTTCAAAACCGATGCGCATCAGGGTGAATTCGGAGGCGTTCGTTCCTGCAAGCGCTTCCTGCGTCAGCGGGGTTTCGGAGCCATCCCTGGCCGAAACCGCATCTGAGAAATAGCCGCCCGAGGCCAAAAGCGTGGCCAGCAATGCACCCGACACAAACAGTTTCATATAGGCGGAACCCCCAACTCAAAGTAGAATCGGAAGTTCCGCTTTCCTGGTTAACAAATCGCTAACAAAGCGCCTTTCAGCGCGTGACGGAAGCCGTTTCCGGCACCGGCGTAATCGGCTGCCCTTTGACGAACCAGGAGACGAGATTATCCGCCACCAGATCGGCCATTCCCTGCCGCGTGGCCACCGAGGCAGAGCCGACATGCGGCAGCAGGGATGCGTTCTCCACGGCAAGCAGCGCCTCGGGCACGTTGGGCTCATCCTCAAACACATCAAGCCCGGCAGCGAAGATCGTGCCATCCTCAAGCGCCCTGATGAGAGCTGCCTCATCAACCGTGCTGCCGCGACCGATATTCACGAAAACACCATTGGAGCCCAGCGCCTTCAACACCGCTTCATTGATGGCCTTGCTGGTTTCCTCGCCGCCGGGCGCGACGCAGATCAGCGTATCGACGGCAGAAGCGAGCCCCAGAAGCGTGTCGTGATAGGCATAGGGCACATCATCGACCGCTCGGCGGTTGTGATAGGCAATCGGCAGGCCAAAGGCTGCAAGACGCTGTGCAATGGCGCGGCCGATGCGGCCCATGCCGAAAATGCCGACCGTGCGCCCGCGAAGCGACCCGCGCGAGAATGGGTAAGCGCCCTCGCGCACCCAGCGGCCCTCGCGCAGCCATGCTTCGGCGCGCGGCAGCTCGCGCACCGTGTTGAGAAGGAGCCCGACGGCCGTGTCGGCAACTTCGTCAGTCAGCACGTCGGGCGTGTTGGTCACCATCACACCCTTGCGGGCGGCATGCGCGGCATCGACCGCATCATAACCCACGCCGAAATTCGCGATGATCTCAAGATTGGGCAGCGCATCGATAAAGGCGGCGTCCACCACCGTCATTGAAGCAATGCCACGCACTTTCGCGGCCATCTCTTCCGTGACCAGAGTGGCGTCGGCCTGCTCCAGCGTCAGGAGTTCAAATTCTGCATCAATGCGTTCCAGCGCGTGCGGGTGCAATCGCCCCGGCACCAGAATGGCGGTCCCCTGCGTTTCCGACAAATCCACTCTCCCAATAAGATCAACAGTAAAGGCCAGGACGAAACCGGTCAGCGCTCGACCGGTTTCCCCGTCGACTGGCGTATGTGCAGCTCCGGCTTGATCAGCTCCTGAGCAAGGTTCACATCGGCGCCGTTCAGCCGGTCCAGAAGGACCCGCGCAGCGCGGCGGCCAACTTCACGCTGACCGTTCCAGACCGTCGTCAGCGCCGGCGTGGCGATGGCGGCTTCCTCCAGATCGTCATAGCCGGTGACGGAGACATCCACCCCCGGCACGAGGCCAGCGCGCGCAATGCCGTTCATCAGGCCGATGGCAACGAGGTCGTTCCAGCAGACGGCAGCCGTCGGCTTGTCCTTGAGCGCGAGGAAAGCACCGGCGATCTCGAAGCCCGCCTGCTTGGTGCGCGGCCCCGGAAAACGCCATTGCGGCTTGATCTCCAGCCCCGCCTTCTGCATGGCGTCGACATAGCCCTGATAACGGTCGCGACCCGTAGAGGTCTGATCCGTGCCACCGATCATGGCGATGCGCGTGTGACCGAGCGAGATCAGATGATTGGTGGCCAGCCCCGTGCCATAGGCGTCGTCGCCCCGGAACACGGGCACGCGCGCGCCCTCTACCGAACGTGCAATGAGCACCGTCGGCAGACCGTTCTCCTCCACAAGACGAATGTCCTGCGGCGGCGTACCAATGGCCGGCGACATGATCACCCCGTCTGCGCCAAGCTGCAGAAGCGTGTCGATGAAGGTGCGCTGCTTCTCCAACTGGTCGTAATGGTTCGACAGCAGGAAGGTCTGGCGCGACCGGTCCAGCTCGCTTTCGATGGAGCGGAGAATCTCGGCAAAGAACGGGTTCATGATGTCGTGCACCACAACCCCGATAATGCCGGATCGCGAGGTGCGCAGGCTGGCTGCGCGCCTGTTGTAGATGTAACCGATCTCCCGCGCATGCTCCTTGATGCGCTGGCGCGTGGCATCTGCCACCAGCGGGCTGTCGCGAAGCGCGAGAGACACGGTCGCCGTTGAAACACCAAGCGCTTCGGCGATTGTTGAAAGCTTGATCTTCTGCGCCAGTCGACCTCTCCCCTACCCGCAATACCAACCCGCATCTGGTGTCGGACAACGACAGATGCGTCGTATCCAACCCAAAATCAGGTCGTGACAGATTAAGCCACCTTAAACTGTTTAAGGTTGCTTATGCCATGGCTGGGGAAAAGGTCAATCTAGTTACGCATTCTGCGTAGAAAGCTTGATCAAGCCGATCCTCGGGCGTCGCTGGAAACGCCGAAGATCCTAACTACGCATCGACCTCCGCATCTTCGTCCTCGTCAATCATGTCGTGGCTTTCGCCATTCAGATTGGCTTCGATTTTCAAGAGGAGCGTGGCGAGGGCCTTTTGATCTTTTTTATCGAATCCCTTCAGTGCGAGCTTCTCGGTTTTGCGAACCGATTTTTCGATTGCCTTGATGGCCTGCTCGCCCTGTTCGGTCAGAAAAATATGGGCACGTCGTCCGTCTTCGTCCGATAATCGCTTTTCCAAAAACCCCTGATTGGCAAGTCGATTGATTGTTTTCGTAATGGTTGGCGGCCTGACGCCTAACAGTCCGGCAAGCTGACTTGGCGCTTGCCCGTTTTCAATGGATAAGGCTAACATGATCTTGTCCTGGCCGGCATAGAAGCCGTGTGCCAGAAGCCGCTCGGCCAGAGCGGTACGTGAAAGCCTGGCGGCCGACTGCAACAACCCTATCGTCGCGCCCCTTACAGCTTTGGCCATATATTTAGTCCCCTTTAGACATCCTCGAGAATGAGTTAGAACGCCCCTGCGGTCAAAATAGCCGTAACGAAGCTCAATGCAACCTAAGATTGACCAGTTTCATACCAATGGGGATGGTCTACTTTTGGCTAAGCATACAACGTTATCTCGTCTTGAGGCAGTCGGTATTAAGCAATGACCACACAAGAAGTTCCCTCCGCTCAAGGCAAAAAGATTTCCATTTTGCCTCTGGGCGCAACAGAGCAGCATGGCCCGCACCTGCCGCCCGAAACCGACTGGATCATCGCCCAAGCCATTGCTTCAAAAGCAAAAAGCGCCTGCCCCGAAAATCTCGACATCACGTGTCTTCCGGTTGAGAAGATAGGCTATTCTATCGAACACTCGGACTCGCCGAAAACGCGCAGCCTTTCTTTCGATGAAGCCGTTGAACGCTGGGTCGGCATCGGTGAGGCGCAGAACAAAGCCGGCGCAAAAAAACTGGTCCTTTTGAACGCTCACGGCGGAAACTCACCGCTTTTGACCATCGTGGCGACGGAATTGCGCGTTCGATTCGGCATGCTGGCGGTCGCCACGAGCTGGACCCGCTTCGGCTATCCGCAGGATCTGGTCTCCGACGAGGAGCGCGCGCTGGGCATCCATGGCGGCTTCATCGAAACATCGGTCATGCTGGCGCTGCGACCGGATCTCGTCGACATGGAGAAGGCGGCAGACTTCCAGTCTGCGCAGGCCGCCTTCCGCCGCGACTTCAGGCATCTGCGCGCCTACGGGCCACACGCTTTCGGCTGGATGATGCGCGATCTCTCGCCGATGGGCGTGACAGGCAATGCGGCGGCTTCCAGCGCAGAAGCGGGCGAACGCATCATCGACAACGCAGTCACAGGCTTCGTCGAGCTGCTTGTCGATGTCGACCGGTTCGATCTGTCCCATTTCGAAGACTGACCGTGCAATCGGCAAAACGCCGTCTTATATAGTCGAGAAACCTTTCAAGTTATGCGAGAAACCATGTCCGACGCGCAGACCGAGACGCCCAGCGAAACGACCCCGAACCAGATCCCGGTCACGGTGCTGACCGGCTATCTCGGATCCGGCAAGACGACGCTTCTGAACCGCATTCTCACCGAAGACCACGGCAAGCGTTATGCGGTGATCGTCAACGAATTCGGCGAGATAGGCATCGACAACGACCTGATCGTGGAATCCGACGAGGAAATCTACGAGATGAACAATGGCTGCGTGTGCTGCACGGTGCGCGGCGACCTGGTGCGCGTGGTCGAAGGGCTGACCCGGCGTCCGGGCCGGTTCGACGCCATCGTGGTGGAGACCACGGGCCTGGCCGATCCCGCCCCCGTGGCGCAGACCTTCTTCATGGATGACGATGTGCGCGCCAAGACCCGCCTCGATGCGGTGGTCGCACTGGTCGACGCCAAGCACCTGCCGCTGCGCCTGAAGGATTCCAATGAGGCCGAAGACCAGATCGCGTTCGCCGATGTCGTGATCGTCAACAAGACCGATCTCGTGACGCCGGAAGAACTGGCGGCGGTCGAGGCAACGATCCGCGCGATCAACCCGATGGCCCGCATTCACCGCGCCGAACGCGCCGGCGTTTCGCTGACCGAGGTTCTGGACCGTGGCGCATTCGATCTGAAGCGCGTGCTCGACAATGATCCGCACTTCCTCGATCACGACGATCCGGACCATGTGTGCGGCCCCGACTGCGACCACGATCATCATCATCATGACCACGGGCATGATCACGACCATGGGCATGGGCACCACGATCATGCGCATGACCATGGCGCTGCCTCGCCGATCCACGATGCGGGCGTGAAATCACTGTCGCTGCGCGGTGGCGAGATGGACCCGAAAAAGTTCTTCCCGTGGATCGAGAAGACCACCCAGATAGACGGGCCGAGCATTCTGCGCCTCAAGGGCATCATCGCGTTCCCGGACGATCCGGACCGGTTCGTGGTGCAGGGCGTACACATGATCATCGAGGGCGATCACCAGCGCCCCTGGCGCGACGACGAAAAGCGTGAGACGCGGCTCGTCTTCATTGGCCGCGACCTCGACACCGAGCGTCTGCAGCGCACGTTCGAGGCCTGTCAGGCATAAGGCCTGACAGAGCCACACGCGCCGCGCCACACGAAAATCCATAGACCGGCATCGCCCAGGACCTGCCCACATGCCCACAGTCGCCCCGCTCGACCTCGAAAGCCATTGCATTGCCACTGCCTGGCTGAACGACATTCCGCATTTCGCGCTGGCCGATGGCGTGGTGCATCGTCTCGACAATGGCCACAAATGGGCAGAGGTTCATGACGGGCTGCTGGCCGCCTGCCCCGACGTCGATCATGCACGCCTTATCACCGGCGGCGAAGATGGACGGGTCGCAGCACTCGCGGCTGACGGCACGGTGGAAACGCTGGCCGAGATCGGCCGCAAATGGGTGACCAGCGTTGCAGCTGGTCCGCAGGGCACGGTCGGCTTTGCGGTCGGGCGCAACGCCTATGTGCGCTTTGCCGATGGAAAACAGCGCGAATTCCAGCACCCGCGCTCGGTGGAAGGCATCGCCTTTGCGCCGAAGGGGATGCGGCTTGCGGTTGCCCGCTACAATGGCGCGACGTTGCATTTTCCGGCCACCGACGGCAAGCCGACAGAGCTGGAATGGGCGGGCGCGCACACCGGCATCACCTTCTCGCCGGACGGCAAGTTCCTTGTCACCACCATGCAGGAAAACGCCCTGCACGGCTGGAAACTCGCGGATGGCAAGCATATGCGCATGGCCGGCTATCCGGGCAAGGTGAAGAGCTTTTCCTGGAGCGCCAAGGGCAAGTGGCTCGCCACTTCCGGCGCTCCGGCCGCCATTGTCTGGCCCTTCCAGGCCAAGGACGGCCCGATGGGCAAGGCGCCACTTGAGCTGGGAACACGCGGCGACACGATGGTGACGCAGGTTTGCTGCCATCCGACCGAGGAAATCGTCGCCATCGGCTATGCCGACGGCATGATCCTCGCCGGGCGCTTTGCCGACCAGAAGGAGGTGCTTCTGCGCCGGCAGGGCAAGGGTGCGATCACCGCCATGGCCTGGGACGATGATGGCCGCCGCCTTGCCTTTGGCTCCGAGACCGGTGAAAGCGGCGTGGTGGATATCGCGGGTTGAATTTCACGCCCTGTGCCTCAGTCTTTGCTTGCAGCGCGCACTGCGTCCTGTAGCTTCCTCACCTGACTGGAAGCATGGGGGAGCGAGCGGTGGATAGCAGGCGCACAGTGCAGGAGATGCCTGCCCGGCTTGAACTCACCCCCGCGACCTATCGCCATCTTCTGAAAACGGCGCATCGCCACGCATCGCACCAGATTGAAGCGGAAGACCTGCTGCATGAAACGCTGATCGCAGCGCTGAATGCCGGCAACCGGCCATGCGTGGAGAACCGCGCCTGGCTTCAGGGCGTCATGCGCAACGTGGCGGCGACGAAACGTCGGTCCGCCTATCGCCGGACAAGGCGTGAGAACGCTGCAAGCCTTTTCGAGCCTGCAGACGACGGGGATGTCCCGAGCGCGTTTCTCGCCGGCCTGCCAAGGGGCCAGAGAATTGTTGCGCTCCTCGCGCTCGGCGGTCATACGCGCAGTGAAATCCGGCACCTTCTGCGCATTTCCGATGCGAGCCTGCGTCAGCGCATTGCCGGCCTTCGCAAGCGTTGGCGCGATGCCCCGCCCGATGCAGCTCCCCTTCCCGGAAAGTTGCTGGCGGGCACGCTCGCCTTCGGCACGATCCGGCAGAACCTTCTTCCGCTGACCGGTCGCAATTCTGCATTCCTTGCAAGCCACGATCCGGACGGGCACCTCTTTGCGGTAAGTTTTTCTCACCCCAAAGCTCACAAACCTGGCTCCTGCGGCAATCAAGAAGCAGAACCAACATTGTAACATCAGGAGACACACATGCTTTCCAACGTCCGCATCGGCACCATCTGCTACTACGTCAACGACATCGACCGCACGGAAGCGTTCTACCGCGACGTGGCCGGGCTGAATGTCCAGAGGATGGAAGGGGACGAGGAGACGGGCGACTGGCTGCTGGCCAGCATCGAGAACAATATCGAACTCATCTTCTTCAAGATGGAATCCCGCCCCGGAAACACGCCCATTGTGGTGTTCGACCTCTCAGAAGGTGGCATCGACAATGTCGTGGAAGGCCTTGCCGAGAAAGGCGCGACCATTGTGACGCCCGTCAGCCATGCTCCGGGCGGCTGGTCTGCCGAATTCGCAGATCCGGACGGGCATGTCCTGTCCGTTTATCAGTCGGAAGAGCGCCCGCGCAGAAGCGCGTAACCATCACCGCACCAGAACCGCTCGCAGATCGTTGACATTCGTGCCGGTTGGCCCCGGCGCGAACAGATCGCCCAGAGCATCAAACGCGCCCCAGGCGTCATGCGCGGCAAGCAGCGCCTTCGGGTCGTGGCCGGCAGAGCGCAGCCGCGCGACGGTGCCGTGATCGGCAAAGGCGCCGGCATTCTCCTCCGACCCGTCGATGCCATCCGTATCGGCGGCGAAAGCCGAGATGCCGGAAATACCCTCGATGCCAAGCGCAAGCGCCAGAAGGAATTCGGTGTTGCGCCCGCCGCGCCCGCCGCTTCGGCGCAGCGTCACCGTGGTTTCGCCGCCCGAAAGCAGCACGACCGGCTTTCTGAAAGGCCGGTCGCGCAACGCCACCTCACGGGCAATCGCCGCATGAACGGGGCCCACCTCACGCGCCTCACCCTCAATCGCATCCGACAGGATGACGGCAGGCACGCCCTGCGCTTCGGCGGCGGCGGAGGCCGCTTCCAGCGAACGCGCGGCCGAGGCGATGACATGGACCTCATGACCTGCAAAACGCGGATCATCCGGCTTTGGTGCGTCTGCCGCCGGTGATGCGAGATGCTGCATCACCGCATCGGGCAGCTGCATGCCATGGGTCTCGATCACGGCAAGCGCGTCCGCACGGCTGGCCATGTCGGGCACGGTCGGACCGGATGAAACAAGCGCCGGGTCATCGCCGGGAATATCCGAAACAATCAGCGAGACGACGCGCGCGGGATGGGCCGCGGCGGCCAGCCTGCCGCCCTTGATTGCGGAGATGTGCTTGCGCACCGTGTTCATGGCCGAGATCGGCGCGCCGGACGCCAGAAGCGCCTCGTTGACGGCAATCTCATCGGCGAGCGTCAGGGAACCTGCGGGGGCGGGCAGCAGCGCCGATCCGCCGCCGCAGACGAGCGCGATCACCAGATCATCCGGGCCGAGCCCGTTCACGCTGTCCATGAGACGCTTTGCGCCCGAGAGGCCGGCCTCATCCGGCACCGGGTGCGCCGCCTCCAGAACCTCGATCATGCGGGTCGGCGCGCCATAGCCGTAGCGGGTGACGACCACGCCTTCCAGAGGCCCGTCCCAGGCATCTTCCAGCGCCGCCGCCATCTGGGCCGCTCCCTTGCCGGCCCCGACCACGATTGTGCGGCCCCGGGGCTTTTCCGGCAGGAATGCGCGAATGGTTTTGGCCGGGTCGGCGGCGGCGACGGCAGCGGCGAACAGTCTTGTGAAAAACGCCTTCGGATCGATGCTGCCGGTCACATGCGCCCCCAGAATTTATAAGGCGCTTTTGGCAGCCTCTCCTGCGACATAGGTTTCCACGATGGCGCGGTCGTCGGCAAGCGTCTGGAGCAGGAAAAGCTCCTCGGCCAGCGTTTCGATGCGCTCCATGCGCAGCGCCATGACCGGCGTTGCGCGCGCGTTCAGAACCACGATATCGGCGTCGGTGCCCGGTTCCAGCGTGCCCACGCGCTCCGACAGGGAAAGCGCCTCGGCATTGCCGCGCGTGATCTGCCAGAAGGAGGCAAGCGGGTTCAGCTTCTCGCCATTGAGCGCGATGACCTTGTAGCCCTCATCCATGGTGCGCAGCATGGAGTAATTGGTGCCGCCGCCCACATCCGTCGCCGAGGCCAGACGCAGCGGCTTCTCACGCTTGCGATAACGCAGATAGTCGAACAGGCCGGAACCGAGGAAGAGGTTGGAGGTGGGGCAGAACACGGCGACCGAGCCCGTGTCGGAAAGCACATCCGCCTCGCGCTCGGAAAGATGAATGCAATGGCCGAGCAGCGCCCTGGGGCCAAGCAGACCGTACTGCTCGTAGATGCCGGTATAGTCCGGCGCGTCGGGATAAAGCTCCGCCGTCAGCGCGATCTCGTCGTGATTTTCGGAGAGATGCGTCTGCATGTGAAGGTCGGGGAATTCGCGCATCAGCGCTGCGGCCATCTCCAGCTGCCCGGGGCTGGAGGTGATGGCGAAACGCGGCGTGACGGCATAATTGAGCCGGCCCCTGCCGTGCCATTCGCCGATCAGCGCCTTCGTGTCGTCGTAGGAGGACTGCGGCGTATCGGTGAGTGCGGCCGGCGCGTTGCGGTCCATCATCACCTTGCCGCCCACAACGCACATGTTGCGCGCCAGCGCCTCACCGAAAAACGCCTCCGCGCTTTCCTTGTGAACGGAGCAATAGGCAGCAACCGTGGTCGTGCCGTTGCGCAGCAGCTCATCGAAGAACAGACGGGCGATGTGACGGCCGTGCTGAATGTCGGAGAACCTGGTTTCTTCGGGGAAGGTGTAGTTGTTCAGCCAGTCCAGAAGCTCGGCGCCATAGCTCGCGATCACCTGCATCTGCGGGAAATGCGCATGGGCGTCGATGAAGCCCGGCAGAATGAGATGCGGGCGATGATCCACCACCGCGTGCCCCGCTTCTGCGCCTGCTGCGACCTCGGCAAAGCTGCCGGATGCAAGGATAACGCCATCTTCGACCAGAACCGCGCCATCCTCTTCAAACAGATAGGCGTCGTGGTCGTCGATGCTCCGCGGTTCGGCTTTGAACGACAGGAGCCGCCCGCGGATGAGTTTCTGTGCCATGCGCTAGCGCGCCTCCTCGAACCAGGTAACGATCAGTTGCCGCTCCTCGTCCGTGATGCCCGAAACATTGCCGGGCGGCATGGCGTGGCTGCGGCCTGCCTGCAGATAGATTTCACGCGCGTGCTCGGCAATAGCCGCATCCGTGTCGAGCACAACATTCTTCGGTGGGTAGGGAATGCCCTCATAGCCCGGCACCACCGCGTGGCACATGGCGCAACGTCCCATCACCGTGTCGCGCACGGCCGGAAAATGGGTCGAGGCGACGAAGGTCTGCCCCGTCGCCGAAAGCTTCGTCTCACCCGTCAGCACCTGCGGCACGGTGGAGAGCCACATGATGATGATGAAGAGAACGCCGGCCAGCCCCCAGGTCCAGTGCGGGGTGCCCTTGCGGGCGTGCACGGTGTTGAAATAGTGCCGGATCAGCACGCCGATGATGAAGATGAGCGATGCGATGATCCAGTTGAACTGGGTGCCGAAGGCCAGCGGATAATGGTTCGACAGCATCAGGAAGACGACGGGCAGCGTCAGGTAATTGTTGTGCAGCGAACGCTGCTTCGCCTGCAGGCCAAGTTTCGGGTCGGGCGTGCGCCCCGCCTTCAGATCGGCCACCACGATCTTCTGATTGGGGATGATGATCAGGAAGACATTCGCCGTCATGATCGTCGCGGTGAACGCGCCCAGATGCAGGAAGGCCGCGCGACCGGTGAAGAGCTGCGTATAGCCCCACGCCATCACCACAAGGATCACATAGAGCACCAGCATCAGCGCCGTGTCGTTCTTGCCGAGCGGCGATTTGCACAGAAGGTCGTAGAGCAGCCAGCCAAGCCCGATTGAAGCGAGCGAGATCAGGATGCCGCCCCAGGCCGGCACATCAAGCACATTGCGGTCGACCAGATAGAGATCCGCGCCCGCATAATAGACGATGGCGAGCAGCGCGAAACCGGACAGCCAGGTGGAGTAGGATTCCCATTTGAACCAGGTCAGGTGCTCGGGCATGGAGGCCGGCGCGACCATGTATTTCTGGATATGGTAGAAACCGCCGCCATGGACCTGCCATTCCTCGCCATGCACGCCCTCGGGCAGACCCGGCCGCTTCACCAGCCCCAGATCCAGCGCGATGAAATAGAAGGATGAGCCAATCCAGGCGATGGCCGTGACCACATGCAGCCAGCGCACGCCAAAGGACAGCCAGTCCCACAAAACCGCGTAATCGTTCATGCCCGTTCCCTCAACTCCCGTCAGCCCTGCCCCAATAGCCAGCCTTGTTCCTGCGCGCTTCCTTTTGCCCAACTTCGGGCGGAAAACCGGTGACCACTTTTCCTGGAATTGCTCATTCATTGTTCCTGCGCAATTCCAGACGGAAAACCGGTAACCACTTTTCCTGGAATTGCTCTGGCGGCCCAAGGTGACGGAACCCGGTATAAACGGAAAGCGGGGAAGATCACGATGACTTTCAAAAAAATATGGAAAATAATGCGCGCGAATCTTGGGGGAACCGCATGGCCTATCTCGACAATATCGCCGTTTTTGTCCGCGTCGTGGAACTCGGCAATCTGTCTTCAGCAGGCCGCGACATGCGGCTTTCTCCGGCCGTTGCCTCGAACCGGGTGAAGGAGCTCGAAAAGCATCTTGGCGTGCGGCTCTTCAACCGCACCACGCGCCAGCTCACCCCCACCGAGCAGGGCCGCGTCTTCTATGAGGGCGCGCGCAAGGTTCTCGAAGCGGTGGCGGAAGCCGAAGCCTCGGTCGCAGATCTTTCCGGCCAGCCGCGCGGCACGATCCGCGTCACCGCGCCGCTTGGCATCGGCAAGCGTCTGATCGCCAGCGGCATTCCCGAATTCCGCGACCAGTATCCCGAAATCGAGGTTCGCTTACGACTCTCCGACCATGAGGTCGACATGATGCGCGAGGGCATCGACGTCGCCTTCAAGCTCGGCATTCTGGAGAATTCCTCTTTCCGCATGCGCGGCATCATGGATTGCGAGCGCGTTTTGGCGGCGGCCCCTGATTATCTGAAACGGCGCGGCGAACCGAAGACGCCCGAAGCGCTGATCGATGAGCGGCACGACTGCCTGATGTTGCGCTTTCCCGGCGCACGCGAGCATTTCTGGATGCTGCAGACGCCGGAGGGCGCACGAAAGTTCGAGGTCGGGGGACCGTTCGATTCCGACGATGGCGACGTGATCACCGACTGGGCGCTTGCCGGGCGCGGCATCGTCAACAAGCCCCGCTTCGAGATCGAACCATTCCTGCGCGACGGGCGGCTCCAGGTGGTCTTGCCCGAAACCCCGCCAGTGCCGGTAAAGCTTGCCGCGCTCTACCCGCACAAGAAGTTTCAGGACCCCAAAGTGCGGCTTCTGGTGGACTTCATGGCAGGCCGCTGCCAGCGCATGATTGGCGCGACCCTGTCAGAGCAATAATGGTCAGCCTGCACGCAGACTTTCCAGACCGCGCTGAACAAGCTCGCGCATGAGCCGCTGATAGGGAACACCACGCTTCTTCGCCTCAGCCTTCACGGCATCCAACTGGCTTTGCGGCATGCGCATATTCACCCTTGCCGCCTTGTTCTCGAACTCGAACCCGGCGGGTTTGAATGCACCAAAATCCAGATCGGAAAGATCCTGATCGAGGAAGTCTTCCGCATCCTTATCAGTTTTCAGTTTGGGAACGCTGCGTTTCATAGCGTTTCACCTCCTTGGCATGCATATAGCGCGCTGTGATCGGACGAATAAGACGCTTCCCGTCAACCATGCGAAAGGTCACGCCCATGAACATGGGGCGGCCCTGCCGGTTGCGTCCGATGACGATGTAGCGATCTTCGGGCCCAGAGTGTGCTGGATCAGGCGCAATCAACGGGTCATGAAGAAGCGCATGTTCGATCTCGTCCTTCGAGACACCATGCTTTGCGCATTTCGGCCAGTTTCCGGTGTCCCAGTCAAAGCCCGCGATCTTCATTCATAAAGTATGTAAGTTTGTACACACAAATGTCAACATCACGACTGCAAAGCCGTCAGTATCTCCGCAGCCGCCATGGCTGCGATGACGGCGGGGCGCTTGTCGTGGACGGCGTTCCCGCCAATGGGGGTGGTCAGCTGCGCGAAACGGCGTTCATCGCCGCCATTCTTCAGATACCAGCTCCGGAAGGTCGCGCGTTTGGTTCTGGAGCCGATCATGCCGACATAGGCCGCGTCATCGCGCGCCAGCGCCTCGGCAACCAGCAGGAAATCGAGCGCATGATCATGGGTCAGGACCACGAAGGCCGTCCCGGCGGAGGCTGAACGCACCGCCTCTTCCGGCAGGGCCGTAAGGCGCGTCTCCACATCATCCGGAAAATCCTCCAGCGCTTCCTCACGGGTCTCGACCACCAGCACCCGCACGGGCAGCGGGGTCAGCGCTGCCGCCAGCGCATGGCCGACATGGCCGCCGCCAAACAGGATCACCTGCGGGAAGGCGTTCGCCTCATCGCCGACGCGCTTCACCAGCGCCCTGCGCTCCGCCTCATCGAGAAGGCGAATGTCGAGCGCCACCCGGCCGCCGCAGCACTGGCCGATTTCCGGTCCCAGCGGAATGTCGAGAGCACCATTTGCAAGATTGTCCGAGATGAGTTCGCGCGCCCTGGCAATCGCCATGAATTCAAGCTGGCCGCCACCGATGGTTCCAAAAATCGCCTCGGGCGATACCAGCATCCACGCGCCCTCTTCGCGCGGGGTGGAGCCTTTCGCCTCGCGCACCTCGACGAGAGCGGCGGACGGCGCGGCATCCAGAAATATCTGAAGGTTTTCAGCTGGATGGCTCATTGCCGCCCCCATGCATGACGGTGAGAAGACGCGAACCAGAGACCAGTGCGAAGAAGCAGAAGCATGTCAGAACGATAACGGCAGGAAGACTTAATGTCTTTCAAGGCTTTGCGAGAAAGTAGCCCGTGCAAATCAGGCTGATCCGAAGGACGCTCGATAGACCGGCGACCTGCTGCGTAAACCCCCTTGACCGGGAGGGAAACCCCGCTCTGCGGGCTTTTCCTGGCATCTCTTGGTCTATCGAACGCCATTGCGGCCATATTAATGGGTCCTGACCCTAGCGCGCGCCTTCAGCCTTCATGCGTTCCACCGCCATCAGCACACGCTCCGGCGTGGCCGGCGCATCGAGACGCGGGCAGACCGTGTGACCGGCAACGCTCGCCACTGCATCGGACAGCGCGTGAAGCACGCACATGGCCAGCATGAAGGGCGGCTCGCCCACGGCCTTGGAACGGTGCACCGTCGGCTCGGCGTTTTCCGCCCAGTCGGCAAGCGCCACGTTGAACACTTTTGGCCGGTCGGACGCGAGCGGGATCTTGTAGGTGGAAGGCGCATGCGTCCGAAGCCGCCCCTTGCCATCCCAGACCAGCTCTTCCGTCGTCAGCCAGCCCATGCCCTGAATGAAGCCGCCCTCGATCTGGCCAATGTCGATGGCGCGGTTCAGCGAGCGGCCCGTCTCGTGCAGAATATCAACGCGCTCGACCATGTATTCGCCGGTCAGCGTGTCCACGGAGACCTCGGCGCAGGCTGCGCCATAGGCGAAGTAGTAGAACGGCCGCCCCTGCCCCTTGTCGCGATCCCAGTGGATCTTCGGCGTCTTGTAGAAACCGGCTGCGGAAAGCTGGATGCGAGCCATATAGGCCTCGCCGATCAGCTCGACGAAGGGAATTTCACGGTTGCCGATGCGCACCCGGCCCGGGAGGAACACCACCTGATCCTTCGGCACGTCATGCGCCTCGGCGGCGAAGGCGATCAGCCGGTTCTTGATCTGGCGCGCCGCATCCTGCGCGGCCATGCCGTTCAGATCCGTGCCGGAGGAAGCCGCCGTTGCGGAGGTGTTGGGCACCTTGCCCGTGGTCGTGGCGGTGATCTTCACCTGATCGATGTCGATCTGGAATTCCTCGGCAACGATCTGCGCCACCTTGGTGTGCAGCCCCTGCCCCATTTCGGTGCCGCCATGGTTCAGATGCACGGAGCCATCCGTGTAGACATGCACCAGCGCGCCGGCCTGATTGAAATGCGTGGCCGTGAAGGAGATGCCGAACTTGACCGGCGTCAGCGCCAGACCACGCTTGATGACCGGGCTTTTTGCGTTGAAGGCCGCGATTTCACGCCGCCGCGCGGCATAATCGGCACTTTCCTCCAGTTCGGCGATGACCCGTTCTGCAACATTGTCCTCCACCGTCTGGTGATAGGGCGTGACGTTGCGGTCGACCGTGCCGTAGAGGTTTTTCTTGCGGATTTCGAGCGGGTCCCTGCCCAGCGCGAAGGCCACCTCATCGATGATGCGCTCTGCGCCAACCATGCCCTGCGGCCCACCGAAACCGCGAAACGCGGTGTTGGAAACGGTGTTCGTGTAGAGCGGGCGCGAGACGGCCCGCGCAGCCGGGTAGAAATAGGTGTTGTCGCAGTGAAACAGCGCCCGGTCTGTCACCGGACCGGAGAGATCGGCCGCATAGCCGCAGCGCGCGGCATAGGTGAAATCGACGCCGAGAATACCGCCCTCATCATCGAAACCGACCGTGTAATCGATCAGGAAGTCGTGACGCTTGCCGGTCGCGGTCATGTCGTCATCCCGGTCGGGACGCAGCTTGACCGGCCGGTTCAGCTTCTTGGCGGCAATGGCCGCAATGGTGGCGAACAGATTGGCCTGTGTTTCCTTGCCGCCGAAGCCGCCGCCCATGCGCCGCACCTCGATGGTGACGGCGTGGGAGGGAACGCCCAGCGCATGCGCCACCATGTGCTGCACCTCGCTTGGGTGCTGGGTGGAGGAAAACACGGTCACATCGCCGTCTTCGCCCGGAAGCGCGAAAGCGATCTGGCCTTCAAGATAGAAATGGTCCTGCCCGCCAACCCGCATCTGACCGCGGATCGTGTGCGGCGCAGCGGCAATCGCCGCAGCGCTGTCACCGCGCTCGAGCTTCAGCGGTGCGGTAACGAGCTTCGCGTCATCCGCGGCATCGGCGACATCGATCAGTGCGGGTTCTTCCGCATAGTCGATCTTCGCCAGACGGCAGGCGCGCCGCGCCGCTTCGCGCGTTTCGGCAATGACCGCGAAAACCGGCTGGCCGAAAAACTGCACACGCCCGTCTGCCAGAATGGGCTCGTCATGCAGCCCGGTCGGGCTCATATCGTTGTCGCCGGGCACATCGTTCGCCGTCAAAACGGCGACAACGCCGGGCGCTGCCCGCACATCGGAAAGGTCAAAGCCGGTGATCGCGCCATGCGCCACCTCGGAAAGACCGAGACAGGCATGCAGCGTGCCGGCGGGTTCGGCCATGTCATCGATATAGATGGCCTCGCCGCTCACATGTTTGCGGGCGGAATCGTGCTTCTCGTCGCTGGCGACACCGCCATCGATCTTCGCCTTGCCCTGCGTGCGTGGTTCATGCCGCGTCATGGTCAGGCCGCCTCATGTCTGGAGAGGTCCACCGCGCCAGCGCCGGTGCTTTCAAGGAAATAGCGGCGCAGCAGGTTCTTCGCCGCCATCATGCGATAGTCGGCGGATGCGCGCATATCGGAGATCGGCTGGAAGTCCCCGTCATAGGCCGAAAGTGCTGCCTCGACGGTTTCCTGCGTCCATGCCTTGCCGGTCAGCGCCGCCTCGACGGATTTTGCGCGTTTCGGCGTCGCGGCCATGCCGCCATAGGCGATGCGGGCGGCTTCGACCCGGCCATCGGCGATCCGCAGATCGAACGCGCCGAGAACCGCCGTGATGTCTTCATCCCGACGCTTGGAGATTTTCCAGACCGCGAAACGGGAGGCCGCATCGGGCACCGGAACATGCACCGCCTCGACGAACTCGCCGGGCGCGCGATCCTGCTTGCCATAGTCGATGAAGAAATCTTCCAGCGGAATGGTGCGGCGCGCGCTGCCCCTGCGCAGTGTGAGCGTCGCGCCAAGCGCGATCAGTGGCGGCGGCGTGTCGCCGATGGGCGAACCATTGGCGATGTTGCCGCCAATCGTGCCCATATTGCGCACCTGCTCGCCGCCAATGCGGTCGATCAGTGCACCGAGTTGGGGAATGCGTTTCGCCAGAAGTTCAAATGCCCCGGTGTAGCTCACGCCTGCGCCAATGCTGATGACGCCGTCCTGCTCACCGATCTCCTGCAGGCCATCGAGCCCGCCGATGAAGACCACCGGCGCGATGTCGCGCATGAATTTGGTGACCCATAAGCCCACATCCGTTGCACCGGCGACGATTGTGGCCTCGGGCTCGGCTTCAAGGATCGCGGCAAAATCATCGACATCCGCCGGGATGAGCAGACGCTCGCGGCCCGAGCCGATCTCCACCCGCGCGCCATCCTTCATGCCTTGCAATGCGGCGATGACCGCAGCGCGCTCCGTCGCCAGCGGATCAGACGCGGCATTGCCATAGTCGGAGACCGCGCGCGCAGCCCGCACGATGGGTTCATAGCCGGTGCAGCGACACAGATTGCCCTGCAATGCCTTCTCAATGGCCCTGTCGGAAGGCTGCGGTTCGCGCATCCAGAGCGCGTAAAGCGACATGACGAAGCCCGGCGTGCAGAAGCCGCATTGCGAGCCGTGATAATCGACCATCGCCTGCTGAACCGGATGCAGGCTGCCATCGGCACGCTTCAAATGCTCCACCGTCACCACGTGACAGGCATCCAGCGATCCCAGGAAGCGGATGCAGGCATTGACGCTCTCATAGGAAAGCGCGCCATTGCGCAACCGACCGACGAGCACGGTGCACGCGCCGCAATCGCCTTCCGCGCAGCCTTCCTTGGTGCCGGTCAGGCGCTGCCGCAGGCGCAGATAGTCAAGCAGGGTTTCGTCCGGGCGGACATTGCCCAGCGCCACCGGCGCGCCGTTCAAAAGAAAACGGATTTCACCGCGCGCGCCCATCAGCTCCCCCTGTAGGTGGAATAGCCATAGGGCGAGATGAGGAGCGGCACGTGATAATGCGTGTTTTCAGCCATGCCGAAGCGGATCGGCACCTGATCGAGAAAGGCCGGAGCCGGCAGATCAACGCCCTGCGCACGCAGATAGGCGCCGGCTTCAAACACCAGTTCATAGAAGCCGGTGCGAAACGCATCGCCAGCAAGCAGCGGCGCATCGCAGCGGCCATCGCTGTTGGTCGTGACCGTCTTCACATGAGTGCGCGCATCCCCCTCCAGGCGATAGAGCGCAATCTCCAGTCCTCCGGCCGGTTTTCCGCTGGCCGTGTCCAGCACATGGGTCGTCAGACGGCCCTCACCCGCATTGCTCATGCGGCCTCCCTTTAAATTCACTAAAGCCACTTGCCCTATATATAGGGTTGATTGTGGGACAAATCCGCAGCGAGCATAAGAGCCCCGGCGAAGGATCGACAACTAAACTCTTTCAAATTTTTCGGGAAAGTTCACACCCCATTCCATCGATTATCCTTGCCAATAAAGAATATCGGAAAGTTTGCATGACCCGCTACCTCAGAAACATGACCGGCTACGGCCAGAACCCGCCGAATGCCGACTGGCCCGACGGCGCACGCGTAGCCGTGCAGTTCGTCGTCAACTACGAGGAAGGCGGCGAAAACTGTGTCCTGCACGGCGACGAGGCCTCCGAAGCCTTCCTGTCGGAAGTGGTGGGCGCAGCGCCCTGGCAGGGCATGCGCCACTGGAACATGGAATCCATTTATGAGTACGGCTCGCGCGCCGGGTTCTGGCGGCTCCACCGCATGTTCACGGCAGCCGGCGTGCCGGTCACCGTTTTCGGCGTCGCTTCAGCGCTTGCCCGCAGCCCCGACCAGCTTGCCGCCATGCAGGATGCCGGCTGGGAAATCGCGTCGCACGGCCTGAAATGGATCGACTACCGCGCCCATTCGGAAGAAAGCGAGCGCGCCGACCTTCTGGAAGCCATCCGGCTGCACACCGAAGTGGTGGGCGAACGCCCGCGCGGCCTGTATCTCGGACGCACCTCGGTCAATTCGGTCAAACTGGCCATCGAGGAAGGCGGGTTCGACTGGATTTCCGACACCTATGACGACGACCTGCCCTACTGGATCGACCATGACGGCCACGGGCACGGCACGCGCGCGCAACTGGTCATTCCCTACACGCTTGATGCAAACGACATGCGCTTTGCCACGGCGCAGGGCTTCAATTCCGGCGATCAGTTCTTCAGCTATCTGAAGGACGCTTTCGACACACTCTATACCGAGGGGGGCTCGGGGCGGCCGGCCATGATGAGCATCGGCCTTCATTGCCGTCTCATCGGCCGGCCGGGACGCGCTGCAGCCCTCCAGCGTTTCATCGATTATGTGAAGAGCCACGACCATGTGTGGCTTGCGACACGTGGCGAGATCGCCCGGCACTGGCGCGAAAAGCACCCCTATGAAGCCCCGGCCCTGCGCCCGAGCCGCATGAGCGAACCGGAGTTCATCGAACGGTTCGGCAGCATCTATGAGCATTCGCCATGGATCGCCGAACGCGCAGCAAAGCTGGAACTCGGCCCCGCACATGACACGGCCGGGGGCCTCGCCAATGCGCTCGCCCGCGCCTTCCGTTCGGCCAGCGAAGACGAACGCCTTGGCGTTCTGAAAGCCCACCCGGACCTTGCGGGCAAGCTGGCGGCAGCCAAAAGGCTGACCGAGGAATCGAGCAAAGAGCAGGCTTCGGCAGGGCTCGATGCGCTGACCGACAGCGAACGCGCACGCTTTACCGAACTCAACACCGCCTATACGCAAAAATTCGGGTTTCCCTTCATCATCGCCGTCAAGGACAACACCAGGGACAGCATTCTGAAGGCCTTCGAAGCCCGCTTGGAGAACAGCCGCGACGAGGAATTCGCCACCGCCTGCCGGCAGGTGGAGCGGATCGCCCGGCTGCGGCTCAACGACATCCTCCCCGTGTGAAATCAGGACGAGACCAGATGAACGCCCGCACCTATTACGCCCCGCATGGCGGGCATCCGCCGCAGACCCAGCTCCTGACCGATCGCGCGGTTCTGACGGACGCCTATGCGCTGATGCCGAAAGGCGTCATGCAGGACATCGTCACCAGCCTGCTTCCGTTCTGGGAGAAGACCCGCTGCTGGATCATTGCGCGTCCCCTTTCCGGCTTTGCCGAGACCTTTTCGCAATACATCATGGAAGTGGAGCCCGGCGGCGGCAGCGACCGGGCCGAACTCGATGAGACCGCGGAAGGCGTGCTTTTCATCGTCGAGGGCGAGCTGACCGTCGAGATCGCAGGCGAGACGCACAAGATGACGCCCGGCGGCTACGCCTATCTGCCGCCATCGAGCGGCTGGACAGCACACAATCGGGGCGACGCGCCCGCGCGCTTCCACTGGGTGCGCAAGGCCTATGAACCCGTTGCCGGCCTCGACACGCCCGATGCGCTGTTTCTGAACGAGGCCGATGTCGCGCCCTCTCCCATGCCGGGAACGGATGGCAAATGGGCAACGACGCGCTTTGTCGATCCGGCCGATCTGCGCCACGACATGCATGTGACCATCGTCACGCTGCAGCCCGGCGCGGTGATCCCCTTCGCCGAAACGCATGTCATGGAGCACGGTCTCTATGTGCTGGAAGGCAAGGCCGTCTACCGGCTCAACCAGGACTGGGTGGAGGTGGAAGCCGGTGACTTCATGTGGCTGCGCGCCTTCTGTCCGCAGGCCTGCTATGCGGGCGGGCCGGGCAATTTCCGCTACCTGCTCTACAAGGACGTCAACCGGCACGCCCGGCTGGGTGGCAGCTTCGCGCGATGAAGCGGATCGAAGCCGAGAAGCTCACACGCGCAGCCTTCGCGCCCTTCGGCGACGTGATCGAAACCGAAGGCGCGGAGAGCTTCCTCATCAATGCCGACAAGTGCCGCCGCTTTCACGATTTGGCGACGGTCGAAACGGCGGGTGAGAACGCCCGCGTTCTGATCAACATCTTTCGCGGCACGCCCTATGCGCTGCCGCTGCGGCTTTCCATGGTGGAGCGGCACCCGCTTGGAAGCCAGGCCTTCATGCCGCTTTCGCCAGCCCCCTTTCTGGTGATCGTGTGCCCGGATGAAGACGGGCGGCCCGGCTACCCCCGCGCCTTCATCACGCATCCCGGACAGGGCGTGAACTATGCGCGCGGCACCTGGCATGGCGTTTTGACGCCCATTGCCGCACCCCAGGATTTCGTGGTGGTCGACCGTGGCGGAGACGGCAACAATCTGGAAGAGTTCCACTTTCAGGAACTTTTTGAAATCACGGTGCCATCCCTCCCATGACCGCTCCCGACCTTCACCTCATCAACCGGCTGCTCGACGTGATCGAACAGGACATCCTGCCGAAGACCGCCGCGGGCGTCGCCCATGGCAACAAGCTCTTCGGCGCGGCCATCCTGAAGAAAAGCGACCTGTCGCTGGTGCTTGCCGAAACCAACAATGAGCTGGAAAACCCGCTCTGGCATGGTGAGGTTCATACGCTGAAGCGGTTCTACGAACTGCCGAAGGATGCGCGCCCGGACACGAAGGACTGCATTTTCCTGTCCACGCACGAGCCCTGCTCGCTGTGTCTTTCGGCGATCACCTGGACCGGCTTCGACAATTTCTACTATCTGTTCAGCCACGAAGATTCGCGCGACGCCTTCGCGATCCCGCACGATCTGAAGATTCTCAAGGAAGTCTTCACGCTGGAGCCCGGCGGCTACAATGCCGAAAACGCCTTCTGGAAAAGCTACGCCCTGCCCGCTCTGGCAACCGCACTGCCAGCGGCTGATGTGGAAGCCGTGAAAGCGCGGATTGCAAAGCTCGCCACAGCCTATGCCGCCCTTTCCGAACGCTATCAGGACAGCAAGGCAGAGAACGACATTCCGCTGAACTGACGGGGATGACCGGGGTGGAGGCACGCGCCAACGTCACCACCTGAGCCCGTCATGCCGCCCTCGCCCTTCGACAGGCTCAGGATGAGGGCTGTGTGGCGAGTTCGACGCGCGAGACGATGGGATGAACATTTCGAAGACCAAGACAATGCGGAAGCGCCGGTGATGTGGGAGAGGCGAACAAGCACATCACGGCATCGCAAAGCACTGCAACGCAACCCAAGGCGAGGCAACCCGAGGCGGGGCAACCCGAGGCGGGGCACCGCAACGCGAGACAAGACAACGCAAGGCAAGGCAAGACAAGCGCCTCACATCTCCCTGCTTTCACCTCATCCTGAGCCTGTCGAAGGGCGAGGTGAAGGCACGCGCCAACGTCACCGCCTGAGCCCGTCATGCCGCCCCCGCCCTTCGACAAGCTCAGTATGAGGGCTGTGTTGGCGCTACTGTGTTGTGAGGGCTCATGTTGTCACCCTGCGAGGATAAAGGCCCCCACCGCAATGAGCGCGCCCAATAACAAAAGGGCGGGTTACCCCGCCCCATCGCCGTCGTGATTAAACGCGTTCCATCGCCAGTGCGATGCCCTGGCCAACGCCGATGCACATGGTGGCGAGCGCGCGCTTGCCGCCGCCGGCCTGCAACTCAAGCGCAGCGGTGCCGGAGATGCGGGCGCCCGACATGCCGAGCGGATGGCCAAGCGCGATTGCGCCGCCATTCGGATTCACCTGCGGCGCATCCTCGGCAAGGCCCAGTTCGCGCAGCACGGCGATGCCCTGCGAGGCGAACGCCTCGTTGAGCTCAATGACATCGAAATCCGAAGGTTTCAGGCCAAGCCGCGCACAAAGGCGCTGCGTTGCCGGAGCCGGGCCGATGCCCATGATGCGCGGCGGAACGCCAGCCGTCGCGCCGCCGAGAATGCGGGCGATCGGCGTCAGGCCGTATTTCTTCGCCGCTGCTTCCGAAGCGATGATGAGCGCAGCCGCACCGTCATTGACGCCAGAGGCATTGCCGGCGGTCACGCTGCCGCCCTCGCGGAAAGGCGTCGGCAGCTTGCCGAGCTTTTCAACCGTGGTGCCCGGACGCGGATGCTCGTCCCTGTCGACCACCACCGGGTCGCCCTTGCGCTGGGGAATGGTGACGGGGATGATTTCCCTGGCGAGACGCCCGTTTTCCTGCGCGGCAACAGCCTTGTTCTGGCTGCGCACGGCAAAGGCGTCCTGATCGGCGCGGCTGACAGAGAAATCAGCCGCCACGTTCTCACCCGTCTCCGGCATGGAATCGACGCCATACTGCTTCTTGAGCAGCTTGTTGACGAAGCGCCAGCCAATGGTGGTGTCGTAGATTTCCGCATGACGCGAGAAGGCCGTTTCGGCCTTCGGCATGACGAAGGGCGCGCGGCTCATGGATTCCACGCCGCCGGCGATCATGATCTCCGCCTCACCCGCCTTGATGGCGCGCGCGGCAATGGTGATCGCATCCATGCCCGAACCGCACAGGCGGTTCACCGTGGAGCCCGGCACCTCGATGGGCAGGCCCGCAAGAAGCACGGCCATGCGCGCCACGTTGCGGTTGTCCTCACCGGCCTGGTTGGCGCAGCCATAGAACACATCGTCCAGCGCCGCCCAGTCGACCTTCGGGTTGCGCTCCATCAGCGCCTTGATCGGCAGGGCAGCCAGGTCGTCGGCGCGAACGGAGGAAAGCGCGCCGCCGAAACGGCCGATCGGCGTGCGGATGTAGTCGCAGATGAAAGCTTCAGCCATGAGTGAGGTCTCCTAACCATCAATGCCGGGCAGCGCCCAGCCGCCGCGTGCGCCACGCGACGGAAAGATCATGCGCCCTTATGGGCCGCTTCGGTGCGGGCTTTCAAGTCGCGCAATGTCGCAAGCTCGAGTTCGGTGGGCGGCGGCGTCTCTTCGACACCGTCAGCAAACGTCACGGTCCAGCCGCAGGTTTCCTGCACCTGATCGCGCGTAACGCCGGGATGCAGCGACACGACGGTGAACTCCTTCGTCACCGGATCCGGCTTCCAGATCGCAAGATCGGTGATGAGCAGCGTCGGCCCCTTGGTGTCGATGCCGAGCTTCTGGCGGTGGTCGCCGCCATCGCCATGTCCAAAGGAGGTGTAGAAATCGATCTTCTCCACCATGCCCCGCTTCGACTGGGCGAGCGTGATGTAGACTTCCTGCGAGGAGGTCGCGATTTCCGGAGCGCCACCGCCACCGGGAAGCCGCGTCTTCGGGCTGTCATAGTCACCGATGACGGTGGTGTTGATGTTGCCGTATTTGTCGATCTGGGCCGCGCCCAGAAAGCCGATGGTGATGCGCCCGCCCTGCAGCCAGTAGCGGAACATTTCCGGCACCGGCACCGTGGTCAGCGCGGTGTCGCACAGCTCGCCATCGCCAATCGAGAGCGGCAGAACGTCCGGCGCGGTGCCGATGGTGCCGGATTCGTAGATCAGCGTGATGTCGGGCGCATGCGTCAGACGCGCAATGTTGCACGCAGCCGAGGGCGCGCCGATGCCGACGAAACACACATCGTCGTTCTTCAGCGCGCGTGAGGCCGCAATCGTCATCATTTCATTGGGAGTGAATTCGGGCTTGCTCATCCTGCGTCCCTCAGCTTCTCGACGCGGCCTGCGAAATCCTCGGGCGTCGCATCAAGCACATTCTTCTGCATCCAGTCGCGGAACAGGTCGCGGTCTGCGGCGATCTTGTCCCATTTCAGATATTCGGCGTTGTCACGCGCGTAATAGCCATGCGTGTAGGAGGGGTGCGCGCCACCCGGCACCACGGCGATGTCGGTCACCGTCCAGTGGGGCAGAATGGTCAGATTGGGGTGCAGGTCGGAGAAATCGTCGACGACTTCTTCGACGGTCACGACAGCGCGTTTCGCTGCAAGCACCGCCTCTTTCTGAATGCCGACAATGCCCTCGACCAGAACATTGCCCTTCCGGTCCGCCTTCTGCGCATGAATGAAGACGACATCGGGCCGCAGTGCCGGCACGGCGGCCAGGCTCTCGCCCGTGAAGGGGCACTCGATGAACTTGATGTTCGGGTTCACACGGGCGAGCTCCGCGCCGCGATAGCCACGGAAAATCGCGCAGGGAAGCCCGGCCGCACCCGCCTCATAGGCATTGGCCATGGCGGCGTGGGAGTGTTCCTCGATCTCGAGCTTGTGCGGAAAGCCGTTTTCCACCGCATCGCGCAGGCGGCGCAGAAGCCCCACCCCCGGATTGCCGGCATAGGAAAAGACCAGTTTGCGGGCGAGGCCCATGCCGATCATCTGGTCGTAGACCACATCGGGGGTCATGCGGATCAGCGTGAGATCACGGAAACCCTGGCGGATCGCCTCATGGGCGGCGGCGGTGGGGATGAGATGGGTGAAGCCTTCAAAAGCGACGCTGTCGCCATTGTTCAGGTTCTCCGCAACCGCCTGGGGCAGCGGGACGAAACGCGCCATGGCACTCCTCGTAAGTTCGTATTGCGAACAAAAGTTTTATATGCGATACTTTCTAGATGGAGAATGAAACCGAGTCAAATGCCCCCGCCACAGCTGAAGCCCAGGCTTCGCGCGATCTCGTTGGATCGCTGCAGAAGGGGCTTGGCGTTCTGGAGATTCTGGCAAATGCGCCGGACGGCATGACGCTGACGGAAGTGGCGACGGAGGCGGGGCTGACACGCGCAGGCGCGCGGCGGCTGCTCCTCACACTGGTGGCGAGCGGCTATGCGCGCCAGACGGACCGGCGCTTCCTGCTTTCCGCGAAACTGCTGGGGCTCGCCCGGACATGGATGGGCGACGCCGCGCTTTGGCGCTATGCAGAGCCCGTCATGCGACGTGTGTCCGCAACGCTTGGCGAATCCTGCTCCGCAGCCGTTCTGGAGGGCGAGGATGTCGTCTATGTGGCCCGTGTGGCCGGCCGGCGCATCGTGTCCGTGAGGCTCAATGTCGGCACGCGGCTTCCGGCCTATTGCACGTCGATGGGTCGGGTTCTTCTGTCAGATCTGGAAGCGTCCGAACTCACCGGTTTTCTCGCGAAGGCGTCGATCAGCGCCAAGACCGAACGAACGGTGACGGACCGGGCCGAACTCGCCCAAACGGTGACCATGGCCGGCGCGCGCGGTTACGCCATCGTCGACCAGGAGCTGGAGCTCGGACTGCGCTCGATTGCCGTGCCGATACGCAACAGGGCGGGGCGCATCACCGCCGCCCTCAACGTCTCCACGCAGTCGGCGCGCTTCACCTGCGCCGAGATGGAGCAGTCCATCCTGCCCACCCTGCTGGCTGCCGCGCGCGAAATCGAAGACTTTCTCGCCCTGCAATAGGCGGCCGCCCTCAAGCGGTATGACACAGCGGTTCATGCGGCACTCCTTGGACGTTTGTCGTCATTGCCTGGAGATTGCTCGATGGTCTGGCGCATACGGCGCGCAAGGCGCGCTTCGAGCCGCGCCTCCAGCACACGCTCCAGCACGTCGCGCGCGCCGGCATGGCCATGCCCCTTTGACATGGTGAAAAGCGAATCCACGATGGACACCTCATCCTGCGGAGACAGGAGGGCATCGATTTGCGCATCAGTCTGCGCGTCCGAACGGGCGTTTTGAATCAGTCTTCTCATAATTTGGAATCTTGCGCGCCGAACCTGACGGCAAAGCGGCGGCTGGGTGAAATTTTGACGACAGTTTCTAGGGTCAGGATCCATTAATATGGCCGCAATGGTCGGCCTGATTTGTGCGGATACGCGAAGCAAGGCCGCAGGAAGACTTCACGTCTTTCAAGGACTTGCGACAAAGTAGCCCGTGCAAATCAGGCCGACCATTGCGGCCATATTAATGGATCCTGACCCTAGGCATAACAGCGCCGCGCAGAGACCTGCGCGGCGGCATGCCGACTTGGCGGGCGCTATCTATTGATGGGCCAGGCCCTGCCCCTGATAGGCAGAAGGCGGGGGTGTCATGCGATGCAACTCACCCTGCAGAAGCTCGAAAATGTCCATAGCGAGCCGCAGGTTGAAACGCTTGTCGTCGAAGAACATGCCGTAGCGGATCTCGAGCCCGCCCGGAATGACCTCGACACAGTCTTCATGCAGCGCCGGATTGCCATCGAAAACGAAACCCGGCAGCGGTGAGACCGCAGCCCCGTTGGCGACCAGCTTCATGGCGTTGGTGATGTCATCCACCTCGCCGATCACGTCATAGGAAACACGGCGATGGCGGAGCCATTCGCGGGCGACAATGCCGAGCGGCGACTGCGGATTGGTCAGCACCACCGGTATGGAGCCGCTGTTTCGCTTGGTCTGTTCGGCCAGCTCGCGCGAGCCCATCCACCGCATCGCATATTCGCTGATCAGATCCGGCCCCATTTCATTCGGGTAGAGCGCGCGGAAAACGGCATCCACCTGCCCCAGATCGTACATCTCTTCAAGCCGCCTGGAATCGGCGATGCGCCAGCTCACGCTTTCCTTGATCTTGCCAAGCCGCCCGAGCCCGGCAAGCAGCAGCGGCGCGGTGTAGGTGCAGATACCGACCTTCAGCTTGGAAACATTCTTTTCATAGCCCACCGTGCGCAGCCGCCGCTCAAGATCGAGCATCTGGCGGATAAGCCGGGAAATCTCTTCCTTCACGATGATCCGGTTGCCGAGTTTCTTGATCAGCGGCGTGCCGATCGCCTTCTCAAGACGCCCAGATGCATACTCACTGCCGGCTGGCTGATGCCCAGCTTCTGCGCCGCGCCGGTCAGGCTGCGCGTGTCGATGACCGCTTCGGCAGCCCGCAAAGTTGCAAATGAAAGTCCATCCTGTCTGTGCATGCCCATATGCTCTACGCCTCGCTTCATAAGAGGTGGGAATCTGACCTGAAAGACGCTGCCGCGAACGCGGCACACAACGCTCCTGCAAGACGGCAATAACCGTCCGTCCGCATCACACGGTTCACCCGAGCGATGCAGTTTCACGATGCGCTCTGCACCGTTCTGCATCAGCCACGCCAAGCGCTGCCGATGCGACGCCAACTCATCAGCCCGGACCCGAATGACCCGGAAAACCGATCAAAGCGGCGCTACAAACATGTCCGCTGAAACATAAGTACCCCCGGAATTCCGACGTACCCTGCTCGATACAACTTCTGAACGATATCGGATTCAGATTACATATACAACCTGTAATGGATTATGTGGATATCTATGCAACCTTTGAGGAATCAATATCGGGAAAATCCATATTTTTCATAAGGATACTCGGTTATCAACATCGATAAGTGATAAACAAGAAATACAACTTATACACTAAATTCCACGTATAATTATGCGTATACAACCCCGTAAAAAAGCCGGCCACGAGGGCCGGCTTTTGCCGATTCTGAAGGGAGCGAAAAAGCGTCGAAGCCGACGGCTGCTCCACCAATATTCCAGACCGCCTCTTGAGCGCCCGAACGCTCGCAGGACGATCTAACGCTCCATGCGGAAGCCCAGAAGCCTCAGCGCATTCAGCGTCACCAGAACGGTCGCGCCGGTGTCTGCAAGGATTGCGATCCAGAGCCCCGTGACGCCCAGCACCGTGGTGACCAGGAACACCGCCTTGAGCCCCAGCGCGATGGCGATATTCTGATGGATATTGGCCATCGTCGCACGCGCCAGCCGCACCATGCCGGCGACATCACCCACACGGTTGCGCAGAAGCGCGCCATCGGCCGATTCGAGCGCCACATCGGTGCCCGAGCCCATGGCCACGCCAACATTGGCGGTGGCCAGCGCCGGCGCGTCGTTGATGCCGTCGCCAACCATCATCACCGTGTTCCGACCGGTCAGCTCACGGATCGCGGACACCTTGTCATCGGGCAGAAGCTCGGCGCGATACTCCATCGAAAGGCGTCCCGCGATGGCTTCCGCCGTGCGCGCATTGTCACCGGTGAGCATCATGGTGCGCACGCCGAGCGCCTTGAGCGCCTGCATGGCGGCGGCGGCATCCTCGCGCGGCTCGTCGCGCAGGGCGATCACGCCTGAAAGCGCACCGGCGCGGAAAACGGCGGCAACCGTCTTGCCCTCGGCCTCGAGAGCCTCAATGCGGCTCCTTGCCAGCGCGGTCATCGCGCCTTCTTCCTCGGCATGGCGCGGCGAACCAACGAACACGGTCTCACCACCCACGCGCGCTTCCACACCGCGGCCGGGAATGGCGCGCGCATCCCTGCCCGCCTCATAGGAAACGCCAAGGCTCTCGGCATGGGCCAGAACGGCCTCGGCCAGCGGATGGCTGGAACCGGCTTCAACGCCGGCAGCCAGCGCCAGAACACGCGCCTCATCGCCATCGGCCGCCCACACATCCGTCACCGCCGGACGGCCGACCGTGAGCGTGCCGGTCTTGTCGAAGGTCACGAGATCGGTCCGGGCGGCAGCCTCGATAACGGCTCCGCCCTTCAGAAGCAGGCCACGCCGCGCACCGGTGGAGAGTGCGGAGGCGATGGAAGCAGGAACGGAGATCACCAGCGCACAGGGGCAGCCGATCAGGAGCAGCGCCAGCGCGCGATAGATCCAGACATCCCAGGCAGCCCCCGCCGCAAGCGGCGGCACGATGGCGACCAGCAGGGCGAACCCCACCACTGCCGGCATGTAGTAACGGCTGAACCGGTCGATGAAACGCTCCGTTGGCGCACGCGCATCCTGCGCTTCCTCGACCAGACGAATGATGCGCGCAATGGTGTTGTCCTCCGGCGCGCGCGTCACGCGCACACGGATCGCCGCATCGGTGCTGATCGAACCGGCAAAGACGTCTTCGCCCTCGCCCTTCGTGCGCGGCACGGATTCGCCCGTCACCGGCGCTTCGTCGATGCCGGCAATGCCGTCGACGATCTCGCCATCGGCAGGAATCCGGTCACCCGGCCGCACCATGACGATCTGGCCGATTTTCAGCTCTGCGGCCTGCACCTTGCGGGTCTTGCCGTTTTCCTCAAGCAGCGCGGTCTTGGGCACCAGATCGCCCAGCGCCCGGATGCCGGCGCGCGCGCGGTTGGCCGCCACACCTTCCAGCACTTCGCCCACCGCGAACAGGAAGACGACAAGCGCCGCCTCCTCGGCAGCGCCAATGAACAGGGCACCGGCGGCGGCCACCGTCATCAGCATCTCGATGGTGAAGGGCATGCCTGCACTCAGCGCGGCAAAGGCCCGGCGGGCGATGGGCGCAACGCCGATCAGACAGGCCGCAACGAAGGCCCACATGCCGAGTTCACCCGGCAGCAGGAATTCCGCACCCCAGGCGGCGACCAGAAGAAGTCCGGTCAGGATCACGAGACGCCCCTTGCCGGTCTGATACCAGCTGCGGTCGCCATCATCCGCGCCGTGCACATGACCGGCAACGCCATGTCCCGGATCGGCGCGCTCAACTTTAGAACCCTGCCCATGCGTGTGGTCATGCCCACTACAACAGGACCTCTGCGCGACCGTAGCCGTTTCGGCCGCTTCCCCGCGCTGACGCGGTGCAATCGAATAGCCGAGTTTCTTGACCGCACGCTCCACCTTGTCGCGCCCGGTCTTGTTTTCATCCAGCGACAGGGCCAGCGTCTCGGACATCACCGAAACACTGACATCACTCACACCGGGAAAACGCTCCACGGCTGTGCGGATCTTGTTCGCACAGCTTCCACAATCCATACCGCCCACCTTCCAGGAATAGGGGTTTGCGGCGCTATCATCCTGTTTCAAGGACACGATGATTCTCCTTACAGACTTTCAACGCCTGCAAGGATAGGATCTCTAGTCACTAGAGCTTCAAGAGGGAAAATGCGCGAACTCGATCAACCGGCCTGATGCACGGGTTCGCCGCCGATCCAGGTGGAGACAACGCCGAGATCATCGTTCAGAACCACGAAATCGGCGTCCCTGCCAGCGCCAAGGCGGCCCTTGGCGTGATCGAGCCCGATGGCCTGCGCCGGATAGACGCTTACCATGCGAAGCGCTTCCTCGAGCGGCAGCCCGACCGTGCGGTGCAGATAGGCAACCGTCGCAATCATGTCGATATCGGCGCCGGCCAGCGTCCCGTCTTCCAGCGTCAGCCGGCCGTTTTCACGCATGATCGTGCGGCCGTTCAGCGTGAAGGATTTCAGATCGGTGCCGATGGTCGACATGGCGTCCGTCACCGCGAAAATGCGGGCCGGGCCATTCTTGCCGCGCAGGGCAACGCCAATCGCCACCGGATCGACGTGAACACCATCGGCAATGATGCCAACCCACAGACGGCCACTGTCGAGCGCAGCGCCAACGACACCCGGCTCGCGATGGGCAAGCGGGCTCATGGCATTGAAGAGATGGGTTATCAGCGATGCGCCCGCCTCGGCATAGGCCAGCGCCGTGCGGCAGCTCGTGTCCGTGTGCCCGAGGCTCACCTTCACACCGCCCCCGACCAGCGCCTTCACCTGTTCAGCCGTCGCATTTTCGGGCGCCAGCGTCACCATCAGCGCCGGCAGCTCCCGGCGCGCCTCGATCATGGCGGCGAGATCGCCATCCTCCAGCGGACGGATCAGCGCCGGATCATGCGCGCCCTTGCGCGCGATGGAAAGGTGCGGTCCTTCCAGATGCAGGCCGAGAAAGCCGGGCATCTTCATCCGCGCCGCTTCAACACCGGCGGCAATCGACGCTGCGGTCGATTCACGCGTATCGGTGATCAGCGTCGGCAGAAGCCCGGTCGTGCCGAATTTCGCATGCGCGCTGCAGATTTTCTGCAGTCCCCCGACCCCGCAATCGCCGTCGAACATCACGCCGCCGCCGCCATTGACCTGCAGATCGATGAAGCCCGGCACGACCATCGCACCGCCCGCCTCGCGCCGTTCGCAGTCGGGAGCAAGCGCGTCCAGCGGCTCGATCCCGGCAATCCGGCCGTTCTCGACGATCAGCGCCCGGTTATCCTGCCAGGCGTCTCCATCAAAGATGCGCGCGCCGACGAGTGCGAAAGAAGACATGTCTCGGTTCCGATTTTCTGGATTACATCAACGTTCCGGGATCTTCAGCTCGGCGACGAAATCATAGGCGTCGCCGCGATAGATCGAACGGGTGAATTCAATGACCCGGCCATTGGGCAGGTAGGAAACGCGCTCGATATAAAGCGCGGCCTCACCGGGCGCGACCTTGAGAAGCTTGGCCTCGCGCTCATCCACATTGCGCGCGGAAATGCGCTGCGTGGCGCGGCACGGCCGGGCAGAACGCATGTCCAGCGCATCATAGAGCGAATCCGTGACCGATGCCGGATCGGGAAGGAAGCTGCCGATGATGGATGCCCGCTCGATGGCCATGGGCACATCGTCGGCGATGCGCAGGCGCTCCAGCCGGGAGACCGTATCTCCCACCGAAAGCCCCAGCACCATCATTTCGTCAGGAGACGGCGCGACAACCACCCGCTCCAGCCACTCGGAGCGGGCAGACAGTCCGCGCCGCGCCATGTCCTCGGTGAACGAGGTCAGCAGCGAGAGAGACTGCTCGACGCGCGACACCGAGGGCGCAACGAACGTGCCGGAACCGTGGCGGCGAATGAGACGCCCCTGCTTCACCAGATCATCGACGGCGCGGCGCACCGTGACACGGCTCAAGCCCGTCAGTTCGGCAATGTCGCGCTCGGTCGGCAGGGCCGCGCCCTCGCCCAGCACGCCGCCGCTGATCGCATCTTCAAGAAGGCGACGCAGGCGCACATAAAGCGGGCCGGACCCCATGGCCGCAACGCTCTCTTCGGTGAAGAGTTTCGATACGCTCATCGTCGCACCTCCCCTTCCATGGCCGGCGGGAACGCGCGCAGCGCAAGCTGCACCGCACCACCCAGCGCGTCGGCCAGTGGCTCTTTCAGGATCGCCTGATGCCGCGGCTCAAGCCGCCCGGCATAGAGCGCCCCGAGACCACCCAGAAGGCAGAGGCGTTCGCATCCGTCAAAAACGACCGTGTCGAGCGTCTCGGTGATATCGCGCACCGTGTCGCGCAGGATGCGTCCGGCCAGAGGGTCGCCCTGATCGTCGTACTCGAAAACCATCGGCGCGAAGGAGCCATAATCGGCCGGCCGCGCATTCTGCTGCGCGAACTCCACCATCGCTTCCGGATTGTTCTGGAAATGCGCCATGACGGCGCGGCTGAGCGGCGTGTGTTCGCGAATGCCGTCATGGGCGAGCAGGGTCTGCTGAAGCAGCGTGCGGCCAAGAACCGCGCCACTGCCCTGATCGCCGATGGCGAAACCCCAGCCGCCCACATTGCGCAGCTTACCACCGGATCGCGCCACATAGGCGGAGCCGGTGCCCAGAATGGCCATGACGCCGTCATTGTCGCCCAGCGCGCCCTGAAGCGCGATCAGACCGTCATGCACGAATTGTGTGTCGGCAAATGGCAGTGCCCGGGCAAGCGCCCGCTGACGCTCACCCACATTGATGCCCGCAAGCCCCAGATAGGCCGGAATGCCGGAAAGATCGAGCGCATCGAGCCCTGCATCGTGGAGCGCCTCACGGGCGGCCATCACGATGTTCTCGCCAATCGCGTCCGACGCGGTAAAAATATTGGCGGAGCCGCGTTTTCCGCGCCCGAGAACATTGCCATGCCGGTCGGCCAATGCGGCCCGGCAGCTCGTTCCCCCACCATCGATTGCAATGACAAATTCGCTCATGATCACTCCTCGCAATCATGATACCAAAAAGATACCTCTAGGAAACAAGAAAAAACAGAGCGCCGATAATTTAACGCATCCATCTGTTTTTGCTTCATAAAAATCTGCGCTACTCAAAAAACCGTTCGAAGATGAAAGATTCACCTCTGGACAAATGGTATTTTTTTGGCCTTTAATTTCTCCATTGGAGGAGCAGAGGGGTCCGGGGAGCGGAGCGCACAAGGCACACAAAGAAGCGCCAGTGCGTGACCAGAAAACCGGAAATGCCGGCCGGGCTCAAGAGCCGGCTACCAAAAAGAACCTCCATAGGAACAGTTCAGCAGCGCTCCGGGCGCCGTTGCGACCTGTCGTGCAGGCGCGGCTGCGATGCCCCGGGGCAAACCAGGGAGAAGACCATGATGAAATCCACCAAACTGGCGTTACTCGCCGCAACCATGCTCGGCGCGTCCGGCGTGGCGATGGCGCAGGATGCCGAGCTCACCATCGAAAGCTGGCGCAATGACGACCTGACCATCTGGCAGGAAAAGCTCATCCCGGCTTTCGAAGCCAAGAATCCCGGCATCAAGGTCAAGTTCGCGCCGAGCGCGCCGACCGAGTACAACGCGGTCCTCAATTCCAAGCTGGACGCCGGCACGGCTGGCGACCTGATCACCTGCCGTCCGTTCGACGCATCGCTCAGCCTCTACCAGAAGGGTCACCTGTCGGCGATCCAGGATCTGGAGAACATGGCGAACTTCTCCGACGTGGCGAAGGCCGCATGGAGCACGGATGACGGCGCGGAAACCTTCTGCGTGCCGATGGCGTCCGTGATCCACGGCTTCATCTACAATGCCGACGCTTTCGAAGAGCTGGGCATCGAGCCGCCGAAGACCAATGAAGAGTTCTTCGCCGTTCTCGAGAAGATCAAGGAAGACGGCACCTACATTCCCATGGCCATGGGCGCCAAGGACCAGTGGGAAGCCGCCACGATGGGCTACACCAATATCGGCCCGAACTACTGGAAAGGCGAAGAAGGCCGTCTGGCGCTGATCAGCGGCGAGCAGAAGCTCACCGACGACCAGTGGGTCGAGCCCTTCCGCCAGCTCGCCGCATGGGCGCCCTATCTGGGCGACGGCTATGAGGCGCAGGCCTATCCCGACAGCCAGAACCTGTTCACGCTCGGCCGCGCGGCGATCTTCCCCGCCGGTTCGTGGGAAATCTCGATCTTCAACGACCAGGCCGACTTCAAGCTGGGCGCATTCGCACCGCCAGTGCAGAACGCCGGCGACGAGTGCTACATCTCCGATCACACGGATATCGGCATCGGCATGAACGCCAAGACCGAGAATGCGGAAGCCGCCCGCACCTTCCTGAACTGGGTCGGTTCGGCTGAGTTCGCCTCGCTCTACGCCAACTCGCTGCCGGGCTTCTTCTCGCTCTCCAGCGAAACGGTCGAGATGGAAGATCCGCTGGCGCAGGAATTCGTTTCCTGGCGCGAAACCTGCAAATCCACCATCCGTCCCGCGCATCAGATCATCTCGCGCGGCACGCCGAACCTCTGGAACGAGATGTGGAACGTCTCGGCCAATGTTCTGCGCGGCGCACAGTCGCCCGAGGATGGCGCGAAGCAGCTTCAGGACGGCCTGGCAGGCTGGTACGAGCCGCAGCAGTAAATCCTGATCCTTTGAACAGGAAGCCGGGTCCGCCACCTGCGCGGGCCCGGCGCCATAGAGCCTTTTCCGATCAGATGAAATCACCTGATCGGCAAGAAATGGCTCCAGATTCAATAAGTTGAGCAGTTCCTTTTCCATCGCATTGGTTCATTCCGAACGGGAAATGCTCTAGAGAGACGTTCCATGGCCCAAGCCACCAAGAAGCCCATACGCTGGCATATCGCCGTGTTTCTGGCGCCCGCCGTGCTGATCTACACGGCCATCATGATCATCCCGCTGTTCAGCACACTGCAGCTGGCCATGTACAGCGACGTGGAAAACAGCCAGGTCTATGTGGGCCTGCAAAATTTCCGCGCCCTGTTCGGCGATCCGCAATGGTCGGATCAGTTCTGGAACGCGCTCAAGAACAACATCTGGTTCTTCATCGTTCACATGATCGTGCAGAACCCGATCGGCATTCTTCTGGCTGCGCTGCTTTCAAGCCCGCGCCTGCGCATGCGCTCCTTCTATCGCACGGCCATCTTCATCCCGACGATCCTTTCCTTCGTCATTGCAGGCTTTGCGTGGAAACTCATCCTGAGCCCGTTATGGGGCGTGGCCCCCAACCTGCTCGACATGGTCGGCCTGAAAAGCCTTTTCCAGCCCTGGCTCGGCAAGGAAGCCTACGCGCTGACGACGCTGGCGCTGATTTCGGTGTGGCAGTTCGTCGGCATTCCGATGATGCTGATCTATGCCGCGCTGCTCTCCATCCCGGACGAGCTTCTGGAAGCCGCCGAGTGCGACGGCATCACCGGCATGGCGCAGTTCTGGAAGGTCAAACTGCCGCTTATCCTGCCCGCCATCGGCATCATCTCGATCCTCACCTTTGTCGGCAATTTCAACGCGTTCGACCTGATCTACGCCACGCAGGGCGCGCTGGCGGGACCAGATTTCTCGACCGACATTCTGGGCACGTTCATGTTCCGCACCTTCTTCGGCTTCCAGCTTCAGCTGGGTGACCCGAACCTGGGCGCGGCCATCGCCACCGCCATGTTCGTCATCATTCTCATCGGCGTGTCGATCTATCTGTTCGGCATCCAGCGGCGGCTGCGCCGCTACCAGTTCTGAGCGGGAGGACACAGACATGAGCATGGCAAGACACTCCCCCGCCCGCTCCATCGCCGCCCATGCGGTGCTGGCCACCTACACGATCATCGCACTGTTCCCGGTGTTCGTGATCGTCATCAACGCCTTCAAGTCGCGCAAGGCCATCTTCCGCACGCCGCTGGAGCTGCCCAATGCGGAAAGCTTCAGCTTGGTCGGCTTCGAAACCGTTCTGAAACAGGGCGACTTCCTGCTCTATTTCCAGAACAGCTTCATCGTCACCGTCGTGTCGCTGTTCATGGTGCTGCTGTTCGGCGCCATGGCCGCCTTCGCGCTTGCCGAATACCGCTTCAAGGGCAATTCGCTGATGGGCCTTTACCTGGCGCTCGGCATCATGATCCCGATCCGGCTCGGCACCGTGGCGATCCTGCAGATGATGGCCGCCTCCGGCCTCGTCAACACACTGACCTCGCTGATCCTCGTCTACACGGCGCAGGGCCTGCCGCTGGCCGTCTTCATCCTGTCGGAGTTCATGCGACAGGTATCCGACGACCTGAAGAACGCCGGTCGCATCGACGGGCTCAGCGAATACCGCATCTTCTTCCGCCTCGTCCTGCCGCTGGTGCGGCCGGCCATGGCCACGGTCGCGGTCTTCACCATGATCCCGATCTGGAACGATCTGTGGTTCCCCCTGATCCTCGCCCCTGCCGAGGAAACGAAAACCATCACGCTTGGCGCACAGGTCTTCATCGGCCAGTTCGTCACCAACTGGAACGCGGTTCTGGCGGCCCTCTCGCTCGCCATCCTGCCGGTGCTGATCCTCTATCTGATCTTCTCGCGCCAGCTCATCCGCGGCATCACCTCGGGAGCAGTGAAATGAGTGCGCAGGAGACGCCCGTGCGGGTGCTGGTCGCAGGCCTCGGCAATATGGGAATGAGCCACGCGCTCGCCTATCACGCCAATCCCGGTTTCGAGATCGTCGGCCTTGTCAGCCGCTCGAAGCCGGACCTGCCGGATGCGCTGAAAGCCTATCCGCACTTCACCGGCTATGAGGAAGCGCTGGCCGAAACCCGGCCGGATCTCGCCTCCGTCAACACCTATTCCGACAGCCATGCGGCCTACGCCATCGCCGCGATGGAAGCCGGCGCACATGTGTTCGTGGAAAAGCCGCTGGCCACCAATGTCGCAGATGCAAGGCGCGTGGTGGAAACGGCAAAGGCCCATGGCCGCAAGCTGGTCGTCGGCTACATTCTGCGTCACCACCCCTCCTGGGTGCGGCTGATCGAGGAAGCGCGCGGGCTCGGCGGGCCTTACGTGTTCCGGCTGAACCTGAACCAGCAGTCCTCCGGTCCGAGCTGGCACACACACAAGCAGCTGATGGAGACCACGCCGCCCATCGTCGACTGCGGCGTGCACTATGTGGACGTGATGTGCCAGATCACCGACGCCAAACCGGTGAAGGTGCGCGGCATGGGGGTCCGGCTTTCAGACGAAATCGCCCCGGATATGTACAATTACGGACATTTCCAGGTGATGTTCGAAGACGGTTCAGTCGGCTGGTATGAAGCCGGCTGGGGGCCGATGATGTCGGAAACCGCCTTCTTCGTGAAGGACATCGTGTCGCCGAATGGCTGCGTCTCCATCGTCATGGACGAGGGCGCGAAATCGGACGACATCGACGCCCACACGAAAACCTCACGCATCCGCATCCACAGGGCCGAAACCAATGCCCAGGGCCGCTTTGCCAATGAGGACACGCTCCTCTCCATGGAAGGCGAGCCGGGCCATCAGGAGCTGTGCGACCGCGAACAGGCCTTCGTTCTCAAAGCCATCCGCGAAGACATCGATCTCTCGCGGCACATGAACGATGCCGTGCAATCTCTCAACATCTGCCTCGCCGCCGACGAAAGCGTGCGAAGCGGCAAAGAAGTAGAACTGTAGGACGAAACCGTGGGCTCACTCGCACTCAAGAACATCACCAAGTCGTTCGGCCAGGTAGACGTCATCAAGGGCGTGGACCTGGAGGTTCAGGACGGCGAACTCGTCATCTTCGTCGGCCCGTCGGGCTGCGGAAAATCCACCCTTCTGCGCATCATCGCCGGGCTGGAGGACGCCAGCGGCGGCCATGTCGAAATCGACGGCGCCGAAGTCAACACAACGCCGCCCTCCAAGCGCGGCATCGCCATGGTGTTCCAGACCTACGCGCTCTATCCGCACCTCACCGTGCGCGACAATATGAGCCTCGGCCTGAAACAAGCGAAACACCCGGCCGCGCACATTGCCGAACGTGTCGATTTCGCTTCGAAAATGCTGTCGCTCGAGCCCTATCTCGACCGCCGGCCGGCAGAGCTTTCGGGCGGCCAGCGCCAGCGCGTCGCCATTGGTCGCGCGGTGGTGCGCAAGCCCAAGCTCTTCCTGTTCGATGAACCGCTTTCAAACCTCGATGCGGCGCTGCGCGTCAACACGCGTCTGGAGATCGCGCGTCTCCACCGCGAACTGGGCGCGACCATGGTCTACGTCACCCATGACCAGACCGAAGCCATGACGCTGGCCGACCGCATCGTCGTTCTGAATGCCGGCAGGATCGAGCAGGTCGGCACGCCGATGGAACTCTACAACGATCCGGCCAATCTGTTTGTCGCCGGCTTCATCGGGTCGCCGCAGATGAACTTCATCGAGGCTGCACGGCTTGGCCGCGACGATGCGAAAACCATCGGCATTCGTCCCGAACACATCTCCATTGTTGCCGAAGGCGGCGATATCGAAGGCCGTGTCTCTCACATCGAGCATCTGGGTGCAGACACCAATGTCTATCTGGACTGCGGCGAATCCGGCCTCGTCTGCGCGCGCCTGTTCGGCGAGCAGAACTTCGAGATCGACAGCACTCAGCAGGCAAAGTTCGACGAGAACCGCGTCTTCCGCTTCGACGACGAGGGCAAGGCCATCCGCCGGAACGGCTGAACAGGCTCCACTCAATATCGCAGGGGGCGCGGGCAGGTTTCATGTCTGCGCCCCTCCCTGCCCACTCCTGCCCTCCCTGTTCCCCCTGCGCCAAAACGCGCCGCAACCATTGCTTAGTCTATCCTTAACCCGTCCACCGGAAGCTGTTATCGTGCGTTTGATACGGACAGGAGGTTGGATTGGCCATGGATAGCGGATTTGTCCCGGTCTCCCGACGCGTCACCATTCAGGACGGCGTCTACCAGCAGCTTCGTCATGCGCTCATGGTCGGTCGTTTCGATCCCGGCCAGACACTCACAATTGCATCGCTCGCGGAGACTTTTGGCACCAGCCACATGCCGGTGCGCGAAGCCCTTCGCCGGCTTGCTGCCGAGAACGCGCTCGAAATCGCCTCAAACGGCTCCGCCCGCATCCCCGCCATCAGCATCGCAAGGCTCGATGATCTGTGCCGCGCCCGTGTCGCAGTGGAAGGACTTGCCGCAGAGCTCGCCTCCACCCAGGCGACGGACGAGGCCATCGGCACGCTCGAGCGCCTCACCACCGCACATGACGCCTCAAGCGGCGAGGAGAGCATCTACGAGATGCTCGTGAAAAACCGTGATTTCCATTTCACGCTTTATCGCTGTTCCGGTTCGGACGTGCTGCTGCAAATCGCGGAAACCTTATGGCTCCGTTTCGGCCCTTACATGCGCCTTCTCTCACGCCACCTGGAGCAAATTCTGCGCTCGCCGGAAGGCAAGAACTTCACCCGCCATCATCACGACGCCATCGCCGCCCTGCGCAGACAGGACGGCATTGGCCTGCGCCAGGCCATCAATGCCGACATTGGCGCAACACAGGCCCTGCTGCGTCCGCTCTGCAAGTGAGGTGCGATCCGCTTGGTGCCCCGCGCCCTCGTGGTTCGACAGGCTCACCATGAGGGCTGTTGGACTGCCGAGGGCGGTGTAATGCGCTGAATTGCGCTTTCTGAACATGTGAGGCAGAGCATTTTCAATGCCTTGCGCCGGCCTCCAGTATAGCCCTCATGGTGAGCCTGTCGAACCACGAGGGCGCTCGGCGCAACCGGCTGATACTCCCGGCTACTCCGTGGCAGGCGGCTTGTTCCAGTGAATGTGCTCCAGCGCCTGAATGCGGCTGCGCGCGGCGTCCCAGTCCCGGTGCGTCACACGGTCGACAATGGCTTCCGCCAGCGCCATCAGCACGACCCCGGAATCCCAGGTTCGGCCGGAATCGATGGCGCAGGGCAGAACCACCCGCGCGTAATGTGAGATCGGCGAAAGCCAGGTGTCGGTGATGAGCACAATGCGCGCCTTGCGTTCGCAAAGAAGCTCACTCAGATGCACGAGGTCGCGCTGGTAGCGGCGAATGTCGAACAGCACCACCACGTCCCCTGCCCTCACATCCAGCAACTGATCGTCCCAGGTGGAGGTCTGGTCCTGAAAGCGGCGCACATTGGGCCGCACGATGCGCAGATGCGCCGCCATGTAGCGCGCAATGGCATCGCTGAAGCGCCCGCCAAGCATGTAGCAGGCCGATTTGTGATCTGAAAGCAGCGCGCAGGCAGCCTCGAACTCGCTTTCGGGAATGGCGTCGAGCGTCGCCTGAATGTTGGCGGTCGCCCGTGCGAAGTATGACCCGAGCGCTGAGCCATCCGCGCTGCGCGCCGGCGAGGTGTCGCCTTTTTCCAGCGGCGAGAGAAGCTCCGCCTGGATCTCCGTGCGCAGCAGGCGCTGAAACTCCGGATACCCGGAGAAACCCAGCCGCGAGACGAAGCGCAGCACGGTCGGCGCGCTGGTTCCGGCAAGAGCGGCGAACTCGGCAACCGTCGACAGGCCGCTGCTCGGATAGTTGGCGAGAAACGCATGCGCCACTTTGCGCTCTGCGCCCGTCATCTGGCCGAGCGCTGCGTGAACCTGTTCTTTCATTCCCAAACGCGTTTCTCCAAAAGGCGCTGCCCCATTCCGTAACAAAAATTACACGATTGACAAATGAGCGGCAATGCTAATCAATATTACAGAGCCGTTTCAGGGGATCGTTCCACTCAAAAAACAACAAGGGAACGGACGGCTTGTGTGGAGGTTTGATGGTCAGGGCATTGCTTGCTCCATCCGAGGGACAGCCATTCGAGATCGAGCGCGCAGACGGGCAGTCGCCGGTCATTCTCGTGTGCGAGCACGCTTCGCGCTCCATCCCGCGCGCGCTTTCAACGCTTGGCGCAAAGCCGGAAACGCTGGCAAGCCACGCGGCCTGGGACATCGGTGCGCTGGCCACCGCGCGCAGGCTCTCGGCCCTGCTCGACGCGCCACTGATCCATCAGCGTTTTTCGCGCCTCGTCTATGACTGCAATCGCCCGCCGGAGGCGATGGACGCAATCCCGGAAATGAGCGAAGTCCACGCCATTCCAGGCAACCGCAACCTTTCCGACGATGCCCGGCGCGAGCGCGTCGCGGCAATCTACGAACCGTTTCGCGATGCGCTGGCGGAGCTGATCGCCAGCCGCACCGGCCCGGAGAAACTGCCGGTCATCGTCACGATCCACTCCTTCACGCGCGTCTATTTCGGCATCGCCCGCCATCGCGCCGTCGGCATTCTGCATGACCGCGACCGGCGGCTGGCCGACGCCATGCTTCAGCACGCCGAGGAGGAAGGCGTCGCCAATGCGATGCGCAACTATCCTTACGGGCCGGATGATGGCGTCACGCACACGCTGCGCCTCCACGCCATCCAGCACGGCCTCCTGAATGTCATGATCGAATATTGCAGCGACCTGATTGCCGACGAGGCGGGGCAACAGGAATGGGCGGAGCGCACTGCGCGGCTGCTCGAAGCAGCGCTGGAGCGCTTTCACATCGACATACACGCAGCCGGCCCAAAGCAGAACTGACAACAAAAACAGGGCTGGCGGCGAAACCAGAACGGGGAACGAGGGAGAGAGGAATGGGAGACAGGAGCCGATGCCAAACGCCATAAGGCGCTATGTGCGCCTGATCGACCGGACGAACCATTATGTCGGCCTGGTGGTCATGTACATGATCTTCCTGATGATCGGCATCCTGCTGTACTCGTCGATCATGAAGACCGTGTCCATTCCGCCGCTGTGGACGCTGGAAATGGCGCAGTTCGCCATGGTCGCCTACTACATGGTCGGCGGCGGATGGGCGCTGCAGAACGATTCCCACGTGCGGATGGACGTGATCTATGCGCGGTGGTCGCCGCGCACCAAGGCCATCGTCGATTCCATCACCATCCTGTTCCTGATCTTCTACCTGTCGCTGCTCCTTTACGGCGGCTTTTCCTCCACGTCCTACGCGCTGAAATACGGCGAAACCAGCTACTCGTCCTGGTCGCCCTACATGGCGCCCATCAAGATCATCATGTGCATCGGCATCGCGCTGACGCTGCTTCAGGCGGTGGCCCAGCTCTTCAAGGATCTGGCGCGGGTGCGCGGGGAGGAACTCACTTGAGCTACGAACTCACCGCCATCCTCATGTTCACGGGCATGATGGGCCTGCTTCTGACCGGCCAGCGCGTGTTTGGCGCCATCGGCTTCATCGCCGTGGTGTTCGCGCTTCTTCTGTGGGGCACGGGCGGCTCCGAGATCGCCTTCTCGGCCGCCATGAAGCTGATGAAATGGTACGCGCTGCTAACGCTGCCGCTGTTCATCTACATGGGCTACATGCTGTCGGAATCGGGCATCGCCGACGATCTCTACAAGATGTTCCATGTCTGGTTCGGGCCGGTGCGCGGCGGGCTTGCCATCGGCACCATCGCCCTGATGGTCGTGATCTCGGCCATGAACGGACTGTCGGTCGCCGGCATGGCCATCGGCGCGACCATCGCGCTGCCCGAGCTGCTCCGGCGCGGCTATGACAAGATCATGGTGACCGGCGTCATCCAGGCAGGCTCGTCACTGGGCATTCTCGTGCCGCCAAGCGTCGTGCTCGTGCTCTACGCAATGATCGCGCGCCAGCCGGTCGGCCAGCTTTGGCTTGCCGGCGTGTTTCCGGGTCTCCTGATGGCCGGCCTGTTCATCGTCTACATCGCCGTGCGCTGCTGGCTGCAGCCCAATCTCGGCCCCGTCCTTCCGGCGGAAGAGCGGCGCATTCCGATGTCGGAAAAGATCAAGCTCCTGTCGGCCGGCATCCTGCCCTTCATGATCTTCTTCCTGATGACCGGGCTCTTCGTCATGGGCATCACCAGCCTCGTGGAAAGCTCCGCCATCGGCGCGGTTTCGGCAACGGCGGCTGCCGCCATCCGTGGCCGGCTGACGCTGAAAGTGGTGCACGACACGGTGCGCAAGACGCTCTCCGTCTCATGCATGTTCATGTGGATCATTCTGGCCGCGCTCTGCTTCGGCGCGGTGTTCGACGGGCTCGGCGCGGTCAAGGCCATCGAGGGCTTCTTCCTCGACCAGCTCGGCCTGTCGCCCTGGGAGGTGCTGATCCTGATGCAGCTCTCCTATCTCATCATGGGCATGTTCCTGGACGACACGGCCATGCTGGTCATCGTCGCGCCGCTCTACGTGCCGCTGGTCAAGCTGCTCGGCTTCGACCTCATCTGGTACGGCGTGCTCTACACGATCACCTGCCAGATCGCCTACATGACCCCGCCCTTCGGCTACAATCTGTTCCTGATGCGCGCCATGGCGCCGCCGGAAATCAAGCTCGGAGACATCTACCGATCCATTGTGCCCTTCGTGGCGGTGATGGTGTTCGCGCTCATCATCGTCATGGTCTTCCCGCAGATCGCGCTGTGGCTTCCCCAGCACGTCTACCTTCGCTGACACGCCAAAAACCCAAGGAGGTCACGACCAGAAAAGCCTGCGCCAATGCCCGGCATCAACGACCGGGACAACAACCAGAGGAGTGAACAGAGATGCAAAACAGACGCGACTTTCTGAAGAAAGCGGGCATGGCATCGGCGGCGGCCGCTGGCACCACGGCCCTGGCAACGCCTTATGTTCGCGCGCAGAGCCCGATCCGCTGGCGGCTGCAGACCTATGCCGGACCGGCGCTCGCAGAGCATGTCGTCAAACCCGCCATCGACGCTTTCAACAAGGCGGCCAATGGCGAAATGGTGATCGAGCTCTACCACGCCGACCAGCTGGTTCCGACGGGCGAGCTTTTCCGCGCCATGCAGAACGGCACGATCGATGCCGTGCAGTCGGATGACGATTCCATGGCCGCTCCGGTCGATGTGTCGGTGTTCGGCGGCTACTTCCCCTTCGCCACGCGCTATTCGCTGGACGTGCAGGCGCTGTTCTACAAGCATGGCCTGGCCGAGATCTGGGAAGAGGCCTATGGCGAGGTGGAAGGCGTGACCTGGCTTTCCGCCGGCTCCTGGGATCCGTGCCACTTCAACACCAAGGAACCGATCAAGAGCCTGGAAGACCTGAAGGGCAAACGTGTCTTCACCTTCCCAACAGCCGGCAAGTTCCTTTCCCGCTTCGGCGTCGTGCCCGTCACCCTGCCCTGGGAAGACGTGGAAGTGGCGGTGCAGACGGGCGAGCTCGACGGCATCGCCTGGTCGGGCATCACCGAGGACTACACGGTGGGCTGGGCCGACGTCACGCCCTACCTGCTCACCAACAATATCTGCGGCGCGTGGGTTGGCTCCTTCTTCGCCAATTCCGACCGCTGGAACGAAGTGCCGGACCATCTCAAGCAACTCTTCCGGCTCGCCATGGACTCGTCGCACTATTACCGCCTGTACTGGTACTGGGCGGGCGAAGCAGATCTGCGCGTCAATGGCGGCAAGATGGAACTCACCACCATTCCCGATGCCGAATGGGCGACGGTGGAAGCCGAGGCCGAAAACTTCTGGGACGAGATCGCTGCCGAAGGCGGTCGCAAAGAGCGCGTGGTCGAGATCCTGCGCAACTACCGTTCCCTCATGCAGAAGGCCGGTCCGCCCTATCGCTACGGCTGAGCGCAACGCGACTTCATGGCCCCGGGGCGTTCGCGCCGGGGCCATATCCCGAAGCATCGGACAGAGCCGCGAAAGCGGTTTTCCTTTGTCCCGGTGCTCAATCCGCAAGTCAGATCACCGTTTGAGCGTCCGGATGACGCGCGGCGATCGGGAACCACCGACAGGACGAATTGAATGGCGGGCAAACTGACACTGGAAAGCCTCAGAGCAGCGGCAGAGGCCGGCGAGATCGACACCGTGCTCGTGGCGCTGGTCGACATGCAGGGGCGCCTGATGGGCAAACGCTTCCATGTGGAATATTTTTTGGAAAGCGCCTTTGAGGAAACCCATAGCTGCAACTATCTGCTCGCCACCGACATGGAGATGTTCACCGTCGAGGGCTACCACGCGACGAGCTGGTCGGCGGGCTATGGCGATTACACGATGAAGCCGGACCTCTCGACCATGCGCCGCATTCCCTGGCTGGAAGGCACAGCGCTGGTTCTGTGCGACGTGCTCGACCACCACACCCATGAGGACGTGCCGCACTCGCCCCGCGCCATCCTGAAAAAGCAGGTCGCGCGGCTGGAAGCCATGGGCATGAAGGCGATGATGGCCTCGGAACTGGAGTTCCACCTGTTCCGCGACACGTTTGAGGAAGCCGCCGCAAAGGGCTATCGCGGGCTGGAGCGCATCAGCGCCTACAACGAGGATTATCACATCTTCCAGACCACCAAGGAGGAGGATGTGATGCGGGCGATCCGCAACGGCCTCCATGGCGCGGATGTGCCGGTGGAGAACTCCAAGGGCGAGGCGGATGCCGGACAGGAAGAAATCAATGTCCGCTACACCGACGCGCTGACCATGGCCGACCGCCATTCAATCGTGAAGAATGGCTGCAAGGAGATCGCGTGGAAGGCCGGGCGCGCCGTCAGCTTCATGGCCAAGTGGGACGACAGCGCCGCCGGCAATTCCTCCCATGTCCACCAGTCTCTGTGGACGCTCGACGGCAAGCCGCTTTTCTTCGATCCGGCGGGCGAACACGGCATGTCCCCGCTCATGCGGCACTACATGGCCGGGCTTCTCGCCCATGCCGGCGAGATCACCTGTTTCCTCGCGCCTTATATCAATTCCTACAAGCGCTTTGCAGCCGGAACCTTCGCCCCCACCAAGGCGATCTGGTCGTTCGACAACCGCACGGCGGGCTACCGCGTCTGCGGTTCGGACACCAAGGCGGTGCGCGTGGAATGCCGGGTCGGCGGCGCCGACCTGAACCCCTATCTGGCCTTCGCCGCGCTGATTGCGGCGGGCATTCACGGCATCGAGAACAAGACCGGGCTGGAGCCGGCCTTCGTTGGCGATGCCTATGAAGGCCAGGGCGTGCGCGAAATACCGAAAACCCTGCGCGACGCCACCACCGCACTGGACGGTTCGGCCATGCTGCGTGAAGCCTTTGGCGACGCAGTGGTGGATCATTACGTCCACGCAGCCCGGTGGGAACAATCCGAGTATGATCGTCGCGTGACCGACTGGGAGGTCAGGCGCGGTTTTGAGAGAGCATGACATGACCAAGACACTGCAATGCATTTCCCCCATCGACGGCTCGGTCTATGCCGAGCGCGCCGTGATGGACCCCGACATGGCTTCTGCCCTTCTGGCGCGTGCGCGCCAGGCGCAAAAGGCCTGGGCCGCGCGTCCGCTTGATGAGCGCGTCGCGATGGTGAACGCCGGCGTCGCCCGCCTCAACGAGATGAAAGACGAGGTGGTGCCCGAGCTTGCCCACATGATGGGCCGCCCGGTGCGCTATGGCGGCGAGTTCGGCGGGATGAACGAGCGCTCCTCCTATATGGCCGGGGTCGCCGCTCGCGGCCTCGCCCCCATCGTTCTGGAGGATTCAGAGAATTTCGACCGCCGCATCGAACGCGTACCCCACGGGCTGGTCGGCGTCATCGCGCCGTGGAACTATCCCTACATGACGGCCATGAACACCATCGTTCCCGCCCTCATCGCGGGCAATGCCGTCGCCGTCAAACACGCCACGCAGACGCTGCTGGTGGGTGAGCGCATCGTGCGCGCCTTCCATGAGGCGGGCATTCCCGAAGAGCTGTTCGTCAACCTCTTCCTCGACCATGCCGGAACGGAAAAACTGATCGGCGAACGCTCTTTCGACTTCATCAACTTCACAGGCTCCGTCGGCGGCGGGCGCGCCATCGAGCGGGCGGCTGCCGGCACCTTCACCGGGCTCGGGCTTGAACTCGGCGGCAAGGATCCCGCCTATGTGATGGACGATGCGGATATCGACTGGGCGGTCGATGGCCTGATGGACGGCGCGATGTTCAATGCCGGCCAGTGCTGCTGCGGCATTGAGCGCATCTATGTGGCCGAGCGGCATTTCGACAGTTTCGTCGAGAAATCCGCCGAATGGGTCGGCAAGCTGAAGCTCGGCAACCCGTTCGATGCAGAAACCACCATCGGTCCCATGGCCAACCGCCGGTTTGCAGCCGAAGTGCGCAGCCAGACCGAAGATGCGCTGGCACAGGGCGCGAAAGCGCTGGTCGATCCGAAAGCCTTCCCCGAGGATGATGGCGGCACCTATCTCATGCCGCAGATCCTTGTGAACGTGAACCACCAGATGCGGGTGATGCGCGAGGAGAGTTTTGGCCCGGTCGTCGGCATCATGCCGGTGAAGAACGACGCCGAAGCCCTCGACCTCATGAACGATTGCGAATTCGGCCTCACCGCCTCGCTCTGGACCGCCGATCCGGACCGTGCGGCGTCACTCGGAGCCGAAATCGACACGGGCACCGTGTTCATGAACCGCGCCGATTATCTCGATCCCGCCCTGTGCTGGACCGGCTGCAAGAACACCGGGCGCGGCGGTGCATTGTCGGAAATCGGCTATCACAATCTGACCCGTCCGAAATCCTACCATCTGAGAAAGAAACAGGCATGAAGCTCGAAGGAAACTGGTCCTATCCCACCTCCGTGCGGTTCGGCGCGGGCCGCATCCGGGAACTGGCCGAGGCCTGCAAAGCGGCCGGCATCACAAGGCCCCTGCTCGTCACCGACCGGGGCCTCGCCGGCATGGAGATCACAAACAATGCCCTCGGCATTCTGGAGGAGGCAGGCCTTGGCCGCGCGCTCTTCTCGGAGGTCGACCCCAATCCCAATGAGAAGAACCTCGAAGCCGGCATCAGGGCGTTCGTGGATGGCGGACATGATGGCGTCGTCGCCTTTGGCGGCGGCTCGGGCCTTGATCTGGGAAAGCTGATCGCCTTCATGGCCGGTCAGACGCGGCCGGTCTGGGATTTCGAGGATATTGGCGACTGGTGGACCCGCGCCGACGCCTCGAAGATCGCCCCCAATGTGGCCGTGCCCACCACGGCAGGCACCGGCTCGGAAATGGGCCGCGCGGGCGTTCTCACCAATTCGCAGACCCATGTGAAGAAGATCATCTTCCATCCGAAAATTCTGCCCTCGGTGGTGATCTGCGATCCCGAACTGACCGTCGGCATGCCGAAGGCGATCACCGCGGGCACCGGCATGGACGCCTTTGCCCACTGTCTGGAAGCCTATTCATCGCCCTTCTATCACCCGATGAGCCAGGGCATTGCGCTGGAGGGGCTTCGGCTCGTGAAGGAAAACCTGCCGCGTGTCTATGAAAATGGCAGTGATCTGGAAGCCCGCGCGCACATGATGAGCGCTGCCGCCATGGGCGCGGTCGCCTTCCAGAAGGGGCTCGGCGCGATCCACGCGCTGTCGCATCCGGTCGGCGCGATCTACAACACCCATCACGGCACCACCAATGCCGTTGTCATGCCAGCGGTGCTGAAGCTCAATCGCCCGGAAATCGAGGACCGCATCGCCGCCGCTGCCGCTTATCTGAGCATTGCGGGCGGGTTCGACGGGTTCTTCGATTTCGTGATGCAGCTTCGGGCCGATCTCGGCATTCCCGACCGGCTGGGCGACATGGGCGTCGGCACGGATCGCATCGACGAGATGGTGGCGATGGCGCTGGAAGACCCAAGCGCCGGCGGCAACCCGGTCAAAATGACCGCCGCCAACACGAAAGCGCTGTTCGAAGCCTGCATCTGAGGTTCGGCGCACGCGCCCCTCATCCGCCTGCCGGCACCTTCTCCCCGTTCACGGGGAGAAGGACAGCGCGGCGATGACGGCGGAACCATTTCACCGATGCAGTGAAGGGCGCTAACACCAAAACTTCCTCCTTCTCCCCGCGCGCGGGGAGAAGGTGCCGGCAGGCGGATGAGGGGCCTGCGCCAACGCTACAAGTTTGCGCTCTCCATCCCGCCCCCGCCCTTCGCCTTTCGGCAAGCTCAAGAAGCTCAGGATGAGGGCTGTGGTTGTGCTGGCCAACAGCAAACTATGCCGCGTATGTCTGGCCTCTCCCATAATCAGGAACTCTCCAGCAGATCCCAGCTGCCCCCCCAGAAACGTCCTACCTTCGCCAATAACGAAGAGCGATACGGCTCACCCTTTGCTCACTGCCGCTTCGACCGCGTTGCCTTGCCTTTCCCTCATCCTGAGCTTGTCGAAGGGCGAGGGAAAGGGCACGCACGACCACCGCCACCGCCGCCCGCCTAGAGCTTCAGCAACATGGTGACGATCCCCGCCTCGCCGCTGTCCTTCACCACGAAACCGAAATCGCGGCACATTTTGAGCATCTTGATGTTGTCGCTCAGGACAATGCCCTCGATGGCCCCGATGCCCTCTTCCTTGCCGTAATCGATGAGCTGCTTCAGAAGCGCAAAGCCAAGCCCGTGGCCCTGAAGATCGGTGCGCACCAGAAGACCGTATTCGGCGATCTCCTTGTCCGGATCAGAGGAAAGACGGCCAATGCCCGCCATCTCGCCATCCTCCTCGCGCAGCGCGATGAAGGCCATGTCGCGCTCGTAATCGAGCTGGCTCAGCCGCTCCAGCATCTCGTCCGGGAAATGCTTGCGCGGGGCAAGGAAACGGAACCTGATGTCTTCGGGCGAAACGCGTGCGAGAAAATCAGGAAAAAGAGCCACATCCGCCGGCTTGATGGGGCGTAAATGATAGTGATGCCCCTCCAGGTCTACATCCTGTTCCCACCCGTCCGGATAGGGCCGGATGGCAAGGTCGGGGTTCGGTCCCCTGCGGTTGATCTCCGCCGGCTCGATCTCGATGCGCGCATCGAGCGCCACCACGCCGTCGGCATCGGCCAGCAGCGGGTTGATGTCCATGCCCTTGATGCAGGGAAAGTCGACGATCATCTGCGACACCGCATTGAGCGCGCCGGCAATCGCCTCGCGGTCTGCGGGGGCGCGGTCGCGATAGCCGGCAAGCAGCTTGCCGATCCGCGTCGAGGCCATCAGGTCGCCGGCCAGCACATCGTCGAGCGGCGGCAGCGCGATTGCCGTGTCCTCCATCACCTCGACAGCCGTGCCGCCCGCGCCGAACAGCACGACCGGCCCGAAAATCGGGTCCTGGCTGACGCCGAGGATCAGCTCGTGGGCATGCTTGCGCTCCACCATGGGCTGAACGACGAACCCTTCGAGTTCCTCGCGCGTGCCGGCATCCTCCAGCCGCTTGATGATGTTTTCGGCCGCCTTTTCCGCAGCCTCTCGCGTTTTCAGGCCCAGCACCACGCCGCCGACATCGGATTTGTGCGTGATGGTCTTGGAGAGAAGCTTGACGACCACCTTCTCGAATTTCTCGAAAAGCCGAGCGGCCGCCTCGCCCACATCCTGCGGCGTCTCCACGATCAGCGTCTCCGGCACGCGAATGCCGTAGGCAGCAATCGCCGCCTTGGCCTCCGGTTCCGTCAGCATGCGCCGGCCTTCGGCAGCCACTTTTTCGAGAATGGCGCGCAGGCCCTCACGGTCGCCCTGCACATCCTCGCTGCGGCTCGAAGGCACACGGGTCAGCGCCTTTTGCGCACGCGACCACTCGCCGAGATAAGACAGCGCCGCCGTGGCGCTGGACGGTGTGCTGAAATTGGCGATGCCGGATTCCTGCAAAATGCGCCGTCCCTCGCGCGCGGTCTCCTCGCCCAGCCAGCAGGTGATCAGCGGCTTGCCGTTGATCTTGCCCCGGTCGGCAAGGGCCGCAACCGCGCGGGCGGCATCGGAGGGCGAGGCAAGCCCCGTCGGGCAGTTGAAGACGAGAACGGCGTCCGTGTCTGCATCATCGGCGACCGCCAGAACCGCCTCGCTGTAACGCTCCGGCGGCGCATCACCGATAATGTCGGCGGGGTTCGAATGCGACCAGTTGGGCGGCAGCGCCCGGTCCATGCGGGCAATCGTTTCGGGCGAGAACTCGGCCATCGTGCCGCCCAGATCGTTGAGCCGGTCGACCGCCAGAACACCCGCGCCGCCGCCATTGCTGACAATGCCCACCTGCGCCCGCTGCAACGGGCGGAAGCGCGCCAGAACCTCGGCGGCGTCGAACAGTTCGCCCAGATCCAGAACCCGCAGAATGCCGGCGCGGCGCAGCGCCGCCTCGACCACGCGGTCCGCGCCTGAAAGCGCGCCGGTGTGGGTTGCCGCCGCCTGCGCCGCCTGCGCATGGCGCCCCGCCTTGATGGCGATCACCGGCTTCAGCCTTGCGGCCGCGCGCGCAGCCGTCATGAATTTGCGCGGGCTCGGGATCGTCTCGAGATACATGAGAATGCCGCGCGTGCGGCCGTCGCCCGCAAGCATTTCCAGATAGTCGCCCACATCCACGTCGGCCATGTCGCCCAGCGACACGATGTGCGAGAAGCCCACGCCCTCCGCCGCCGCCCAGTCGACCAGCGATGTGGCGATCGCGCCCGACTGCGACAGGAGCGCCAGCCCGCCGGGCTTTGCCTGCATATGCGCGAAACTGGCGTTGAAATTCATCGGCGGCACCATCAGCCCCACCGTGTTCGGCCCGATGATGCGGAAGAGATAGGGCCGCGCCGCGTCGAGCATGGCCTGCCGCAGACCGTTCTCGCGCGTCAGCCCGGCGGTGATGACAACCGCCGCACGCGTTCCCTTTTCGCCAAGCTCGGTGATGATGCCGGGCACGGTTTCCGGCGGCGTCACGATGACGGCGATGTCCGGCACACCGGGAATGTCTGCCGCGCTCCTGTAACAGGGACGGCCGTCGATCTCGCTGTATTTCGGATTGACCGCCCAGACCTCGCCGGCAAACCCGCCATCCTTCAGGTTTTGCATCACGATGTGGCCGACAGCGCCGGGCCTGCCCGATGCGCCGATCACGGCCACGGAGCGCGGGCGGGCGGCGAATTCGAGATTGCGGATCGTCATGGGCGATGACTCCGGGTTTTTCAGTGCGGAAATTTGCAGGGTCACTATAGCGGCATCCGGCAACGGAAATGCAACCCGCCACGGGCGGTTCCCCTCAGCCTATTTCGGTCAAATGCCCTAACACACAAGCCGTGGTGCGGCGGCCACGAGCGCCCGGCCCGCCTGCGACTGCGGATCTGCGATAATCTGCGGTGTCGCTCCCGTTTCGGCAATGCGGCCTGCCTCCATGATCGCCACCCGATGCGCGATGAGACGCACGACCGCCAGATCATGCGCGATGAAGAGGTAGGAGAGACCGTCGCTTTTCTGCAAATCAGCGATGAGTTCGAGAATATGGCCGCGCACCGACTGGTCGAGCGCAGAGACAGGCTCGTCGAACACGATCAGCGCGGGGCGCGCAGCCAGCGCACGGGCGATGGCGACCCGCTGGCGCTCGCCGCCCGACACTTCGTGAACGCCGCGCGCGGCATAGCCTGCGGGAAGCCCGACCCGCTCCAGCAGTGCGCCCACCCGCACCGGGCGCGCCGCACGATCCGCAAGGCCATGGATGCGCAACGGATCCGCCAGCACACCGCCGATGGTCGCGCGCGGATTGAAGGCCGCAAGCGGATCCTGAAACACCATCTGGATCGCGCGGCGGCGCGTGCGCAGCGCCCGCCCGCGAAGCTCAAGCCAGTCCTCGCCGAGAAGCCGCACCGCTCCCGCATCGGCCGGCAAAAGCCTGAGCAGCACCCGCGCGAGCGTCGACTTGCCGCTGCCCGACGCGCCCACCAGCCCCAGCGTTTCGCCCGGAGCAAGCGTCAGGCTGACATCATCAAGTGCGGTCACCCTGCGCCCCCGGCTGGTGAAGGTCTTGCAGAGGTTCTGCGCAACGAGAAGCGGCTCAGACATCGGCCACCCCGTCGATCAGGCGCGGTGTTGAAAAGTCGATCTGCGCGGCAAGAAGGCGCTTCGTACAGGCGTGCGCCGGCTGTGCGAGAACCGCCTGCGCCGCACCCTTTTCCACCAGCTGCGCCCGTTGAAACACGGCTATGTCGTCGGCAAAGCCGGAGGCGAGCGCAATGTCATGCGTGATGAAAACCAGCGTCATGCCCGCTTCGCGCACCAATTCGTCGAGCAGCGCCACGATCTCGGCCTGCACCACCATGTCGAGCGCGCTTGTGGGCTCGTCGGCGATCAGCAGCCCCGGCCGCGCCGCAATGGCGGCGGCAATGGCGATGCGCTGGCGCTGCCCGCCGGAAAACTGATGCGGATAGGCACGAAGCGCAGCCTGCGGATCTGGAATGCGCACCCGCTCAAGCAGGGCCAGCGCATGCGACCGCGCCGCGCGCCAGTCGAGCCCCAGATGACGCACCGCGCCTTCCGCCACCTGTTCGCCAATGGTCAGAACGGGGTTGAGGCTGCCGCCGGGATCCTGAAACACCATGCCGATATCGCGACCCGCAACCGGCGCTTTCGCAAGGCCCGGCCAGCCAATACTCCCCTCAATCCGCGCCTGCGGCGACAGCAGCCCGGCGAGCGCCAGCGCCAGCGTGCTCTTGCCCGATCCGCTCTCGCCGATCACCGCCAGCCGGCGGCCTTTCGCAATATCGAGATCGACGTCACGAAGCGCGAAACTTCGCGCATCATCACGCAAGTAGGAAACGGAAAGGCCCCGGATTTCGGCCAGCGGCGCGCTCATCCGCGCGCCTCACGGCCCGCCATCGCATCCGCCAGCCCCTCGCCCAGAAGATAGACGCCAAGCACGGTGGCCACGAGGCCCAGCCCCGGAACGATGGAAAGATGCGGCGCGGTGCGCAGCACATTGCGCCCCTCGGCGATCATCGAGCCCCAGGTCACCACATTGGGATCGCCAAGCCCGAGAAACGAAAGCGCGGCCTCCACCAGAACCGCCGTGGCGACGATCACCGCCGTAAGCGCCAGAACCGGCGGCAGCGCATTGGGCAGGACTTCGCGCAGAGCAATCTCGGCCGGATGCATGCCGATCACCCGCGCCGCCGCCACATAGTCGCGCTCGCGGATCGACAGGACTTCCGCCCGCACCAGCCGCGCCGGCCCGGTCCACGCACCAAGGGCAATGGCGAATATGATCACCGGAAGCGATGCCCCGGTGACGCTGACAAAAGCCAGCGCCAGAAGAAAGCCCGGCACGATCTGAAACGCATCGACCACCCGCATCAGCGCCTCGTCCACCAGCCCGCCGGCAAGCCCGGCAACCGTGCCGACAAGCGCCCCGGCGGCAAGTGCGCCCAGCGCCGTGGCGAGCCCGACCAGAAGCGATGTCTGCGCGCCATGCATCAGGCCCGCAGCCACATCCCGGCCCAACCGGTCCGTACCAAGCGGAAGCGCCGGATCGGTGAAGGGTGCAGTCATCGGCCGCCCGACAATCGTCAGCGGATCGCCCGGAAAAAGAAGCGGCGCGGCAAGCGCCATGGCGGCAAGCAGCACCAGAAGACAAAGCCCCGCCACCCCTTCGGGCGAGTGCAGGAGACGCCCTGCAACGCGGTTCATGACGACGCCTCCCCGCTGCCCACGCGCGGGTCGAGCGCCGCATAGGCAATGTCCACCAGAAGATTGACGACGATCACGAGCACCGCGCTGACGATGATGATGCCGGTCAGAAGCGGCGCATCGCGGCCTGAAACCGCTTCATGCGCAAGCCGTCCGAAACCCGGAATGGCGAACACGCTTTCCACCACCACACTGCCGCCCAGCATGGCCGCCGCCTGCAGGCCAAGCATGGTGACCAACGGCAGAAGCGCATTGCGCGCCACGTGGCGCAGCACGATGCGCCGCCGCGCCAACCCCTTGGCGCGCGCAAAAAGCACAAAATCCTGCCGCCAGGCTTCCGCCATGCCGGTTCGCATCATGCGCAGAAAAAGAGCCAGGTAAATGAAGCCGAGCGCGGAAACCGGCAGCACCAGATGCCAGGCAATGTCGGCCACGCGCGCCAGTCCGGTCTTGCCGGAAGCGATGGTTTCGATGCCGGCCGTGGGAAACCAGCGCAGATCGACCGCAAACACCAGAACCAGAACAAGGCCAAGCCAGAAGCTCGGAACCGCGTAAAGCGCCAGGGACCCGATGGAGAGCGCCCGGTCCGTCAGGCTTCCCGGCCGCGCGCCGGCAACAATGCCCAGAAACGAGCCAAGCGAGAAGGCAAGCGCCGTCGCCGCCCCCATGAGCCAGAGCGTGTTGGGCAACCGCTCCGCGATCAGATCGAGAACCGGCCGGTCGAACGTCACCGACCAGCCGAGATCGAACCGCAGCAAGGCCCCGACATAAAGCGTCAGACGTTTCAACAGCGATTGATCAAGCCCGTAGCTCTGGCGAAGCTCCGCCACGAGGCCCGCATCGCCGCCGCCCAGTGAAAGCAGATAGGCGTCCACCGCATCGCCGGGTGCTGCTTCCAGAAGCAGAAACGTGCCCACAATGACGATCAGCAGCACCGGGATGCTGCTGACGATACGCCGCCGCGTCAAAGTCAGGGCCCGGTGCATGCCAGTGCGTGTTCCTTGCGTTCTCAGGAAGCGAGTGCAGTATCAGTCCAGCTCGAAACCGGCCAGCGCGGATTGTTGCCCACATTGAGAACGGTGTCACTGGCAACCGTGGTAAAGCCCCACTCGGCCACATTGATCAGCGGCAGGTCTTCCACCACGATGCGCTGGAAATCGTTGTAGAGCGCGGTGCGCGCTTCCGTATCGATGGTCTCTGTCGCCTGATCGATGATCGTGTCGAGCTCGGCATTGGCATAACCACCCTGATTGGAAAACGGCACGCCATCCGGGATGCCCGACTGCACGAGGATCGTGGTCGAGATGGCCGGATCGCCGCGGAACACGGGCGAGCCAACGGCAATGTCGAAATCATGATCCGTGTAGACGGCCTTCAGATGCGCCGGCGTGTCGTTGTTCACCAGCGTCACGTCGATGCCCACCTTGCCAAGCGCCTGACGCAGATAGTCGCCGAACTGGCGCGTTTCGCTGAAGAAGGGCGCGGGCAGGAGGCGCAGCGAAAAGCGCTTGCCATCTTCGCCACGCGGATAGCCCGCCTCGTCGAGCAGCCTGTTCGCCCGCTCGATGTCGAAGGAGTAGGGTTTCACATCGGGATTGTAGAATTGCGGCGCGTTCTGCGGCACCGGGCCGGTGGCCGCCTGCGCATAGCCGAGAAACACCGTATCGACCACGAAATCCCGGTCGATGGCGTGCGAGATGGCCTGCCGCACCTTCTGGTCGGCGAGGATCTCGTTGCGATGGTTGATCTCCACCACAAGCTGATAGGTCAGCGCCTCATAGCCTTCCGTCACCACTTTCAGCCCCGGCACGCTGGCGATGCGTTCCAGATCCACCAGCGGCACCTGCGAGAAGGCGGCAAGCTGGATTTCGCCGGCCTCCAGCGCCGAAGCCGCCGCTGCCCGGTCGGGCAGAACGCGGAAGATGATCTCGTCCAGCTTCGGCAGCCCCTCGCCCCAATAGGCGTCATTGCGGGTCAGGCGATAATATTCGCCGGGCCTGTGCTCGGCGAATTTGAACGGCCCCGTTCCCACCGGCGCCTTGTTGGCAGGGTTGGCGGCAATGTCCGTGCCCTCATAGAGATGCTTTGGCAAAACGCTCGTCACCACCGGCAGCGCATTGCGAATGAGCTGGATGGGCGTGGGTGCGGAAAAGCGGAAAATGGCAGTGTGCGCATCGGGCGTTTCCACCGTGTCGAGATTGGCGAACACCACGCGGCCGAGATTTTGCAGCGGCTTCCAGACCTCCATCGCGGAAAAGGCCACATCCGCAGAGGTGAACGGCTCGCCATCGTGCCAGGTCACCCCCTCGCGCAGTTTGAAGGTGATGGAAAGCCCGTCTTCGGAGCCTTCCCAGCTTGTGGCCAGGCGTGGCGCAAGTCCGCCCTCGCCATCCATCATGGCTTCGGCCAGCGGCTCGATGACCTTGCTGGCGATGAAAAACACGCCATTCGACGCGACGATTGCCGGGTTCAGCGTGCGCGGCTCGGAATCAGCCGCCACAACCAGCCGTCCGCCGCGTGGCGCTTCTTCGGCCCCTGCCGCCCATGCCATGCGCAGCGGCCAGCCGGCCGCCGCCAGCGCCCCCGCGCCAAGAAGAAGATTGCGTCTCGAGATCAAAAGACCGGCCATCGGAAACCCTCGTTTTACGAGCCAACCATTTCCGGGCGGATCAGGTTCCCCGAAAACGTCATGCGCGAAGTTTAGAAGCAGCGCCTTGCACGAACAGGGCCATGAATGCGTTGCGTTGGTCCAGCCTGTTGAAGATGATCGCCTCAGAGATAAGGCGGCGTGCAGGCGGAAACGACGATGGTGCGCGTGTCGGACAGATTTTGGAAACGGTGCGGCTGGCGGCTGTCGAACAGATAGGCTTCGCCGGCCTTCAGAATGCGCATCTCATCCCCCACGGTGAGGGCGAGCTCACCCTCCACCACATAGCCGCCCTCGCTTGAGGCGTGCTGCAGCATGGTCTCGCCCGTGTCCGCCCCCGGCTCATAGACCTCGTGCAGGATCTGGAGATTGTGCAGGCGCGCATCGCCGATCTGCCGCAGGACCAGAAGCCCGCTCTCCGGCGCGCCCGCATTGATCGCCACACGCGACGTCAGGTCGATCAGCTCATCCCTGCCGAAAAAGGGACCGGGATTGTCCTCCCGCTCCGGCTCGAAGAAATCCGCCATGCTGACACCCATTCCCCCAAGCACCTTGCGCAGGGTGGAGATGGACGGGCTGATCTTGTTCTTCTCGATGTTGGAAATCTGTGCATGGGGCACGCCCGCCTGCTCGGCGAGCTGCCGCTGCGAGAGATTGCCGGCCGTACGCATGGCCTTCAGACGGGAGCCAATGTCGAAATCGTCCATAAATCCTTCGCCGCAACCTTTGCCCGTTCTGGTTTCCATCATCGCGCTCGCAGGGCCAAAACCGTGCAAACACGCTGCTATCCGCTCAAGATATTAGCCTTGAAGCGATTTCACAATGCGCAGATGCGTATAATTTTCAGTGCCTTCGAAGTCGCACCGAGAATGATCGCTCAAAATATTGAACAGAGAATTGCCTAGCTGCAAAATGAGTGCTACCGCTAGAAAAAGAGGAGAGAGGCGATGAGACAGCCTCATCCCGCAACAATACCTTCATTTCGACGCAGGACAAGCCGATGACCGACAAGCCAAATTCCCCAGAAGCGCGCGATATCGCCTATCACCTGCACCCCTATACGAACGCCAAGAAACACCTGCAGGACGGCCCGCTGATCATCGACCGCGGTGAAGGCGTGTTCGTCTACGACAACAATGGCAAGCAGTACATCGAGGGCATGGCCGGCCTGTGGAGCGTCGCGCTCGGCTTCAACGAGAAGCGCCTTGTGAAGGCCGCGACCGAGCAGATGGAAAAGCTGCCCTACTACCACACCTTCACGCACAAATCGCACGGGCCGGTGATCGAGCTTTCCGAAAAGCTGATCGGCATGGCCCCGGTGCCGATGAGCAAGGCGTTCTTCACCAATTCCGGCTCGGAAGCCATCGACACGGCGCTGAAGCTGATCTGGTACCGCTCCAACGCGCTTGGAAAGCCGGAAAAGAAGAAGATCATCGTCCGCAACCGCGCCTATCACGGCGTGACCATCGCCGGCGCATGCCTCACCAGCCTGCCGGCAAACCACAAATCCTTTGACCTGATCGTGCCGAACGTGCTGCGCATGACCGCGCCGCATTACTGGCGCGAGGCAATGCCGGGCGAGAGCGAAGAAGAATTCGCAACCCGCCTTGCCAGGGAACTGGAAGACACGATCCTGGCTGAAGGCCCGGAAACGATTGCCGCCTTCTTCGGCGAGCCGGTGCAGGGCGCCGGCGGCGTGGTCGTCCCGCCGGCCACCTACTGGGAAAAGGTGCAGGCCGTTCTGAACAAGTACGACATCCTGCTGGTCGCCGACGAAGTGATCTGCGGCTTCGGCCGCACGGGCACCATGTTCGGCTCCACCACCTATGACATCAAGCCGGACATCATGGTCATGTCCAAGCAGCTTTCGTCGTCCTACCTGCCGGCCTCGGCCCTGATGATCAACGACCGGGTGTTCGAGCCGATCATGGAAGAAAGCGGCCGCATCGGCACGCTCGGCCATGGCTACACGGCAAGCGGCCATCCGGTTGTCGCAGCCGTTGCACTTGAAAACCTCAAGATCATCGAGGAGCGCGATCTGGTGGGCAATGCCGCACGCATGGGCGAACGCCTGCGCAACGGCCTTGCCGCACTGGCCGATCATCCGCTGGTTGGCGAAGTGCGCGGCGTCGGCCTCATCGCCGCCGTCGAGCTCGTCACCGACAAGGCAAACAAGACGGCGCTCGAAACGCCCGGCGCGCTTGGCGCACTGGTCAACGCGCATCTCCAGGAAGCCGGCCTCATCAGCCGCGCCATGGCCGATGCCGTCGCGTTCTGCCCGCCGCTCATCATCACCGAGGGCGAGGTCGACGACCTGCTCGCCCGCTTCAAGACCGGCCTCGACAAGGCGCTCGCCGAACTGCCCAGGGAGGCAATGCCGGCATAACGGGCACCGCCAGCACATAATCGGAAAAGCACAATTGGAGGAGAATGCTTATGAAGATGAAGAACTGGCTTGCAATGACAGCACTTGCTGCGGTGGCGGGTTTCTCCGCCACCACGGCAAACGCACGCGACCTCACAGTCGTCTCGTGGGGCGGCACCTATCAGGACGCCCAGCGCGAGATCTACTTCAAGCCGTTTGCCGAAAAGGCCGGCAAACCGCTTCTCGACGAGGCATGGAACGGCGGCTACGGCGTTCTTCAGGCCAAGGTGAAGGCCGGCGCACCCAACTGGGATGTCGTTCAGGTCGAAGCCGAAGAGCTTGAGCTGGGCTGCGGCGACGGCCTCTTCGAGTATATCGACTGGGACAGGCTCGGCGGCGAGGACAAGTTCCTGGAAAGCGCCGTGCATGATTGCGGCGTCGGCGCAATCGTCTGGTCCACGGCAATCGCCTATGACGCCGACAAGCTGCCCGATGGCGGCCCGGCCTCATGGGCCGATTTCTGGGACACCGAAAAGTTCCCCGGCAAGCGTTCGCTGCGCAAGGGCCCGAAATACACGCTGGAGTTCGCGCTCCTTGCCGACGGCGTCGACAAGGACGAGATCTACGACGTGCTCGCCACGCCCGAGGGCATCGACCGCGCCTTCGCCAAGCTCGAAGAAATCCGCGACGATGTGGTCTGGTGGGAGGCCGGCGCGCAGCCGCTCCAGTTCCTGGCCTCCGGCGAAGTCGCCATGGCGTCCGCCTATAATGGCCGCATCACCGGCATCAACCGCACCGAAGATCGCAACTTCAAGGTCGTCTGGCCCGGCAGCATCTATGCCGTCGACAGCTGGGTGATCCTGAAGGACGCCGAGAACCGCGATGCGGGCATGGATTTCATCGCCTTCGCCAGCGAACCGGAAAACCAGAAGAAGCTGCCGGACTATGTGGCCTACGGCCTGCCCAACAACGAAGCCGCCAAAATGGTGAGCGACGCGCAGAAGGCAGAGCTGCCGACCACCGAGGAAAACCTCACCGACGCAATCGCGCTCGACGTCGATTTCTGGATCGACAATTCAGAAGCCCTGACCGAGCGTTTCAACGCCTGGCTGGCTCAATAAGAGCCAGTCGAGAGCCGCACCGGGCAAGGCGTCCATCGCCCTGACCGGTGCGGCTCTCATCGAAACGATCCATCGTTTCCGACAGCGCGACATCAAGCCAGCCGGGGGAGAGGCTCTTGAGCGAACTACGCATTCGATTTGACCGCGTGACCAAGTGTTTTGGTTCTCTTTGCGTGGTCGATGATCTTGAACTGGACATCGCGAAAGGCGAGTTCGTCAGCCTTCTTGGACCGTCCGGCTCCGGCAAGACCACGCTTTTGATGATGCTCGCCGGCTTCGAGCGCCCGACCAAGGGCCGCATCCTGGTCGATGGCGCGGTGGTGGACACGACCCCCACCTACAAGCGCGACATGGGCGTCGTCTTCCAGAATTACGCGCTCTTCCCGCATATGAGTGTCGGCGACAACATCGCCTTCCCGCTCCAGATGCGCGGCGTCGGCAAGGCCGAAATCGCCGAACGCGTCGCCAGAGCGCTCGACATGGTGCAGCTCAGCGCACTTGCAGACCGGTGGCCCGCCCAGCTCTCCGGCGGCCAACAGCAGCGCGTGGCGCTCGCCCGCGCCCTCGTTTTCGAACCCCGCGTCGTGCTGATGGACGAGCCGCTTGGCGCGCTCGACAAAAATCTGCGCGAGCAGATGCAGCTCGACATCCGCGCGCTGCACAACCGGCTCGGCCTGACCATCGTCTTCGTCACGCACGACCAGTCGGAAGCCCTCACCATGTCCGACCGGATCGCCGTCTTCAACAAGGGCAAGATCGAGCAGATCGGCACGCCTCGCGAGATCTACGACCATCCGCAGACGCGCTTCGTCGCCAATTTCATCGGCGAAACCAATCTTCTGGAAGGCACGGTCGCGGGCAGGTCCGCAGACGGTTTGCGCGTCCGCCTCGCCAATGGCGCGGAACTGACGGCCTCGGCTTCCGACAATTACACGCCTGGCGAAAACGTGCTCGTCTCCATCCGGCCGGAGCGCATTCGCCTCGACGCGCTGCATGGCGGCGACAACCAGTTTGCGGCAAAAGTTGCCGACAGCGTCTATCAGGGCAATCACCTGCGCATCCAGCTTGACGAGCAGGCGCACGACTTCGTCATCCATCTCGACCGCAAGGCCGAGCAGCATACGCCCGGCGCAGATGTCACCGCCCGCTTCCAGCCGGACGACTGCTGGGTGATCCGGCCATGAGCGGCACGGGCGGAAAAGGGCATCTGAGCGCGATCGCGCTGGTCGCGCCGCTCTTCCTCTTCATCGCGGTTTTCTTCCTGTGGCCGCTGGGCACGATGATGTCACAGGCCGTCTCCGACACCGCCGTCCTGCGCATCCTCCCGCAGACGGGGAAGGTCGCAGCCAACTGGGATCCGGAAACGCCACCGACGGCAGAGATGAAGGAGGCGCTCGCCGCCGATCTTCGCGCCGCCGATGACCGGCAGGCCGTTGGCGACATGACGCGCCGTCTCAACAGCGCCCAGCCCGGCTTCCGTACGCTGATGTCGCGCACCACGCGCGCGCTGCGCAAGGATGACGCGCCACCGCTCTCCGAGATTGACGAGCGCTGGGACGATCCCCGCTTCTGGCAGGCCATCACCGGCGCGCTTTCACCGACCACGGACCGCTATCTGCTCGCCGCCGTCGATCTGGAGCGCGATGTTTCCGGCAACATTGTCGCCATGCCCGAAGAGGCGTCCGCCAACCGCGACATCATGATCCGAACCTTCTGGATCGGCGCGCTCGTCACGCTTGCCTGCCTGGCCATCGGCTTTCCCTATGCGATGCTGATCGCCTCCACGGAAGGGTGGAAACGCCAGCTCCTGCTTGGCGCGGTGCTCCTGCCGCTGTGGACCTCGCTTCTGGTGCGCACCGCCGCGTGGTTCATCATCCTGCAGGACAACGGCCTCATAAATGCGGTCATCACCGGGCTTGGCATCTCCAGCGAACCTCTTGCCCTGATCTTCAACCGCACCGGCGTCGTGATCGCCATGACCCATGTGCTTCTGCCGCTCATGGTGCTGCCGATCTACAGCGTCCTGATCTCGATCCCGGGCAACCTGATGCCGGCAGCCGCCTCGCTCGGCGCAAATCCGCTGCGCGCTTTCGTACGGGTGCTTCTGCCGCTCAGCCTGCGTGGCGTCGCCTCCGGCTCGCTGCTCGTGTTCATGACCGCCATCGGCTACTACATCACACCGGCGCTCATCGGCGGCGCGGGCGACCAGATGATCAGTTCCGTCATCGCTTTCTACGCAACCGGTTCGGCGAACTGGGGCATGGCCGGCGCACTCGGCATCGTGCTGCTTGTCGTCACCCTCCTGCTCTACGCGGTCTACGGTCGTCTGTCGGCGGCCGAAGAAAGGAGAAGCTGACATGCTGTTGAAAAGCGCCCGGCTCACATTCGGCACGCTGGCAGTCATCTTCCTGCTCGCGCCGCTGATCGCCATCCTGCCGCTGGCCTTCACGTCCAGCCAGTTCCTCACCTATCCGATCCCGGAATTCTCGTTGCGCTGGTTCGACGAGCTGTTCACCGCCGCCGCCTGGCGTCGGGCGATCTTCAACAGCCTTGTCATCGGCGGCGGCACGACGGTGCTCGCCACCGTTCTGGGCACGCTTGCCGCGCTCGGCCTGCGCAACTGGAACCTGCCGTTCAAGGGCACGGTGCGCACCCTCTTTCTTCTGCCCATGGTGGTTCCCGCCGTGGTCATGGGCGTGGGCATGCAGGTGCTGTTCGTGCAGTTCGGCATTGCGTCCAGCTATTTCGGCGTCATCGTCGCCCACACCATCGTCGCCATCCCCTTCGTGGTGGTGAGCGTGATCGGCGGCCTCGGTGGCATCGACCGGCGTGTGGAACTGGCGGCGGCCAGCCTCGGCGCATCCCCGGTCACCGTGTTCCGGCGCGTGACCCTGCCGCTCGCCATGCCCGGCATCCTGTCCGGCGCGGTCTTGGCCTTCGCCACATCGCTGGACGAGGTGGTTCTCACGCTTTTCGTGGCAGGCCCCAACCAGCGCACGCTGGCGCGGCAGATGTTCGCCACGATCCGCGAGAACATCAGCCCGGCCATCGCCGCCGCAGCCTTCCTGTTCATTGTCGGCACCATCGCGCTCGCCATCATCGCATTGCTTGTGCGCCGGCAGATCGCCGCGCGACGGGGCGGCTAACCCCCGCAAACCAGCGCTTTCCAGCCCAAAAGCAGCCCGCAGCCGCATCCGGTTGCGGGCTGTTTTCACTCAGCAAAACAGGCTTATGTTTTTAAGTTATAATTGAGTCTGCAATTGCGATAGGACAGCGCACCTCCTGCGCTATAGGGTCGCGGAAAGCGTTCCCTATTGAGGTCCAACAGTGACAGATCAAATTCAGGAGACGCGGGAGGGTACAGGTGTGCCGATGTCCGCGCCCCAAGGAAATACGGAAAAATCAAGCCATATCAAATTCTTGATATGGGGCATTGTAGTCGCGGCCATTGTCGCCGTCTTTTTGCCGGCTCCATTGTTCGCCAGCAATCTCTCCTTCCTCTTCTACATGATGCTGTGGATCACCATGGCGACGTCGTTCAATTTCGTCGCTGGCCTGGCCGGATATATGCCTTTTGGTTATGTGGCGTTCTACGGCATCGGCGCTTACGCCACCGGCGTTCTGTACAAGACCTTCGGCCTGCCCATTCCCGTGGCGCTTGCCGGTGCGGCGCTGGCCGGTGTCACCATCGGTCTTCTGGTCGCGCCCACGCTGCGGCTCAAGGGTGTTTATTTCGGCATTGTCAGCCTCGCGCTCGCCATGGCCATGAAGCTCGTGATCTCGCTCATGCCGAGTGACATCACCGGCGGCAGCCTCGGCCTCATCCTGTCGGCGGCGAACGATCCCGTGGCCGCCTATTACGCCATGTTCGTGGTGCTGATGGGCGCTCTGGCAGCCGGCACCTGGCTTACCATGTCGCGCCTCGGCACGGCGCTGCGCGCCATCCGCGATGACAGCGAGGCCGCAGAGGTGGTCGGCGTCAACGTGGTGGGCACCCGCCTCAAGGCCTGGATCATGGCCACCATGTTCCCTGCCCTCGTGGGCGGCGTCGAGGCCTGGTACACCAATGCCATCGACCTCGATTCCTCCTTCAACCTGCTGGTGACGGCAAAGAGCATCGTCTACGCCATGGCCGGCGGCCTCGGCTTCCTGGTCGGCCCGATCATCGGCGCGTCCACGCTCTACGGCATCGACCAGCTGATCTGGCGGCATTTCCCGACCCTCAACCTGCTCATTCTCGGCGTGGTCATCATCGCACTGATGCTGCTCCTGCCGCGTGGCATCGTCGGGGCCTTCGCCCAGCGCTTCTCGCGCTTCCGGCGCTTCATTCCGTAAGACGTACAGGATTGAAACAAAGATGAACGAACTTCTGCTTCAAGGCCTCGTCAACGGCATCGTCGTCGGGCTGATCTACGCGCTGATCGGCGTCAGCCTCAACGTGATCTTCGGCGTCCTGCGCGTCGTCAACTTCGCCCATGGCGAATTCATCGTGCTGGGTGCCTATGGCGCCTATTTCGCCCAGGCCTGGCTCGGCCTGTCCCCGCTGCTCGCAATGCCGCTGATCTTTATCGTCTTCGGCATGATGGGCTACGGCCTCTATTTCGTGCTGGTTAAGCGTCTTGCGCGCTCCAACGATCCCGAGCACGCCTCGCTTCTGGTCATGTTCGGCCTGTCGCTCGTGCTGGGCGCGCTCATGCTGCTCGCCTTCGAGGCGGATGCACGCTCGCTCAACTTCACGCTCGACCCGCCCTTCCTGATGTTCGGCAACATCATCCTGCCGACCACCAAGCTGCTCGGCCTTGCGGTTGCGGTCGTCGTCACCGGTGCGCTGGCGTTCTTCCTCTACCGCACGCTGCCGGGCAAGGCGCTGCGCGCCATCATCATGAACCGTGACGCGATCCAGATCGTCGGCGTGGACCTGAACCACCTTTCGGCCCTGACCTTCGGTCTCGGCCTTGGTCTGGCGGGCATCACCGGCATCCTCGTGTCGATGATCTTCCCCTCCTTCTCCCCCTTCATCGGCCAGGATTACACCCTGATCGGCTTCATCGTGATCGTTCTGGGCGGCCTCGGCCATCCGATCGGCGCAGTCGCCGGCGGCATCCTGTTCGGCCTCGCCGAGCAGACGGCCATGGTGTTCTTCAGCGGAACCGTGGCGATGCTCCTCGGCTTCGTGCTCCTGATCGCCGTCATTCTCATTCGCCCCGCCGGCCTGTTCGGCGTGCAGAACTCGCGGTGACGTCATGTTGAAAGTCGACAAGCTCGTAAAGAAATTCGGTGGCATGACGGCGCTCGACGGCGTCAGCCTCACCCTCCCCGACCGGTCGATCCTTGGCGTTCTGGGCATGAACGGCTCCGGCAAGACCACGATGCTCAACTGCATCAACGGTCTCTATGACGCGACCGCCGGTGAAATCACGCTCGATGGCGTCAGCCTCATCGGCAAGGCCCCGCATGCGGTCTTCTCCGAAGGCGTGGGCCGCACCTTCCAGGTGCCGCGCATCTTCCCGCAGATGTCGCTCCTGGAAAATCTCTCGGTCGCACTCCTCAACAAGGGGATGAGCAACGCCGAGATCGCCGAAATCAGCGCCTACTGGCTGCAAAAGGTGGAGCTCTACCGGCTGCGCCACAACTATGCGGAAGAGCTTTCCGGCGGCCAGCAGAAGCTTCTGGAACTCGCCCGCATCATGGTGGCCAATCCGAAGCTGGTGCTGCTCGACGAGCCGTTCGCGGGCGTCAATCCGAGCCTCGCACTGCTGCTCATCAACATCATCCGCGAAATGCCGAAGGAGCTGGGCTGTTCGGTGCTTCTCGTCAGCCACGACCTCACCTCCGTCTACGAACTGTCCGACAACATTCTGGTCATGCATGAAGGCCGTGTCCTCGCTGAGGGCGACGCCGAAGCGATCCAGAAGAATCCGGACGTCATCGAAGCATACCTGGGAGCCTGACCATGCATGGCGTTGAACTGAGCATGGAGAACATCTCCGTCGCCTATAACGGAGACATCACGGTTCTCAAGGAAGTGGCATTGCGGGCAAAGCCCGGCGAGGTCACCGGCATTATCGGGCCGAACGGCGCGGGCAAGTCGACCGTGCTGAAGACCATCTTCGGCCTTCTGTCCACCAAGACCGGCACCATCACCATGGGCGGTCGCGACATCACCAATCTGAAGGCGTTCCAGCGCGCACTCGAAGGCGTGTCCTTCGTGCCGCAGAACCGCAGCGCCTTTGCGGGCCTGTCGGTCTACGACAATCTGCTTCTGGGTTGCTGGCCCTTCCGCAAGGACAAGGCCCGCATCGAACGCGCCATCGACGGCATTTTCGAGCGGTTCCCGATCCTCAAGGAAAAGCGCTCGACACTCGCCGGCTCCATGAGCGGCGGCCAGCAGCGCTTTCTGGAAATCGCCCGCGCGCTCGTCACCGAGCCGAAGGTGATCCTGCTTGATGAGCCCACGGCCATGATCGCGCCGAAGATTTCCAAGGATATCTACGCGCTCACCCGCGATCTCGCAGACCAGGGCGCCACCATCATTCTGGTGGACCAGAACGTGCGCCAGTGCGCCACGATTTCGGACCGCCTCTACATTCTGGAGCTTGGCCGCAACAAGGCGGAAGGCACCAGGGAGGATTTCGCCACCGACGGCCAGCTCAAGGAAATGGTCGCCGAGTGGATGAACTACAAGATCGACGTGTGAGGCGTCGTTTTTCCAAGATCAACAAAAGGGGAATGCCCATGTGGAATATGACCAAACGAAGCTTCATGGCAGGCACGCTGCTTGCCTGCTTTGCGCTGCCGGTCACCGGCCAGGCGCAGGAAAAGATCCGGATCGGCATGACGGTTTCGTCGTCCGGCAACTTCGCGCTCGCCTCGCAGTCGGGTGTGCGCGGCGTGGAAATCTGGGTCGATGAAGTCAACGCCAATGGCGGCCTGGAAGTGAATGGCGAGAAGCGCCTCGTCGAGCTCGTCAAGCGCGACGACCGCTCCGACAAGCAGATGGTGGCGCGCGTCTATGAAGACCTGATCGCCAATGAGAATGTCGACGTCCTGATGGCCCCGTTCGGCTCCACCCTGACGGCAGCCGCCGCCACGGTGACCGAGCGTCTCGGCAAGTTCATGGTCATCTGGTCCGCGGCCTCCGATGCACTGTATGACCAGGGCTTCAAGAACATCGTCTCGGCAACCCAGATGCCGGTGTCGCGCATGCCGTCGGCCGGTCTCGAAGCCGCCGCAGCACTTGGCAACAAGAAGGTCGCCATCGTCAATGTGGACGAGCCCTTCCCGGCCGGTCTCGCCGATGGCGCGGAAGCGATTGCCGAAAAGCTCGGCATGGAAGTGGTCCTGAAGGAAGACTATCCGAAGGGAACGAAGGATTTCAGCCTGCTCCTGCAGAAGGCGCGCGCGGCCGGGGCCGACGTGTTCTTCCCCACCAGCTATGAGGGCGATCTGATCTCCATGGTGCGGCAGATGCACCAGATGAACGTGAACTTCCCGTTCTCGTTCATGGTCTACGCCTCGACGCCGCAGTTCATCGAGATCGGCGACGATGCGCAGTACATCTACAGCCACACCAACTTCCACCCGACCATCAACTGGGAGGTCAATGCCGGCCTCGACCGTGAAGGCTTCCTGGCAGCTTACGAAAAGCTCTTCCCGGACGTCTCCTATGAGCCGGACTTCCAGACCGTTCTCGCCTATGGCGCCGCCGTCATCGCCGGCGAAATCATCGAGAACGCAGACAGCTTCGACGCCGCCGACATGAAGAAGGCGGCCATGGAACTCAGCGACAACCTGACGGTCCTCGCCGGTCCTTACGCGATCGACGAAACCGGCAAGCAGCTGAAAATGCCTTTCCCGGTCGTGCAGTTGCAGCCGGGCAAGGGGCTCGTGACCGTGTGGCCTGAAGAAGTCGCCGTTGCCGAGCCTGTGTACCCGATCCCCGGTTGGGATCAACGCGACTAGCCAACTTGCGCCCGGCTTCCGAAACGTCTCCCTCGGGGTCGGGCGCATTTTCTCAAGAAAAGAATATCATGGATCCGTCATTCGCGTCCCTCGCGGACCTCTCGAAAGCGCTGAGCGAAGGCTCGCTCACGTCCAGCACCATCACCCGGCATTTCCTGGAGCGCATCGCCAGGCATGACAAGGCTCTCGGCGCCTTCGTGCATGTCGATGCCGAGCGGGCAATGTCCATGGCGGAGGGGCTCGACAAGCTGCGCGCGTCTGGCGTGGTCTACGGCCCCCTTCACGGCCTGCCAATTGCCGTGAAGGACCTGGTCGACTGGCAGGACGAAACCTGTACGGTGGGCAGCGCCGCCTGGAAAGACCGGCGCTCAACCAGCGACGCCACCGTCATGCGCAAACTGCTTGCCGCCGGCATGATTCCGATCGGGCGCGCAGCAATGGTCGAATTCGCATTCGGAGGCTGGGGCACGAATCCGATATGCGGAACACCGCGCAACCCCTGGGACATGCAGACACATCGCATTCCCGGAGGCTCCTCCAGCGGCTCGGGCGTGGCCGTTGCCGCCGGCCTTGCGCCGGCGGCCATCGGCAGCGACACGGGCGGCTCCGTGCGCATTCCCGCCGCGCTCAACGGCATTGTGGGCCTGAAACCCACCTATGGACGGATCAGCCTGAAAGGCTGCTTCCCGCTTTCCAGCACACTCGATTCCATCGGCCCGATGACGCGCACCGTCGCCGACGCGGCCCTTCTGCTCGACGCGCTTTGCGGACCGGACGCCAGCGACCCGGCCACCCGTCTTGCACCGGCGCTGAAGCCGGGCGCATGGCAGGGCCTGCGCACGCAGGGCATGCGTGTCGCGGTTATGCGCGAAGAGGATTTCCCGATCCCGCTCGATGCCGAAAGCCAGGCCGCTTACGATCAGGCAAAGGAAGCGCTCATCAGCCTCGGCGTGACGCTGGTTCCCGCCGACCTGCCCTTCGCCTTCAACGAGCTGACGGAGAGCAACGGCCGCATCATCGCCGCCGAAGCCTATGCGATTCACCGCGATTACATCCACGACGAGAGCGTTCCCATCGGCCCCTATGTGCGCCAGCGCGTGCTCGCCGGAGCCAATGTCAGCGCCAACGACTATATCGAGACGCTCGCCGGCCACAGGCGCATGAAGGCGGTCTATGCCGATTTCATGAAGCCGTTCGACGCGCTGCTCACGCCGACGGTGCCCTTCCCCGCCATCCCCGTCTCGGAGGTGGATGAAACTGCGGTTCCGATGGCCGCCTATGGCCGCCCGGCAAACTATGTCGGCGCATGCGGCCTGGCGCTGCCGGCAGGCTTCACCGAAACGGGCCTGCCGCTCTCGGTGCAGCTCATGGGCGCAGCCTTCGCGGAGGAGCCGCTGCTTGCGCTCGGCGCAGCGCTTGAACAGCGCATCTCGACAACAGACCGGCTGCCGGACCTCACGGCAGGCTGACTCTCTACGGACAGCAAGGAGTTTCCGATGACGCAATCCACCTGCGACACGCTTTTGACAAACGCTTTGCTGTTCGATGGCCTGGGGGGGCAACCGACCCGCGGCGGCGTGGCACTCTGCAATGGCCGCATCGCCGCGGTCGGCGACGTTTCCGGCTGGCAGGCAAAAGAGACAATCGACCTCGACGGTCTCAGCCTCGCACCCGGCTTCATCGACGTTCACACCCATGACGATCTCGCCGTCCTGAACGACAGCGCGATGGAGCCCAAGATCACGCAGGGCGTGACCAGCGTGATCGTCGGCAATTGCGGCATCAGCCTCGCGCCATACGCAAAGCCCGCCGAACTGGTGCCCCCGCTCGGCCTTCTCGGCACGGCGGAAGACTATCGCTTCGGTTCCTTTGCCGCCTACCGCAAGGCGGTGGATGCAGCCGGCGTCGCCGTCAATGTGGCCGCCCTTGCCGGCCATGGCACGCTGCGCGCCATGACGCTCGAAGATACGGATGCGCCCGCCTCCGAAGGCCAGATCGTGGCCATGCGCCTCCTGCTCGAAGAAGCGCTGGAGGCAGGCGTTCTGGGCCTCAGCACCGGCCTTGCCTATCCGGTCGCCCGCCACGCACCGACCGATGAGGTCGTGGCGCTCTCACAGACACTCGCCGCCTTCCCCGGCGCGCTCTACGTCACCCATATGCGCGATGAACGCGACCGGGTGGAAGAATCCGTCGGCGAGACGATTGCCATCGGTCGGCGCGCCGGCGTCCCGGTGGTGATCTCGCACCACAAATGCATCGGCCGCCACAATTACGGGCGATCGAAGAAAACACTGTCAATGATCGACAGCGCGCTTCGCCATCAGGACATCGCCATGGATGTCTATCCCTATGAGGCAAGCTCGACCGTGCTCCTGCCGGAGCTGACCCGTCATGCGGAGCGCATTCTGGTCATCGATTCCACCGCCCATCCCGAATTCAACGGGCTGGAGCTTTCCAAAGTCGCGGAGAAAATGGGCTGTGATCAGGAAGAAGCGGCCCGCAGGCTTTCGCCCGCACGCGGCATCTATTTCCAGATGTCGCCTGAAGACATCAACCGCATCATGCAGCACCCGCGCACCATGATCGGCTCCGACGGCATCCCCGGCCCGCAGGCCCATCCGCGCCTCTGGGGCACCTTCCCCCGCGTGCTTGGCCGCTATGTGCGCGAAGATGGCGTGCTGCCGCTCGAAGAAGCCATCCGCAAGATGACATCCCTGCCCGCCCAGATCTTCGGCTTCGCCCGGCGCGGCAGGCTGCAGGAAGGCTTCCATGCCGATCTTGTCGCCTTCGATGCCGACACGGTTCTGGATCTTGCCGACTACGACACGCCAGACCGCCCGTCGGCCGGCATCGAGCATGTGTTCGTCAATGGCGTCGCGGTTCTCGCCAATGGCGCGGTCACCGGCGCGCGCGGCGGGCGTTTCGTGGCGCGTGGCGAGGCCTGACCGGCAGGAAAAGCGTCACCCCTCCCGGTGCAGTTCCTGGCAGGCCGATTTCAGAATCCTGATGAACATTTCCTCGGCGTTGGAGATCGCACGGTTCTCCGACGTCAGCGCCGTGATCGAGAATTGCAGGTTGGGCACCAGCGGGCGCAGCCGCACGCCGCGCGTGTAGCGCGCTGAAAATTCGTCCACGATGGCGCAGCCCACGCCCTGACTGACACAGGCCGCCGCCACTGAATAGGTGTGCACCGAAATCCGCGGCTCATAGGGCAGGCCCTCCTCGTCGAAGGCCGCCTTCAGGAACACGCCCACGGGCGATTCCTTCTCAAGCCCGACAAAGGATTGCATGTCGATTTCGCTCAGATGCACCGGCGAAGGATCGAACGACCTGGCGGGATCATCCGTCTCCAGATAGGTCAGGCTCATCGTGCCCACCGTGGTGGAGCTGATGCCCGGCGTTTCAACGATGTTGAAGGCCACCGCCAGATCGAGATCGAGCGCATGAAGGCGCTTCAAAAGCACGTCATAGTGATGGGTGAACAGCTCGATCTTGAAGCCTTCCCAGTGACGGGGCAGGTTCGACATCACTTTCGGCGCAAGCCCCACGCCAAGACTCGGCAGAAAGCCCACCCGCAGCACATCGTCGGGATTGCGCCCCAGATTGCGCGCGAGCGTGCGGAAACGCTCAAGCGCGCCATGCACATCCACGGCCTCGGCAAACAGAAGCTCCGCCTCGCGCGTCGGCACAAGCCGCTGCTTCACGCGATCGAACAGCTTGAAGCCGAGAAGCGATTCCGCGTGCTTCAGCGTCCGGCTGAGCGCCGGCTGCGAGACATTCAGCCTTTCAGCCGCAGCATTGATCGACCCGGCCAGACGGATCGCGTGAAAAACCTCTATGTGCCGTAGATTCATTAAGCCCGATTTGCTTCTGCGTGTTCCCATCCGCAGTCTTGTGGCTGCGCTTGCCGGCAATCATACACGCTCGCCGGAATGCCATGCACAAAAACTTTCCGGCGCAAAAGAATTCATAAACAACTTTAGGTCACACATTGGTCCCGAGTGTATTTGTATTCAACCGGGGCGCGTAATTGTCCGTGAGTGAAATCCGTCCATTGGAGCGTGATGACATTTCCGCCATTGCGGAGATGTTCCAGCGCATATTGCGCAAGGGACACGGCCCCGCGCCGCTTGGCGCGCGCGAATATCTCGAGACACTCTTTCTCGACCCGCCCTACCGCGACGACGACATCCAATCACTTGTGCATCTTCGCGAAGACGGCACGGTCAATGGTTTCATGGGTGTGCTTCCCATGCCCTTCGTCTATCAGGGCAAAACCCTGAGGAGCGCCATCGGCGGCAGCTTCATGGTGGATGGTCACGAACAGGATCCCTATGCCGGCGCGCGCCTTCTACGCGCCTTCCAGTCCGGCCCGCAGGATCTCTCACTGACCGAAACCGCCAATGATGTTTCCACGACCATGTGGCGCAAGCTGCGCGGCACGATCCTGCCGGATTACAGTCTCGAATGGCTGCGCATCCTGCGCCCGGCCGGCTTCATCGCCGCCATGGCCGCGTCCGCCTTCGCGCCTGCCGCCATCGCAAAACCGCTCGCACGGCCCTTCGACGCCCTGCTGCGGCGCCGGGGCGCACCGCCCCAATGGACCCATGTGTCGGATGCGGAATTTGCGGGCAAGACACTTGCCACCGAGGACGCCGATGCGGCTGAAACGGTGTCGCTGTTCCAGCAATTCGTCTCTGCCTTCACCCTGCATCCCCAATGGACGAAGAGCGCGCTTCAACGCATGGTGCATGAATCGCAACGCAAGGCGCATTACGGCGCGATGGTGCGCCGCAAGGTGCTCTCGCGCGGCGGCAAGCCGGTCGGCCTGTTCCTCTATTACGGCGATGCGGGCGGCATCGGACGCGTGATCCAGATCCTGTCTCTGCCCGGTCAGGAAGGCGCGGTCATCGACGCGATGCTGGCGGACGCGACCGAACGCGGGCTGGTGGCTCTGCGCGGGCGCGGACAGCCGACCCTGATCAACGCCATGCTCGGTCGCCGCTTCGCATTCATCCATGCGTCCTCCAGCATTGTTCATGCGAAAGACAAGACGCTGCTCGAACCGTTCATCAAGGGGCAGGCTTTTTTCAACGGCTTTGCGGGAGAATCTTGGACGCGGCTTCTTGGGGACCGTTTCGATTAAAGCAATTCCAGGAAAAGTGGGCACCGGTTTTCCGTCCGGAATTGCGGAAAAGCAAAAAACTGGAGCGCTTTCGCGATTCAACGAAAAGCTGCGAAAGCGGAACCGGGCCAAATGGCCCGCAGGGGTGGTTTGTAAATGTGCGGAATAGCGGGTTATTGCGGAGCGGGTCTTCACCCGCAGGAAGCTGAAAGGCTTCTTGCGGCCATGTCCGCCACAATCGCCCATCGCGGTCCGGACGAAGCCGGCATCCATGTGACAGAAGATATGGGCCTTGCCCATCGCCGCCTTTCCATTGTCGATCTGGCGGACGGCCAGCAGCCCATGACGAGCGCTGACGGGCAGCTCCACATCACCTATAATGGCGAGATCTTCAATCACGTCGAACTGCGCCGGGACCTTGAAAGCCGCGGTCATCGCTTTCGCACATCGAGCGACACCGAAGTCATTCTGCACCTCTACGAGGCGTTCGGGCCGGATTGCGTTGAGCAACTCAATGGCGACTTCGCCTTCGCGATCCATGATGCGCGCCGCAAGCGCCTTTTCCTAGCCCGCGACCGCATGGGCGTGCGCCCGCTATACTACACATGGCGTCAGGGCCGGTTCCATTTCGCGTCCGAGATCAAGGCGCTCCTGACCGTTCCCGGCATGGAGGCGCGGCTCGACCCCTTCGCGCTCGACCAGATTTTTACGCTCTGGGCTCCCATTCCACCGCGCACAGCGTTTGAAGGCGTCAGCGAACTGCCGCCAGCGCACTGGATGATCGTCGAGAATGGCGCGGCCCGCACGCAACGCTACTGGGATCTGAATTTCTCCGATGTCCGGCACGACCGTACCGGGGCAGAGCTGGCGGAGGAGACCCGTGCGCTTCTGGAAGAGGCAACGCGCATTCGTCTGCGCGCCGATGTGGAGGTGGGAACCTACCTGTCGGGCGGGCTCGATTCCTCCATCATCGCCGCACTCGCCAAGCGCATGGCGCCCGCCGGCCTGACCAGTTTCGCCGTCACCTTTTCCGATCCTGCCTTCGACGAAAGCGCATTCCAGAACGAGATGGTGCGTGCGCTCGGCACGGAGCATCACACTGTCGATTGCGACATGGACGAGATCGCCACCGTGTTTCCGCAGGTCATCCGCCACACGGAGCAGCCGATCCTGCGCACCGGTCCCGCACCACTCTACCGGCTGTCCGGTCTGGTGCGCTCGAAAGGCATCAAGGCGGTCCTTTCCGGCGAAGGAGCAGACGAGGTCTTTGCCGGTTACGACATTTTCAAGGAGGCGCGCATCCGGCGCTTCTGCGCGCGCCAGCCGGGCTCGCAATTGCGGCCGCACCTGTTCCGCCGCATCTATCCCTATCTCTCCAATCTGAAGCGCCAGACACCGGATTATCTCGCCGCCTTTTTCGGCGTTGCCAGCGACGATCTAAACGATCCGCTGTTCTCGCATCGTCCCCGCATGCGCAGCACCGCAGGCGCGAAGCTCTTCTTCTCCGATGCACTCAAGGCGACGCTCGGCGACTATGATGCGGCAGACGAACTCGCCGCCACACTGCCCGACGCCTTCAGCGAATGGCACCCGCTGCATCAGGCACAGTATCTGGAAACCCGCTTTCTCCTGCCCGGCTACATTCTCTCCAGCCAGGGCGACCGCATGGCGATGGCGCACGGGATCGAAACACGCTTTCCCTTCCTCGACCACCGGCTGGTCATGCATGCCGCGCAGATACCGGCAAGCATCAAGCTCAGAGGGCTCAGGGAGAAGCATCTTCTGCGCGAGGCAATGCGCGATGTCGTGCCGCCACAGATCGCCGACCGGCCCAAACAGCCCTATCGCGCGCCAGAGGCCAGCGCCTTCACCGATCACACGCAGGCCTATGTGGAAGAAGCATTCGAGAAATCGGCGCTGGAAGAAAACGGAAACTTCCACGTTGAAAAAACAGCCAGATTGTATAAAAAAAGCCGGCTAAATAGTTTCACCGGTTTTCGAGACAACGCAGCATTCGTCGGCATTCTGTCGACACAGCTTTGGTCCCAGCAGTTCGCCAGGCCGGTTCGGATAACGGATCAACCTCTGGCGGTTCGTGCCTGACCGTGAAAGGAAGCACCATGCCCCAGTCCATCAATGCCGATATCCGCGCCTTCATTATCGAGAACTTCCTGTTCGGCGATGAAGCAGACGCCCCGGAAGACGATGTATCTCTGATCGAGAACGACATTGTCGATTCCACCGGCATTCTGGAGATGGTCTCGTTTCTCGAGGAGCACTTCGCCATCGATGTCGCCGACCCGGAGATCGTGCCGGAAAACTTCGACACGATTGCCCGCTTAAGCGCCTTTGTCGCGGGCAAGAAGAAGGCCAGGGAGACCGCGCCAGCCGGCGCATAGGAGCGACGCAATGCGCGTTGAGACCTTACTGAAAGACCGTGCAGGGCTTGCCCCCTCCGCCACCGCGCTTGTCACGGGGCCGGACCGGTTAAGCTACGCCGATTTCGACCGTTTGGCCGACCGTCTGGCCGGGGCCTTATGCGCCCACGGGGTCGAGCCCGGCGACCGGGTTGCGCTTTGCATGGACAATTGCCGGGAGATGGCCATCGCCATATTTGCCGGTCTCAGGGCCGGCGCGACGGTCGTTCCGGTCAACCCCGGCGTCAGGGCCGAGGGCCTCGCCCAGATCTTAATGGACTGCACGCCAAAAGCCCTCATTCATGAGGCCAGGCATGGCGGCCTGTGCCATGAGGCGATTGCTGCGGCGGGCCACACGCCCCTTTCCATCGTCGCCCGGACGGACATCGTCACCCGGAAGGACAGGGCCACGCTCAGCGACGCCATCGCCTTCGACGCCTGCCTCGATTTAGAGGCGCCCTTACCCGCCCGGCAGGAAAACGACCGGGATCTCGCCTTTCTGATCTACACCTCCGGCTCATCCGGCAGGCCGAAGGGCGTGATGATGAGCCACCGCAATGTCGATGCGGCAGCGGCGATGATCGCCGATTATCTGGAAAACGACGACAGGGACGTGGTGCTTTCCGCACTGCCGCTGTCCTTCACCTACGGGCTGTATCAGCTTCTCGTAGCCGCGCGCAGCGGCGCAACGCTCGTTCTGGAAAAGAGCTTCGCCTTCCCCCACGCGGTTCTCGAAAAGGCGCATGCCGAAGGCGTTACCGGGTTTCCCCTCGTGCCAACCATGGCGGCCATGCTCGCCACGCTCGAAGGGCTCACGCCCGACCGGCTACCGCCGCTGCGCTACATCACCAATGCCGCAGCCCACCTGCCGCCCGCCCACATTCAGGCGCTGCGCGCCCTTTTCCCGGCAGCGCGCATCTACTCCATGTACGGTCTCACCGAATGCGCGCGGGCAAGCTTCCTTGCACCGGAAGAGCTCGACCGTCATCCCACCTCCGTCGGCAAGGCCCTGCCGGGCACCGAGGCCCTTGTCGTCGATGAAGACGGCAACGAAGCCGAGGCGGACGTCACGGGCGAACTCGTCATCCGCGGACCGCATGTCATGCAGGGCTACTGGAACAATCCGGAAGCAACCGCGCTTGCGCTGCGCAATGCGCCCGATGGCAGCGGTCGAAGGCTCCACACGGGCGACCTCTTCAAACGCGATGCGGAAGGCTTCCTCCATTTCGTCGGCCGCCGGGACGAGGTGGTGAAGATCCGCGGCGAAAAGGTTTCGCCCAGACAGGTGGACGCCGTTCTGGCCGCCTGTCCCGGCGTGCGCGAGGCGCTTTCCTTCACCACGCCCGATCCCGTCTTCGGCCACCGGCTCGACGCGCTGATCGTCGCCGACGATCCCGGTCTCACCGGACGCATGCTCGCCCGGCACTGCAAACACCGCTTACCGGACACGATGGTCCCGAAGTCATTCATTTTCCAGGCGGAACTGCCGAAAACGGCAAACGGAAAACCCAGCCGCCGCCTCGCCGCCATGGAGGCCCTGAAAGCATCATGAACGACATGAACATCAGCTTTTCCATCGACGATCTGAAGATCGATCCCGCCGCTGAAGCCCAGCGCATCGTCACGGCGCTGCGCAGCCAGCTGCGCAGCAGGCTGCGCAAGCGGGGATTAGTGCTCGGCCTGTCCGGCGGCATCGATTCCAGCGTCTGCGCGGCCCTTGCCGCCCGTGCGCTCGGGCCAGACCGCGTCTTCTGCCTGTTCATGCCGGAATATGATTCCGACCCGGAGAGCCTGCGGCTCGGCCAGGAAGTCGCAACGACGTTCGGTCTCTCCAGCGTGATCGAGGATATCGGCCCGTCGCTTGCCGCCATGGGCTGCTATGAGCGCCGCGACGCCTTCATTCGCCAGGTCGTGCCGGACTATGGCGCAGGCTGGTCGATGAAGATCGCCATCGCCAATGCGCTCACCACCAAGGCCTACAACATCTCCTATCTGGTGGTGCGGCGGCCCGACGGCACGGTCGAGAAGCACCGGCTCCCGCCAGAAGTCTATCTCGGCATCGTCGCCGCCACCAACATGAAGCAGCGCACCCGCAAACAGCTCGAATATTACCATGCCGACCGGCTGAACTATGCGGTCATCGGCACGCCCAACCGGCTGGAATATGATCAGGGTTTCTTCGTGAAGAACGGTGACGGCGCAGCCGATGTGAAGCCCATCGCTCACCTCTACAAGTCGCAGGTCTACCAGCTCGCGAAATATCTCGGCGTGCCCGCCGAAATCCGCCGCCGCATGCCCACGACAGACACCTATTCGCTCGCCCAGTCACAGGAGGAGTTCTATTTCGCGCTCCCCTATCGCGAGATGGATCTGTGCCTCTACGGGCTCGACCACGCCATTCCGGCCAAGAAGGTCGCCTGCGCCACCGGTCTCAGCGAGCGGCAGGTGGGGCTTGTGTGGCGCGACATTGCTGCAAAACGCAAGGTCGCCCACTATCTGCACCTGCCGCCGCAGTTGGTCGAGGAGATCGACGCCCCCTGATCAGCCAGTTTTTTTGGCCGCGAGCAGCGAAGAGCCGGGGAAACGCAGAAGCATGCCGAAGAGATCGCGCGGTTCATCGGGGTCGGCCAGAAGGTCGAGTTCGATGAAGTGATCGGTCTCGCGCACGCGGTCATAAACATAGCGCAGCGCCGAGAAATCCTCCGTCGCGAAACCGACGGAATCGAACAGCGTGATCTGGCGCGGCTCGCGACGCCCCTTCACCTTTCCGGCAATCACCTGCCACAGCTCTTCCACCGGGTGATCCTCCGCAAGCTGCTGGATCTCGCCCTCGATGCGGGTCTGCGGCGGATACTCCACGAAAATGTCGGAGCGGGTGAGAATGTCGCGATGCAGCTCGGTCTTGCCGGGACAGTCGCCGCCCACCGCGTTGATGTGCACGCCGGAGCCAACCATGTTGTCGGTCAGGATCGTCGCATATTGCTTGTCGGCGGTCGCGGTGGTGATGATGTCCGCGCCTTCCACCGCTTCTTCCGGCGTCTTGCAGGCGGTCAGCTCGAAACCCAGCCCTGAGAGATTGCGCAGGCACTTTTCCGTCGCGCCGCCATCAACGTCATAGAGCCGCAGCCGGTCGACGCCGAGTGCCGCCTTGAAGGCCATCGCCTGAAACTCGGACTGCGCGCCATTGCCGATAAGCGCCATGGTGCGCGAGCCCTCAGGCGCAAGATACTTCGCCGCCAGAGCAGATGTCGCCGCCGTGCGCAGCGCCGTCAGGATCGTCATTTCGGTGATCAAAAGCGGATAGCCATTGCCCACATCGGCATAGACGCCGAATGCCGTCACCGTCTGCCGTCCCTCGCGGGTGTTCTTGGGATGACCGTTCACATATTTGAAGCCGTAATGCTTGCCATCGCTCGTCGGCATCAGCTCGATCACGCCTTCGCGGCTGTGCGCGGCCACACGCGGCGTCTTGTCGAAATCCTCCCAGCGGAGAAAATCTTCCTCAATGTAATTCGTCAGTTCCGCCAGAAAGCGCTCCACGCCGATTTCCAGCACCAGCTCCATCATGTGATGCACACTGACGAAGGGAACGAGGTTCAGCTTGTCGATCGAAGGGGTATAGGTCATCGTCAATGGCTCCTGGTAGGCCGATCCATGATGCGCCGGCCAAGCAGACTGGCTGTGAGGTCGACAAGCAGGGTCGCCGTGCGACCGCGCTCATCGAGGAAAGGGTTGAGTTCCACGAGGTCGAGGCTGGTGACGAGACCGCTGTCGTGCAGCATCTCCATCGCCAGATGGGCCTCGCGGAAGGTTGCGCCACCGGGCACGGTGGTGCCCACCGCCGGCGCAATGGCGGGATCGAGAAAGTCCACGTCGAGGCTCACATGCAGGCGTCCGCCCTCGGCGGCCACCCGCTCCAGAAAAGCGCGCAGCAGCGGCGCAATCCCATGCTCATCGATGGCGCGCATGTCATGAACGGTTACGCCCGCCCCGCGCAGCGCGGTGTGCTCCGCCGGGTCCACGCTGCGCAGCCCAAGGGTGCAGATGCGGGTGGGTTCGATGGGTGTGTGAAGGCGCGGAAAGAAGCCGTCAAAACCCGCCTGCCCGCTGGCATAGGCGAGCGGCACGCCATGCAGATTGCCGCTGGCGGTGGTGTCGAGCGTGTGAAAGTCCGGATGCGCATCGAGCCAGAGAACGAAAAGCGGCCTGTCGGCCTCCGCCGCCCGGCGCGCCATCCCGGCAAGGGTGCCAGCCGCCATGCTGTGGTCGCCGCCAAGAAAGATCGGCATGCCGTCTTCGCCTGCGGCGTAAGAGGCCTCGCTGATCGCATCCGTCCAGGCGACGATCTCCGGCAGCGCCTTCAGCGCAGGATTTCCATGCGGCTTCACATCCTGCGGTTTTGGAACAACGGTTCCGAGATCGGAAACCTGATGGCCAAGCTCGCCAAGCGCCGCCACGAGACCGGCCGTGCGCAAGGCGCTCGGTCCCATTTCGCAACCCATGCGCCCGGCGCCATCCTGCACCGGAATACCCAAGATCTTGCAATGCATAGCGCCACCGACCCATCGAACAGTTCCCATTATTCGACCCCGGATCGTCGGCAGAATGAACAAACCAAATTGCCAAAAATTTCATAAGCATTTATCATTTTGCTAATTATGGATTTCATTTTGCACAATCATGGATGAACTCGACGAACGCCTGATCACCCTTCTGCGCCATGATGCGCGCCGCAGCATCTCGGATCTGGCGATGGATCTGGGCGTGTCGCGCGCCACGGTGCGCGCCCGTATGGAGCGGCTGGAAAAGGCCGGTCACATTGTCGGATACACGGTCATCCTGCGGGCCGACACGGTGGAAGCGCCCGTGCGCGGCATCACCATGGTGGAGATCGAAGGGCGCTCTGCCGACCGGGTGATCCACGCGCTTGAGGGTTTTCCGGAAGTTTCCGCCGTTCACACCACCAATGGCCGCTGGGACATCGTGGTGGAGCTCGGCGCATCCACACTGACCGATCTCGACGCGGTGCTGCGCCGCATTCGCCTCATTCCCGGCATCATGAACAGCGAAACAAGCCTGCTTCTGGCCACGCCCCACAGCACCCGCGCGCGGCTGTGATCGAGCACCGGCCTGCACCTGTCCGCACCGGGCTTATTCGGGCGTTAACCCGGCAAAGCTAACCTGCACTTCCCTGCCCCTTTCCAGAACCGACGAGCAAGCGACGATGCATTCAAGACCCTCAGAAACGATCCGCTGGGGCATCGTCGGCGCCGGCGTCATGGCCGAGCAGTTCGCCAGCGATCTGGCACTGACGGAAAAAGCCGCACTCACCGCCGTTTCCTCCCGCACGCCTGAAAAGGCCGCAGCCTTTGCCGCGCGGCATGGCAATGTCACGGCGCATGCCGCTTGTCAGGCACTTCTTGGCGACCCTTCAGTGGACGCGGTCTACATCGCCACCCCCAATGACACGCATTTCGAAATCGCCCGCGCCGCCATCGAGAGCGGCAAGGCGGTTCTGGTCGAGAAGCCGCTGGTGACCACCAGCCGGGATGCCGCCCGGTTGGCGACACTTGCCTCGGAGCGCGGTGTCTTTCTGATGGAGGCAATGTGGACGCGCTTCCTGCCGGCCATCGCCAAAACCAGGGCGCTGATCGGGGAAGGCGCAATTGGCGAGGTCACGCGCCTGCGCGGCAGCCTCGCCTTCCACCACCCCTACGATGCCGAAAGCCGCTTTTATTCCAGAGCCCATGGCGGCGGGGCCATGCTCGATCTCGGCATTTACGGCATCTCGCTCGCCCGCTTCCTGATGGGCGAGCCGCTGGAAGTTGATGGCGAATGGCGACAGGCCCCAAGCGGCGTCGACAAATCCGCATCGGTGACGCTTCTGTTCGACCGGGATGTCGAAGCGCACCTCTCCTGCTCCTTCGAGCATGAGGGCGACAACTGCTTCATCATCGAGGGCAGCGACGGGGCGCTGGTTTTGCAGCCCCCCTTCATTGCCGCAAACGCCGTCCTGCATTGCCGCAACCGGCTTGCAGCCCGCCTTGCCGCCTTTCCCGGTCAGTCGGCCCTGTCCCGCGCCATTCGCAAATTCGCGCGAGGCGCGCCATTGCCGGGCATCCACCGGCACGCTTTTCCCCGCGCGGGATACGGGCTTCAGTATGAAATCGCGGCGGTCGGCGACGCTCTCCGCGCCGGCCATACACATGACCGGCGCAGCGCCCCGCTCGACACGGCGCGCACTCTGGAAATCATCGAAACGGTTCTTGCCGAGCAGAACCGGAAGGGTTGAGGACCGCTCAGTCCTTCTGCGCCTCCGGCTTGAACGCAAAATGCGTTTTCGGCGTGTAATCATGCTCGCCGGCGCTCAGCGCCAGAACGAGCTCGGTCAGGTGCAGGGCCACCTTTCCTGAATAGAAGGGCATGCTGCCACCAGAGAGCGCCTTCGCCTGCTCTGCAACGCCCCGGACAAAATCGATCCGCGAGGGATAGGCAGGCAGGGCCTTGCCACCCTTCGGCGCGGTGCTCGCAACGCGCCGGCCGGGCGTGATGCGCAAAGGCAGGGTGCGCCCGATGCGGTTTTCGATCCCGTCGAGAACCTTCTGCAAAAGGCTGCGCTCACGCCCCGGCGCTGAAAGATGGATTGCGGAATTGTCGTCCCACAGGTCGCGCAGGATCATGCTTCCACGGTCGCCAAGCACGGTGAGCGAGCGGTCGCGCGGTGCTGCCAGCCCACAGGTGATCCGTGCCTTGACCCCGCTCTCGAAGGTCATGATGCCCACGGAGAAATCCGGGGCCAGCGCCTCGCCTTCAAGCTCCGGCCCCTTTTCGGCAAAGCAGAGGGCGGATGACGCCGACATATGCACAACGGGGCCGAACAGACCGACCAGCCAGCTCATGGCATAGCCGGCATGCTCCAGCGTGCACCCGACCTTGAACTCCTCGGCGCCCGGCCAGCGCGCGCCAGAGCGGCTGCGCCAGCTTCGCCAGTCGGCGCGAAACACGGGACCGTCTTCCATCTCGGCATAGACCAGCCGGGGCGCGCCGATGTCACCGCGCGCCAGGATCTGCGAGAATGTCCGGTAGGCCGAGCTCAATCCGTTGGCGGGCGCAGTGCAGAGAATGAGGCCGCGCTTTTCGGCCAGCGCTGCAAGCTCCATGGCCTCATCCAGCGACATCGCCAGCGGCTTCTCGCAATACACATGCTTTCCCGCTTCAAGGCAGGCGCGGTTGATCTCATAATGGCTTTCCGTGCTCGTCAGATTGACGACAATCGCAACATCAGGATCGCTCAGAAGTGCGGGCTGATCCTCATAGGCGCGCACACCATGAAAGGCGCAAAAGCGCTCCAGCCGCTCAGCCTTGCGGTCCCACACACCGGCAAGTTCAAGCCCGGGGTGGTTGGCCAGCGTGGTCATATAGTAATCGGCAACAAAACCGGTGCCGATGAATGCGATTTTTGTCATGGGAGCGCCTCAATTTGAGACGGCTTACAATTACCCGCCTAAGTTTTCCAGAGGACGCCAGTCTAGTTCTTCAGCTCCTCGACCATGCGCAGCACATCATCTTCTGCCCGATGTCCGCCGAATTCTTCAACAATTCCAAAGGCTCCGCCATAGCCCCAGATAGACCAGGAAAAGCCACGCTCCTCGGCCTGCGCGATCATGTCACGCATATAGGCCGCTCTCCATTCGGCGGGCATTACATCCGGGTTCTGATATTCCTGACGGATCATCCCGAACTCACCGAGAATGATGTTCGCAGGATCGACGCCATACTTCGCCGCCCAGTCGGCAACGATGTTGAAGGGGGCCGCCATTTCGGCTTCCAGTTCCTCCTTCGTGTCGACACCGGCGATCAGCTCGTCCAGATAGGCCAGCATGCCGGCGCGGCGCAGGAATGGCGCGTCGTTGCGAATGCGTTCGCGCGCCTTCTCAATGGCTTCGGCCAGTGCTTCCGGGTGCGCATGCGGAGGATAGGGAACGCGCGTCACATAGCGGATGAAATCGCCGGCCCACAGCGCCCCCTGCGAGGTCAGGACAAACGGCGCATAGGAGTGAAAGCCCCAGAGAATGTTGTCGTCGGGAATGGTGTTCGGGTTGAGCGCGGCAAGCCCTTCCGCCGTTCCCCAGCATGCGCCGGACAGTATCAGCGTCGTGCGTGGAGCCGACGAGCGCGCAGCGGCAAAGAGCCTGCCCAGTTGCTCGTCCCAGGCAGCGCCTTCCGCGCCCTCGCAGCCCGTCACCGGCTCGTTCAGAAGCTCGAACGCGACCATGGCCGGATCTTCTGCGGCGAGTGTCCGCCCCATCTCGCGCACCAGGTCCAGATAGCGCTCGAACAGGGCCTCGTCGCGCAGAATTTCCTCAACGCCGGCAAAGCGGTCCGCGCCGCGCGGAATGGGATGCAGATCGACGATGACCTTGAGGCCCGCCGCATTGATTGCGCGCGCGCCTTCGAGAACGGAAGCAAACAGCCTGTCGCGGAAGCCAGCCGATTTCGACGACAGGAACGGGATCGGATCGACCGGCATGCGCACGAAGTCGAAACCCGTCTCCTTCAGAAGCGCCAGATCTTCGGCGTCGATCTTGCGACGCCATTCGGGATAAGGCAGGAGCACGTCGTCCCGCGTCCACTCCGCTTCATCGGGCCATGTGTCCCAGATGTCGAGGTTGACGCCACGGGCAGGCGCAAACGTCGCCGCCTCAAGCGGTCCCGCGAAACAGGCCAGAAGGCCGGCAGCCGCAAGAAAGCCCCTGAACCGCATTGTTCTGCCCACCATGGCGGCGCTCCCCTCTCCGATCCTTCCGAGCGCGCATCAGCGCCCACGGCATACCAGTGGGTATCAGCCCCGGATTAACGAAATATAGCGATTTGCTTGCATACGGTGCACGCGCCGGTTGCGACCGGCAAAAGGCATTTGCGCAAGGGAAAGATGATGACGGTGACTGACCGATGGCGGCCTGAAACGGCGGCCGGGGGATTTACGCGCGATGACGAAGACATCGCTTTCTACACGCGCATCAACGCCCTTGTCCGCCCGGACATGGTGCTGGTCGACCTCGGTGCGGGACGCGGTTCGCGCTTCGATGAAGGCACCTCTCCCTTCCGCAAAGATTTCTGCAATTTCCAGGGCAAGGTGAAGCACGTGATCGGCCTCGACGTCGATCCGGTGGTCATGGAACACCCGCATCTGGACGAGGCGCATGTGATCGAGCCGGGCGGCAGGCTGCCGCTGGCGGATTCGAGTGTCGACATCATCGTGTGCGAATGGGTGATCGAGCATGTCGAGCATCCGCAGGAATTCGCCGACGAGATCCACCGGGTTTTAAAGCCCGGCGGCTGGTTCTGCGCCCTGACGCCAAACAGCTATGGCTATGTGGGCATCTCGAACCGCATCATCCCCGACAGCGTGAAAGACCGGCTGATGCGCCTTGTCTGGCCGGAGCGGCCGCATGAGGACGTGTTCCCCACCTTCTACCGCATGAACACGATGGGCAGTGTCCGTCGCGCCTTCGGCGAGGAGAAGTGGACGCATCACGGCTACACGGCCAATGGCACGCCGCGCTACCACGGCAACACCGCGATCGGCTTTGCTGCGGTCGCCTTCTTTCAGGCCATCATGCCGCCGCCGATGCGCACCAATCTTCTGGTGTTTTCGCAAAAGCGTCCAGACGCCGCATCAGCGCGCGCAGAGACTGCAAAGGCAGCCTGAAATTCCGGAAATTTCGCCCCAAATTTCGTCATTCCGGGCAAAATTTCCGAAAAAATCACCGAATGAAAGAATTCGGGCGGCCAGTGGGCCGCCCGTCAAAATCAGTGGATCGCCTGCGCCCGGAAGTCACCCGGCTGGCCGCCATTGGCGGCATCCTGTTCGGCCTGACTGGCAAGCCCGGCGGCAACCACCGAAACACGGAACGTGCCTTCCAGCTTGTCGTCAAAGATCGCGCCGACGATGATTTCGGCGTCGTCGCCGACCTCTTCGCGGATGCGGGTCGCGGCTTCGTCGACCTCGAACAGCGTCATGTCGCGGCCGCCGGAGATCGAGACCAGAACGCCGCGGGCGCCCTTCATGTTGGCCTCGTCCAGAAGCGGGTTGGCGATGGCGGCTTCGGCAGCCTTCATCGCGCGTGCGTCGCCCGTTGCCTCGCCCGTGCCCATCATCGCGCGGCCCATGTCACGCATGACGGAGCGGACGTCGGCGAAGTCGAGGTTGATCAGGCCTTCCTTGACGATCAGATCCGTGATGCAGCGCACGCCCGAATAGAGAACCTTGTCGGCCAGCTCGAACGCCTCGGCAAACGTGGTCTTGGCGTCGGCAATGCGGAACAGGTTCTGGTTGGGAATGACGATGACCGTATCGGCGGCCTGACGCAGAAGTTCGATACCCTGCTCGGCAATGGCCATGCGGCGATTGCCCTCGAAGGTGAACGGCTTCGTGACGACAGCCACGGTCAGGATGCCGGCATTGCGCGCGGCAGCGGCGATGACCGGCGCTGCACCCGTGCCGGTGCCGCCGCCCATGCCGGCGGTGACGAAGCACATATGGGTGCCCGACAGATGATCCATGATCTCGTCGATGGTTTCTTCGGCAGCGGCCTGACCGATCTCCGGCAGCGAGCCCGCGCCGAGACCCTCGGTCGAATTCGCGCCCAGCTGGATCAGCCGTTCGGCCTTGGACATGGTCAGCGCCTGCGCATCGGTGTTGGCGCCGATGAAGTCCACGCCCTGCAGATTGTGCGCGATCATGTTGTTGACGGCATTGCCGCCACCGCCGCCGACACCGATGATGGTGATCTTGGGGCGCATTTCAGAAATTTCGGGCTTCTTCTCGTCCGTCATTGGGCCTTGGTCCTTCCTGGGGGCAAGCGGCGACAGCGAATCGCTCCGCCCGCGCGTCCGCCTGAAGGAATCAGAGTGCGCCGGCTTGTTCAAGTGTGCGCTACGCCCTGAACACCCGGAGTTTACAGCTCTGATTCAAATGTGATGACGGCCTGTAACGCTTTCAATGGCGGCTCACGCATTATCCGCCTCGACACCCTCACGCAGCGTCCTCAAGACATCCGGGTCCGCCGACTGGACGCGGCTCCAGTTGGGGATGAAGGGCGTCTCCATGGGATGTTCGAGAAAGGTATGGCCCGCCTCGACGATGTTCGCGGCAAAAAGCTCCACAGCCTTTTCCTCCCTGTGACGGTCCACATGGAGCCCGTTCATCACCGCGTCGTTGTAGTAGCGCTCGATCAGGTCGAGCGCGAGGCGGTAATAGGTGGCTTTCAGGGTGCGGAAATGCTCCTGGCTGAAGACGACGCCATCGGTGGCGAGCTTGCGGAAGATCGCCTTGGAAATGTCGATGGACATGCGCGAGAGACCGCGTGCGGCATCCTGTGCCGAAAGCGGCTGATGCTTGTGGTCGTAACGGTCGCATATATCCACCTGACAGACCGCATGGCGGCCGAGATTGCGCCATGCCTCGGACAGGACACCGATCTCCAGCCCCCAGTCGGAGGGGATGCGGATATCCGGCAGAATGGAGGTGCGCATGGCGAATTCACCGGCCAGCGGGTAGCGGAACGCCTGCAGGTATTCGACATAGTCGCTGTGCCCGAAGGTGCGCTGAAGGGCGAGCAGCAGCGGCGCAATGAGGAGCCGGCTCACGCGGCCATTGAGCTTTCCGTCCGCAACGCGCGGATAATAGCCCTTGCAGAACTGATAGGGGAAGGTCGGATTGGCCAGCGGATAGACCAGCCGCATCAGCATTTCGCGCGTGTAGGTGATGATGTCGCAATCATGCAGGGCCACCACATCGCTGTCCTGGCAGGCGAGCGTATAGCCCATGCAGTACCAGACATTGCGCCCCTTTCCAGGCTCCTCGGGCGCAAGCCCCAATGAGGACAGACGCTTCTGGACCGCCTTCAGACGCGGCCCGTCATTCCAGAGGATCGAATGGCGCTGCGGCAGCCGGGCGAAATATTCCTGCGCGAAATGGAACTGCTCTTCACTGGCGCGGTCGAGGCCGATGACGATGTGATTGATGTAATCAACCTCACAGAGTTCATCGACGATCCGCCCCAGCGCCGGCGCTTCAAGCTCGGAGAAGAGCGACGGCAGGATGAGTGTGATCCTTCGCCGTTCGGCGAAAAGCCTGAGCTGGCGTTCCATCTCTTCCGGCGTGGTCGTGCCGAGATTGTGCAGCGTGGCCACGCTGCCGCTCTGCTGGAAATCCGACATGGCGCTCCTCCCTATACCGGTGCGTTCAACAGTGCGAGGATTTCCTCGTTCCAGCCTTCAGGTCCGGGAAGCCTTGCCCATCGTATCACCCCACCCTCTACCGGTGCGAACGGGGCGAGACCGGCATGGGCCGGATTGGGTATGACAATCCCGATATCGACGCTCTGCAGCATGGCGACATCATTGGGCGCATCGCCCAGCGCTACGCTGACCAGAGCTTCGTCTTCCGTGCGGTAGCGGGCAACAAGTTCGTCCACCCGCGCGCCCTTCGTTCCGCCGAAGGAGAGCGTGGCAAAGCGCCCGCCCTTTTGAACGGTGACGCCGTTCTCCTTCAACGCGGCACAGAAATCTGCGTAGCCCTCTTCCGTGCCGTTCCAGAGACCGGGTTCCGAAAAAGCGCGCTGTTTCGCGCGCGCGGCAGCCTCCATACTCAGGCCGGTGCGGGCCGCAACCTCTTCTGCGCTCCAGTCGGAAAAGCCGGTGAAATGCCGGCGCAATTCTGATGGAAGCGCATCCAGCGTGCGCATGAGGCGTTGATGTCCGGACGCCACGGGTTCGTCACCAGCCTCGTGCTCCGGCGGCAGAATGCCAGCACCGTTTTCCACGATTGCAGGACAGTCGGAAAAGCCGGCCGCCTGCCGGATCGGCGCGACCTCGGCTGCGGTCTTGCTGGATGCAAGGATGAGGCGGTGCCCTTCGGCCCGCAACCGCGCAAGCGCCGGGCGGGCTGCATCGAAATCATAGGTCTCGTGGTCGAGCAGCGTTCCGTCCAGATCGCTGAAGACGATGAAGGACCGCCGGGCGCTCATGAGACCTGCCGCCGGTTGGAGATCCAGCGCGTCTGGTAGGGGGCAAAGGCGATATCGCCGGCAAGCTGCGCCACCGGATCGCCGGTCAGGAGATCGTGCCAGTCATCACCCTCGATCAGGTTCAACGCCATGGACGGCACGCTGCGCTCCTCATTGGTGAGATTGGAAATGGCAAAAATACTCTGCGAGCGGTCGAGGCTCTGCCGCCAGAAGCCGAAGAAGGCGTCGCCGAGCTGGAGGGTGAACTGGGTGGCGTTGGGATGGAAGGCCGGCTGCGCGGAGCGCACACGCACCATGGCCCTGAGGCGCGAAAGGACACGCGCCGGTAAGGTCTGCGGATCGTCCAACTGCTCCCGTAACGCGGCATAGTCGAGTCGTCTGCGGTTGATCGCACGGTTGTAACCAAGCTTCTCGACCCCGTCATAATCGTTGCGGGTGGCGAGCAGCGCATGAATGTAGAAGGCTGGAACGCCCTCAAGCCCCATAACAATCGCCTGGCTGCATAAGAAGCGCTCGAGCTGGTGATCGTCGACGCCCTGATGTGTGCCGGCAAACGCGTCGAACAGCGCCACGTTCAATTCGTAGGGGCGCTCGCCATCCGGCCTTGCGTAATAGGATACGCGACCGCCAAAGCCCTGCACCGTTTCGATGACCCGTGCGATCTCGTCTTGCGGGATCAGCCCCTCTGCCGGGCGCAGGCCGATGCCGTCATGCGAGGCGGAGAAATTGAAATAGGTGCAGCCGAGCTGGGCCGGTGGCATGGCCATCTGCCAGGCGTTCAGATATTTCGACGTGCCGCCCAGAAGCGCATGCAAAAGAAGCGGCGGCAGCGCGAAATTGTAGATCATGTGCGCTTCGTTGCGATTGCCGAAATAGCTGAGATTCTCGACATTCGGGACGTTGGTCTCGGTGATGAGAACGATCGGCTCTTCGCGGTAATCGCACAGGAGACGGATCAGCCGGATGATCTCGTGCGTCTGGCGCAGATGGATGCAGGGCGTGCCGACCTCCTTCCAGAGAAAGGCCACCGCATCGAGGCGGATGGTGCGCACGCCATGCTCGATATGCCCGCGCATGATGTCGAGAAACTCCAGCAGGACACGCGGATTGGCAAAGTCGAAATCCACCTGATCGTGACTGAACGTGCACCAGACATAACGGCTGCCGCTTTCGGTCCTGAATTCACGCAGCAGCGGATGCGTGCGCGGCCGCACCACAGCGCTCAGGTCGTCGTCGGGGCTTGCTTCCTTGAAAAAGCCGTTCCACGGCTCGTGGCCCTGAAGAAAATCGGAAAACATGCGGGCCTGGCTCGAACAGTGGTTCATCACCAGATCGGACATGAGGCGGAAATGCCCGGCGATGCGGGCGATGTCCGCCCAGTCGCCCAGCTGGCTGTTCACCTGACGATAATCCGTGACGGCAAATCCATCGTCGGAGGTGAAAGGGAAGAAGGGCAGGATGTGAATGCCGGTGAAGACGCCCGCCAGATAACGGTCGGAGAAATCGTGGAGCAGATCGAGCGGCTTGTGCTCGCCATCGACGAGCGTGTTGCCATAGGTGATGACGTAGTTGTCCTTCTCGCTCCACAGTGCGTTTGCGGGAAGACGGCCGCGCCTGCGCGGCGCACTGGCCGCGCCGAAGAAAGCCCTTTCGGCGCTGGCTGCCAGTTCGACGGGATCGTGATCCGGATAGATGGAGGCGAGAAGCTGGCGCAGACCGTTTCGCAGTCTGGCGGGCGCGGCCGCCCGGGGCTGGCGCGCTGCTTCTCTCACAGTCATGGGCTGAACCGGCCATGTTGCATTGCAGCATGATGACGCGGGACGGCGACGATGACAAGAGGCCGCACGGGAAGCGACTGCAATTGCGGATGCGTCACCGGCTGAAGCCGTTTATAGAATGGCCTCATGCGCATTCTCGATATCAAGACATTCGTAGCGCTCGCCCGCAACCGGCATTTCGGCCGCACGGCGGAAGAGCTGAACACGACACAGCCGGCGATTTCGAGCCGGCTTGCGGCCATTGAGGCCGAACTGGAAAGCCGGCTGATCAACCGCGGCGATGGCAGCTTTGCGCTGACCGCCGATGGCGAGCGCGTGCTCCAGAGTTTTGAGGCGATCCTTGGCGATATCGACCAGTTGCGGGGCACGCTTCAAGGCGACGCCGTGCCGGCGCTGGAGCCGCTGCGGATCGGGGCAATCGATTCCGTGTCATCCACCTGGATGCCGCATCTGATCGACTCGCTGCACCGGAGCTTTCCGAACCTGAAGATCGAACTGACGGTCGACGGCACGAAACATCTCGTTCAGGGCATGACCAAGGGCGAGTTTGACGTGATCTTCTCGCTGCACCCGGTGCTGGATGACGGTTTCCGAAGCTTCACTTCCTGCGTGCTGCAGATGGTGTGGGCGGGTTCGCCCAAGCTGATCGACCCGAACAGGACCTATAGCGTGGCGGAGCTGGCGAGCCTGCCGATCATCAGCTTTCCGAAGAATTCGCCGCCCTACCAGATGATCGCACCCTATTTTCACGACGAGCAGGCACTGGCCTCCAAGCTGACCACCTGCAACTCGCTCTATGCGATCATCAACCTGATCATTGACGGGTTCGGCGTGGGCGCGATCCCCGCCGTGACCATCAGGCGCGAGTTGAGCATGGGGCTCCTGCATCAGGTGCAGGTGTCGAAGCGCTTTCCTCCCATGCACATCGTGGCCAGCTATCAGGCCTCGACCCATCAGGACTTCATCCGCAAGGTCATCAGCCAGGCGCGCATCAGCGCCGCGCGGTTCTGCGCCAGTGTGGAACCGGACATGGCCTGGATCGACTGATCCCGGCAGGAAACAAAAAAGCCCGGCATCGCTGCCGGGCTTTTTCATATCCGTGCCGTTGCGGCTCAGGCCACCATGATGTGGCGGGCCTGCGTGTATTCCAGCAGTGACTGCATGGAGAGATCCGAGCCATAGCCGGAGTTCTTCATGCCGCCATGCGGCATCTCGGTGGCGAAGACGCCATGGGTGTTGACCCAGGTGACGCCGTATTCGAGATCGTTGGCAAGACGCAGCGCGGCGCCGGTGTCACGCGACCAGACCGACGAGGCAAGGCCGTATTCCGAAGCGTTCGCCCAGCTCAGCGCCGTGTCCGGTTCATCAAACTCGGTGAGCGTGACGACGGGGCCGAACACCTCTTTCTGCACGATCTCGGCGCCGATGGGCGCACGCACAAGCGTCGGCTCGTGGAAGAAGCCTGCGCCGTCCGGCTTGTTGCCGCCAGCGACGATGTCCGCACCCGATGCGCGGGCGCGCTCGACGAAGCCGGCAACGCGCTCCTGCTGGGCGGCGCTGATCAACGGGCCGAACTCCACATCCTCACGCTCCGGCGCGCCGTAAACGAGGCTGCCGATCATGGCGGACAGCTTGTCCGTCAGTTCATCGGCAATCGCCTTGTCAGCGAAGACGCGGCAGGCTGCGGTGCAGTCCTGACCGGCATTGTAGAAGCTGGCCTCGCGCATCGTGTCGACAACGCTGTCGAGATCGGCGTCCTTCATCACAATGACCGGGGCCTTGCCGCCTAGCTCGAGATGGGTGCGCTTGATCTGCTCGCCGGCAGCCGCCTTGAGGATGGCGCGACCGGTGCGCACATCGCCGGTCAGCGAGATCATGCGCACGAGCGGATGGGTGATGAGCGGCTGGCCGACATCCGGGCCGTTGCCGCAGATGACATTGACGACGCCGGCGGGCAGAACCTCGTTGAGGATCGCGGCCAGACGCAGAAGGCTGAGCGGCGTGTTTTCCGATGGCTTGATGACCACGGTGTTGCCCGCGCCGATGGCCGGGGCAAGCTTCCATGCGGCCATGAGCAGCGGATAGTTCCACGGCGCGATGGACGCGATGACGCCAAGCGGATCACGGCGCAGCATGCTTGTCATGGTGTGGGCGCGATAGCCGTCTGCGGCGACGCCCGGCATGTTGCGCACAGCGGTCGCGTAGAAGCGGAACACGTCGGCCACATTGGCGAGTTCACCGGCCTCGACGAAGCGGCGCGGCTTGCCGGCGTTCAGCGATTCAACCTCGGCGAGACGGGCTGCGTTTTCCTCGATCTTGTCGGCGACGGCCCACAGCATGCGGCTGCGTTCCTTCGGCGTCGTGCGGCGCCAGCGCTGGAACGCGCGGTAGGCGGACTGCACGGCGGTGTCGATCTGGCCTGCGCTGGCCGAGGCGACACGGGCGAGCTCGGTCCCGCGTGCGGGATCGAATGCGGTTTCCTCCGCGCCCTCACCGGCGACGAACTCACCATCGATGAAAAGACGTGTTTCAAGGCTGCTCATGCGTGTCTCCATTCGCTCAAGGGCGATCGGTTTTCAAAACTGTATGTGAATGCGTCCGGCAGAACGCGGCCGAAGCCGCTATTCCCCTTCGGACAGAACGCGCAGGCGCGCCGGATCGATCGCGAGGCCAACCGTCTCGCCGCGCTCGAAATCGAGATCGTGCGGGGCCAGAACGCGGATTTCTTCCTTGCCGATCTGGATCACGTAGCGATTGCGCGCGCCAAGATAGACGCGGGTGCGCACCTTGCCCTCGATGACGCCCTCGCCCTTCGGCTTGATGGCCACATCTTCCTGACGCAGTGCGACGACGGCCGGACCTCGGCGCGTTTCGTCCTTGCCGACCGGCAGGTTCTGCCCGTCGGCAAGTGTTGCCACCGGCCCGCCAGCTTCTTCGGTAATGTTGGCCGACACGAGGTTGGCCGCACCAAGGAAGCTCGAAGCGTAGCCGGTGGCGGGTTGGGCGTAGATCTCGCGGGGAGCCCCCTCCTGCTCGATCTTGCCCTTGTTCAGAAGAATGATGCGGTCCGAGAGGCTGAGCGCCTCTTCCTGATCGTGCGTGACGAACAGGGTGGTGAGGCCGAGACGCTTGTGGATCTCGATGAGCTCGACCTGCATGTCTTCGCGAAGCCGCGCGTCGAGATTGGACAGCGGCTCGTCGAGAAGCAGGATCTGCGGACGCGAAACGATGGCGCGGGCGAGCGCCACGCGCTGCTGCTGGCCACCGGAGAGCTGGTTGGGCCGGCGGTCGGCCAGATGGCCGAGCTGCACGGTCTCCAGCGCATCACGCACCTTGTCGCGCTGCTCGTCAAGCGTGCCGATGCGGCGCATGCGCAGCGGGAAGCGGACATTCTCGGCAACGCTCAGATGCGGCAGAAGCGCGTAGGACTGGAACATCATCGCGATGTCGCGCTTCTCGGGCGGCAGGTCGGTGACGTCGCGCCCGCCGATCTCGACAGTGCCGGAAGTGACGCTTTCGAGACCCGCAACGATGCGCAGAAGCGTGGTCTTGCCGCAGCCGGAGGAGCCCAGAAGGCTGACGAACTCGCCGGATGCGATATCGATGGAGATGCCGTGAAGAACCTCGACGGGGCCGAAGGATTTCTTGATGGCGTTGAGACGGACTTCAGCCATGGATCAGGTGCTCGCGAAACGGTGCAGGCCAAGCATCCGGTCGATCACGAAGATCAGAAGGACGGTCAGGCCGATCATGATGGAGGAAACGGCAGCCACCGACGGGTCGGGGCTGAATTCGAGCTGGCCGTAGATCTGCACGGGCAGCGTGGTCATGCCGGGCTTGCGCAGGAACAGCGCCAGAACGGCCTCATCGAAGGAGATGTTGAAGGCGAAGAAGGTGCCTGCCGCAAGGCCGGGAAGGCACTGCGGAAGAACCACCAGCCGAAGCCGCTGGAAACGGCTCGCACCCATGGTCTGCGCCGCTTCCTCGAGGAAGGGATTGGATTCCGACAGAACCGCCAGCGTGGTGCGGATGACATAGGGCGTGGTGATGATCGTGTGGCTGACCCACAGGGTGAGCACCGACACCGGCCCGAAGATCGCGCTCCACAGCATCAGCATGCCGATGGCGTAGATGATGGTGGGCAGAACCAGCGGCGACAGAAACAGCGTCGAAAGCAGGCCCGAGAAGGGCAGCTTGCGCCGGTGGAGCGCGATGGCCGCCGCACCGCCCACGAGACAGGAGGTGACGGTGACCAGAAGCGCCACCTGGATGCTGATCCAGGCCGCATTGAGATAGGCGTCGGACGACAGGACCGCCTCGTACCAGCGCAGCGAGAAGCCCGTTGGCGGGAACGAGATGAACTGGCTTTCCGAAACGGACACACCAACGATCACGACCAGCGGGGCGAGAAGGAAGATGCCCGTCAGGACGACGAAGGCGACAGCGCCGATGCGCAGCGGAGTGGAAACGGCTCTAACCATTGGAGCGCCCCGAAAGTCTGGCATAGGGCATCAGGAGAACGATGATGCCGAGGAACAGGATGACAGCCTGGGCTGCGGCGAAGGGCCAGTCGAGCGTCTGCGTGACCGAACGGTAGATGGACGCGGCCAGAACCTGAATGCGGGCGCCGCCCAGAAGGTTCGGCGTGACGAACGAGCTTGCCGAAAGCGTGAAAACCAGAAGCGAACCGGCGACGATGCCCGGCACCGAAAGCGGCAGGACGACCGTGCGCAGGGTCTTCAGGAAGGAACAGCCCATGGTGCGCGCCGCCTCTTCGAGCCGGCTGTCGATGCGGGTGATGACGCCGAGGATCGACAGGGTCATGAAGGGCAGAAGCACCTGCACCATGCCGATGACGATGGCGGTCTCGGTCTGCATCAGGCTGAAATTGCGGCCGACTAGGCCAAGGTCACGCAGGACCTCGGGCACGAGGCCGCTGCGGCTCAGAAGCACCATCCAGCCGAAGGTACGCACGACCACGGAGGTCATCAGCGGCAGGATCACCATGATGACCAGCCAGAGCCGCAGCTTCGGGCTGACATGCGCCATGATATAGGCCATCGGGAAACCGATCAGCGCGCAGATGAGCGTGATGATCGCCGACAGGCGCACGGTGCGCCACAGCACATTGAGATAATAGGGGTCGCTCAGGAAGCGGGTGAAATGGGCCAGGGTCAGCCCGTTCTCGCCCGAGACAGACAGCATCAGCATCTGTGCAATCGGCACGAAGAAGGCGAGCACCAGGAGCAAGAGGCCCGGCAGGATCAGAAGCGAGTTTTCCGCGCGGTCTGTCATGGTCGTCCTTGTTTCAGCTTGCATTGGACCGGTGAAGGCCCAGCGGGTTTGGCCGCGCGAATGTGCAGGCGCAAGGCGCGGCGCCGCAAGGGGATGCGACGCCGCAATTCAAGGTTTCGCCTTGGCGGGCGCCTTAGCGGGCGCCTTAACGGGCGATGGTGCGGTTCCAGGCATCGACCCAGGCCGAACGGTTGGCCTCGATCTTGACCGGGTCAAAACGGATGAGGCCCTTCACACCTTCTTCGCCATAGGCGACGTCGGCGGCGACTTCACCGGCAAGCTCGGTCTTCGCGTTGGTCGGCGAGTAGCGCAGCTTCTCTGCGAAGCAGGCCTGCGCCTCAGGCGAGATCGACATGTCGATCAGCTGGACGGCGAGATCCTGGTTCGGACGGCCTGCCACAAGGTTTGCCGTGATGAAGCTTGCCGGCGTGCCTTCTGCACCCTGGGTGAAGGCGGTCGGCAGACCGGCCTTGCGCAGCGTGTAGGCATAATCGGAAGCGTAGGCCGCGATCCAGGCGTCGTTCTGGGCGAACTCCTGCTGGATTTCCGGCGAGGTGGAAACAACGATTGCGCCATTTTCGAGCAGCTTGGTGACTGCATCGAGACCCGGCTGGATGTTGTCGAGATCGCCACCATTGACCTGGTTGATCATGAGGAAGCCGAGCATGCCGTAACCGTTGGAAATGTCGGTCAGGACGATGTGGTCGGCATAGGCCTCGTTGGAAAGATCCTTCCAGGCGGTCGGCTTGGGATCGGCAGCTTCGTCGTTGTAGAGAAGGCCGATCGCAGCAAGCGAGTAGGCCGGACCTTCACCCTTGGCGAGGTTGGCGCGCGCGAAGTCATAGACATCGGCGGCGTTGGTCAGCTTGGCTTCGTCGATGGGCGACAGGAGGCCTTCTTCGGCAGCCACGATTTCCTGACCACCGGAGAAGTGGATGACATCGAACTGCGGAGCGTTCTTCTGCGCGCGAAGCTGGGCGAAAGCGTCGGCGGAATAGGCCGTCACCACGCGCACCTGAGCGCCGGTCTTTTTCTCGAACGGGGTGAGAATGCATTCACGATGCGCTTCTTCGTAAGCACCGCCGAAGGAGTTGATCGTGAGCGTTTCGGCCTGGGCAAGCGCCGTGCCTGCCATCAGAGCGCCAACGCCGGCGACCGTGATCTTGGAAATCGTCTTCATGGCTGTTCCCTTGCTGTCTTTATGTTTGATCTTCTGGAAATTGGGCAGCCGGCCCCGAGAAGGGCCGGCTGCCGGATCATCAAACGATGCGGCCGATCTCGACCGTCTTCAGGCCTTCCTTGCGGATCAGGCGGCACTGCTCGGCGATTGCGTCGAGCCCTTCGGACATGTTGCCGAAGTAGGTGCACGGGATCCAGCCGGTCGGGCCGAACGTGCGGCCACCAACACCGTAGAACATGCCGATCTCCCAGAACTCGTCCGGATCGATCTTGAAGAAGTTCTTCGGCTGATAGAACCAAAGCATATCACCAGGCTCCGGGAGAACCGTCTGGTTTTCCGGCGGCAGGCTGGTCGGATCGAAGTTGCGGGCCTCTTCCGGCAGACCCATCATGATTTCCGGGCCGGAGAAGATGGCATGGCTGGCAGGAACCTGAATCGGCTTCTCCAGTGCACCCCAGATCGCTTCGCAGGTCTTGGGCGCGGTATCCCAATAAAGAGAAATGATACCCTTTACGTCTGCCTCGACGAATTTCAGATAGATATTCTTGTCAGTCATGAACCTAAACCCGTTTGTTACGCCCATATTTCAAGGCAAGGCCGGGTGCATGTCCAATCGCAATGCGGAATTCTGCCTATAAAGAAATTTTATCGCCAGTCAGATCAGAGCGCGCTTACGCCTGTGACAATCCCGCCGCACGACGCGCCGCCTCTCCGACGTAACGCCAAAACGCCAGATCATGCGGCCGTTTTTCCGCTTCCCACTCGGGATGCCACTGCACGGCGAAGACCGGAGCCTTTGTCCCGGCGGCTGCGACAGCCTCGACAACACCGTCATGTGAACGAACGGCGGCGGAAAGCCCCTCGCCCAGCTCACCAATGCGCTGATAGTGAACGCTGTTGATCTTCAGGGGACCGGAGACGGCGAGCGCCTTCTCATAGGCCGCACCCGGAACCACCTCGGCGTCATGCCCATAGGCGAACATGGCATCGAGATCGACGCCATCAGGCGCATGGTGCGAGAACTCCGGCGTGCCGGCATCACGCTCGTCGACAAGCGTGCCGCCAAAAGCGACATTGATTTCCTGAAGGCCACGGCAGATGCCGAACAGCGGCGTGCCGCCTTCTACCGCTGCATCGATGAGACGCGCGGTTGCGCTGTCACGCGCAGCATCCAGCATGCCGCGCTGCGCATGGGGCGAGCGATAGCGTGCGGGCGAGATGTTGGAATTGCTGCCAGTCAGAAGCAGGGCATCCATTCTGGGCAGGAGTGCTGCAACATCATCCGCATCGAGATTGCTGGGAAGGATGAGAGGCAGCGCGTCCGCGTGCTGCCGCACGGCGTTCAGGTAACGCTCCTTGACGATCTGGGCATTCTCTCCCTCCACCGCGCGGGTGCAGGCGATGACGCCGATGACAGGCAAAGCGGACATGAATTTCTTCCTTTCGGGAACTGGAAAACGGCAAATAGCGGCGAGGCTCATAACGCCCCGGACAACGCTACGAGAATAAGACAGCCGCGAAAAGCTTCTGGACCAAACGACCAGTCCAGAAATAAATCAACCCGCTATTCGGTCGCAGCCGGTTGTTCCGGCAGCCACCCGCCTTCGGGCGTTGGCGCAAGGGCCGGCGTTTCGAACACACCGACAACGCGGTCGCAGATGCCATCGCTCTCGGCCGAAAGCGCCTCGCGCCAGCGGCGCGTCTGCAACATGGCCGCACCGACGGCGACGGGCTCGATATTGCACAGTTTGAGGAGTTTCAGACCGGCGAGAATGGAGCTGCCGGTGCTGATGACATCATCCACCAGAAGCACGCGGCGCCCTTCGATGAGGGGCAGCATGCGGGGGTCCACATAAAGGCGCTTCTGCTGATCGGGGCTGGTGACGGAGCGCAGCGGAACCGAGCGCTCTTCCTCGTACCAGAACTTGCGCGACGTGCTGAGCGGCACATAGCGGCTGTGACCGAGTGCGCGGGCGACCTGCGAGGCGAGCGTCAGACCGAGAGTGGGCAGACCGACGACAACATCCGGTCTGAAGGCGGACGCCTTTTCAGCGAGCGCCTTCGCCAGCGCGTCGGAGACGGAGAAGCTCGCCTGGTTGACGATCAGCGAAGCCAGCGCCCGCTCCCCGCCTGAAAGAACGCGGATCGGGAGTCCGAGCTGACGCCCATCGGGCAGCTCTGCGGGGAAGAACCCCTTATGGCCGCCGCGCGGGGCGCGCTCGTAGGTTCCTGCCGGTTCGAGCTCCTGCCAGAATGCCTGGGGATCGATCTGGAAATCGGAATGCGTCATTGTCTGCCGAAAGGCCCCGCGTTAAGAATGAGCTGTTTTCACCTGGATTTCTGTTCCCGGACAGAGCGTATATCTCCACGCCGGCCGCCTTGTTGCGGAAGGCACCTTTTATCCGGGCAGACGCATAAATGGAAAGGGCGTATTGATGGCTGTTAACGAGGATGTTCGCGCGGAGATGGATTTTCTCGTCGCATTGCGGCGCGATCTGCACGCACATCCCGAGCTGGGCTTCGAGGAAGAGCGGACCAGCCAGATTGTCGCCGAGCATCTGACAGAGACCGGCATGAAGGTGCATCGCGGCCTTGGCGGCACCGGCGTGGTGGGCACGCTGACGGTGGGCAATGGGCCGCGCACGATCGGCCTGCGCGCGGACATGGACGCGCTCGCCATGCCCGAAACCGCCGACCGCCCCTACAAATCGACCGTGCCCGGCAAGATGCATGCCTGCGGGCATGACGGACACACGACGCTGCTTCTGGGCGCGGCGCGCGAACTGGCGCGGACACGCAATTTCTCCGGCACGGTGCACTTCATCTTTCAGCCGGCGGAAGAAGGCCGTGGTGGCGCAAAGCGCATGGTGGAAGACGGCCTGTTCGAGATGTTTCCCTGCGATGCGGTCTATGGCCTGCACAACATGCCCGGCCTCGACACCGACGAGATGGCCGTGGTGGCCGGCCCGCAGCTTGCCTCCTCCGACAGCTGGCAAGTGCGTTTTCGCGGCGTCGGCACCCATGGCGCAAAACCGCATCTGGGCAAGGACCCGGTGACGGCGGGCGGACATTTTCTCGCAAGCCTGCAGACGATTGTCGGCCGCGTGGTGGACCCGTTGCAGCCAGCCGTGGTGAGCGCCTGCTCGGTGCAGGCGGGCGATCCCAATGCGCTCAACGTGATCCCCGATTTCATCGACATTGCAGGAACCGCCCGCGCCTACACGCCGCGTGTGCGCGACCAGCTGGAAGAAGAGATCGGCCGGCTTGCGAATGGTGTTGCTGCGATGTTCGGCATCGAGGCGGAATACCGCTTCATCCGCCGCATTCCGCCCGTGGTGAACAATGCGGATGCGACGGCGCGCGCGCTGGCGGCGGCGCAGGCCGTGTGCGGCGACAAGGTGCGCACCGACTTTCCGCCCTCGACGGCGGGCGACGACTTCGCCTTCTTCTCGCAGGACGTGCCGGGGGCCTATGTGTGGCTCGGCAATGGACCGGCCGTGGATGGCGCGCTGCACCACAACACGGCTTATGACTTCAATGACGGGGCAATCGGCACCGGCGTGAAGTTCTGGACGACGCTGGTGGAGCAGGAACTGGCGGCCTGATTTTTGATGTGGGGCGCGCGCCCCTCATCCGCCTGCCGGCACCTTCTCCCCGCCTGCGGAGAGAAGGAAAGCGCGGATTTTCTCTCGCTCAAAAACCAAGATGCGGCTTCTATGCCCCCTTCTCCCCGTTCACGGGGAGAAGGTGAGGATGAGGGGCGAGCGCCGACTTCTAAAACCTATCCCAGAACCTCGAGAACCGGCGTTTCCAGAACGGCGGGGCGGGCATTGTCGGCAATGCCGAGATCGGTCTGGTGTGGGCCGGCATTGCAGGCGAGCGTCGCGCCGAAACAGGCCTTGAACACCAGATAGGGCGGCTCCCAGTCGACAATGCCGTCCATGGCGGAGCGCAGGGCCGCAAAGCCCGCCGCCACATCGGCCAGCGGCTCATCGGAAACGAGGCCCGACAGGGGCAGCGCCAAAGAGGCGACGATGCGACCGCCCTGCGCAACGGCCATGCCGCCGCCAGCCTCGATCACCCAGTTGGCCGCTGCCGCCACATCTTCCTCATTGCCGCCGAAGACCGTGACGTTGTGGCTGTCATGGGAAACCGTGGTGCAGAACGCGCCACGCCACGCCCCCCAGCCGGTGAGATAGCCCACACGGGGAATCGCCGGCGCGCGGCCATGACGGTGGATGACGCTGATCAGCGTCGCGCCCTCGGGCGGCACGACGAAGCCATCGCGCACCGTTGTTTCGGCCTCGCCCCACTCGGTGAAGCGGGGCCGGTGAATGGTGGCGACGCGGACACGCTCCCCTTCCGCCCGGACGCGAAAATCATCCGGCGTGAAGGCGGGGCATTTGATCGAGCCTTTGAGCGGTGCGGTGGAATGCGCCTTCACCGGGGCGGTCAAAGCGCCATCGCGCGCGACCACAACGCCATTGGCGATGACGGCGGCGGCGCGGAAATTCTCCAGATCGTCAAACAGCGCGATGTCGGCGCGGCGACCGGCGGCGACAAGGCCGAGATCGGGGCGCGCGAGCCGGTGCGCGGCATTGAGCGTTGCGGCCTGAATGGCCCAGCTCGCCGGCATGCCGTAGCGCACCAGGCGGCGCACCACATCGTCAAGCCCGCCTTCGTTCAGAAGCGAGTCGGGAAACACGTCGTCGGTGCACAGCGTGACCGTGGAAGGCAGCCGCCCGAGCGCGTTCAGCGCTTCGACGAATTCCGGCAGGAGGTGGTCGTGCGAGCCGCGCATCTCGATGGCGAGGCCGGCGCGCAGCTTGGCCATCAGATCATCGCCGGAGACGAGTTCGTGATCGGAGCTGACGCCGGCGGCCATGAAGGCGTTGAGGTCTGCGCCTGCGAGGCTGCGGGCGTGGCCGAAGACGGGCTTGCCGCTTTCAAGGCCGGCCTGCACCACATCGCGCATGGGCGCGGTGCGGTCGATGACGCCGCGCATGTTCATGACCTCGGCAACGCCGCCAATGCCAGGACGCGCCAGCATGTCGGCAAGCTCGGCTCCGCCGAAATCGGCGGCGGACATTTCAAAACCCGGTGCTGCGGGAACGCAGGACGGCGCGAGCACGATCATGCGCAGCGGCAGACCGGCTGCCGCCTCCAGCGCCCATGAAACGCCGTCGAGCCCGTGCACATTGGCGAATTCGTGCGGGTCCCACTGAACGGTGGTGACGCCGCGCGGCAGGACGGCCTCTGCATAAGCGGCAGGCGTGATCATGGAGCTTTCCACATGCATGTGCATGTCGATCAGGCCGGGCGTGATGGTGAGCCCTTCCGCCTCGATAATCTCGGCGGCGTCGTCGCGCGCGCCCCGTTCGTGGACGCTGGCGATGAGCGCGCCGACAATGCCGATATCGGCGGGGCGCAGTTCGCCGGTCACCGCATCGAGCAGCGTGCCGCCGCGAATGAGAAGATCAAACGGCGCATCGCCGCGTGCGGCTGCAACGGCGCGGTCGCGCAGGGCGGCATTGTCGAGATCGCGGGGTTCGACGGTCATGAGCGGGCAGCCTCCACGAGGGCGTCGAGCGCCAGCGCGCGAACGCGGGCGGCATCGGCGCGCATGCCCCACAGGGCGTTGGGTTTCACATGCGGGCGCTGGTCGACAATGGTGCGGCCGCGCGTGTGTGCGCCGGCAAGCTCCATTGTCACCTCCGCTTCTTCGAAGACGAAGGCGTCAGGCGCGACGAAGGCGGCGGCGGCGGTGGGATCGTAAAGCGCCATGGCGGGACGGCCGCGCGTGAGCGCGATGTCGACATAAGCGCCAAGAAGATCGGCCAGAACGTCGCCAGGCGGCGTGCCGGCGGCGCGCACGACATCGACATCTTCGGGACCGACGAGTACCTGGCGGCACAGGTCGAGATCGGCGACGCGCAGCGAAATGCCGCTTGCCAGAACGATGGCGACGGCCTCGGGATCAGCGAAGGCGTTGAACTCGGCGGACGCCGTGTGATTGCCGCGCGTTGCGCCGCCGCCCATCCAGGTCACGCTCTCAATCTTTGAAAGCAGATCCGGGCGGGCGAGCGACAGGATCGCGATGTTGGTGAGCGGCCCGAGCGCCAGGATCTCGCCCGGCGCATCAAGCCCTTCAAGCCATGCAGTCAGGGCCGCAAGCGCATCGGTGCGCGGCAGCGCCTCGGCTTGAGGAAGGCTGCGCCCACGGGTCGGAATGCCGGTGGGGCCGAGAACATGGGCGGGGGTTTCCACCCCGCCCAGGATCGCCCGTTCCGCGCCGGTGTGGATCGGGAACCGCCAGCCAAGCAGCGATGCGGCTCCGGCGGCATTGGCGCGCACCGCATCCATCGGCGCGTTGCCGAACACCAGCGAGACGCCAGCGACCGGCTTCGACGAGGCGGCGACCATCATCACCGCCAGAATGTCGTCGAAGCCCATATCCGTGTCGATCCAGACCAAGGCGGACACTCCCTTTCTACATGCGTTCGAGAACGGCAGCGCGTTCCGGCGGCAGGTCGAAGGCGACCCGGCTGCCCGGCTCGAAAGCGGGTGCGGCGGCATCCATCTCGGCCTTGATGGGGCCGAGCGGGCTCTTCAGAAGGTATTCACGCGAGCCGCCGGCAAAGGCAGCGCCAAGCACCTCGCCCTCAAAGCGCCCCTCGCCGAGGGTCACCATGTTGGGACGCCAGGCAAGACCGGATGCGCCGGCGGCGGGCTTTGCGGAAAGCTGCATCGCGCCGGCTTCGGTGCGAATGCCGTCGCCTTCCACCGGGAAGATGTTCTCGAAGCCGACGAAGTCCGCGACGAAGCGGGACTGCGGCCGGTTGTAGACATCCTCGGGCGAACCGACCTGCTCGATTGCGCCTTCCTTCATGACGACGATGCGGTCGGCCAGCGCCAGCGCCTCGTTCTGGTCATGCGTGACGAAGACCATGGTGACGCCGCTCTCGCGCTGAACGCGCTGCAGCTCGGTGCGCATTTCCAGACGCAGGCGCGCATCAAGGTTGGACAGCGGCTCATCGAGCAGCAGAACCTTGGGCTCCATGACCAGCGAGCGGGCAAGCGCAACGCGCTGCTGCTGACCGCCTGAGAGTTCCGCCGGCTTGCGGCTGTGGAACTTGGAAAGTCCGACCATGGCGAGGCCGGCCTCGACCCGCTGGTTGATCTCCACCGTGGGAAGCTTTTTCAGGCGCAGGCCGAAGGCGACGTTCTCGAACACGGTCAGGTGCGGGAACAGCGCGTAGGACTGGAACACCAGACCGACATGACGCTTGTTGGCCGGCACATAGGTGATGTCCGCGCCATCCAGCGTGATCTTGCCGGACGCCGGACGCAGAAGGCCGGTGATGGCGCGCATGGTGGTGGTCTTGCCGCAACCGGAGGGGCCGAGCAGTGCAATCAGCTCGCCCTTGCGGATGGACAGGTTGAGGCTTTCGACCGCGACGGTCTTGCCGTAGGCGAGCGTCAGATTGCTCAGATCGAGATAGGTTTCATCAGACATAGCGGGAGAACCCCAGGAAACGTTCCGCGAGGAAAACGATGGAAATGGAGAGGAAGGCGAGCAGCGCGGCAAGAGCGGCCACCGACGGATCATAGGTGATTTCCATGTACCAGATCATGTCGATGGGCAGCGTGCGCACGCCCGGTCCTGAAAGGAAGAGCGACACCGGCACCTGATTGAAGCTGGTGACGAAGCCCAGAATGAAGGCCGCCAGAATGCCGCTCTGAATGTTGGGCAGCACGATCCGGAAGAAAGTGGCGACCCGCGAAGAGCCGAGGATGACCGCAGCCTCCTCGATGTCGCTGCGCAGATTGTCGAGCGAGGCCGAAACCACGCGCACCGCATAGGGCAGGATCAGCGCCGTGTGGGCGATGAACAGCGCCACGCCGACGCTGACATCAAGCGGGATCACCAGATAGCGCAGCAGCGCCAGACCGACGATGATGCCCGGCACGATGATCGGCGCGGAGACGATGGTGCGGATGGTCTCGCCGAAAGGCAGACGATAGCGCGAGGCGGCATAGGCCACCGGCACGCCAAGCACGAGTGCAGCGAGCGTGCCAAAGATGGCGAGGAACATGGAAAGCGCGAAGCTTGCCCTGAAACTCTCCACCTCGAACACTTTCATCACCCATTTGAGCGACAGGCCCTGTGGCGGGAAGGCGAGCGTTTCGCCGCCCGAAAGGGCCGCCGCGACGATGATGACGAACGGCCCGAGCAGGAAGATGAGGACGAGCGTCAGCGTGACGTAGGACAGAAGGCGGGAGGTCATCGCTTGTTCCTCGCGGTGGCCAGGCGTTTCAGAAGCAGGTTGGCGGAAAAGCTCATGACCATGAGGATCATGGCGATGATGCTTGCCGAGGCGAAGTCATTGGCGACGGTGACGCGCTGATAGAGCAGCGTTTCCAGCATCAGCACCTTGGAGCCACCGAGAATGGCGGGGGTGATGTAGGCCGTGAGCGAGCCGGTGAAGACCAGCGTGCCGCCGATGACGAGCCCTTCCTTGGTCAGCGGAAGGATGACCTTGACGAAGACCTGCAGCCAGTTTGCCCCCAGAACGCGCGCTGCGGGTACGGCATCCTTGGGCATGTTTTCCAGCGCACTGATGAGCGACAGGATCATGAGCGGCAGGAAGAGCTGCAGAAGACCGATGAAGACGGCCGTCTCGGTGAACAGGAACCGGATGGGCGTGTCGGAAAGACCGAGCCAGACAATGGTTTCGTTGACGAAGCCGGTGCGGCCCAGAATGACGATCCAGGCATAGGTGCGGGCGACGGGCGAAATCATCAGCGGCATGACGACGAGGCCGATCATGCGGCCACGCGCGGTGGGCGGCAGCGTGACGATGGAATAGGCCGTGGCATAGCCGATGACCGCCGACACGGCAGTCACGATCGCGCCGAGCTTCAGCGTGCGCCAGAAGACGGTGCGGTTCAGGTCGCTTTCAAAGAAGCTGGCATAGGACGCCAGGGTCCAGCTTCCCTCGGCGCGAAAGCCCTCGGAAAGCAGGATGCCCACGGGAACGAGAAAAACGATCGCCGCGAAGACCGCCGCAGGCAACGCCAGCGCCAGTCCTTCCATCCGATTCTGAAACATGTGTTGGAACCTTGTGTTGGGTTCAGGGGCGGGTCCTCCACCCGCCCCCGGACCATCGCATCAGCGTATCGGCTTACTGGCCGATCTGAGCATTCCACTCCGAGAGCCAGGTCTCGCGGTTGTCGAGGATGACAGCCGGGTCGAGCAGCTGAAGGCTCTCAACGGTCTCGGCGCCATAGGTGAGGTTTTCGGCGATCTCCTCGGAGACCTTCACTTCCGAATTGGCGGGGCTGTCCACCAGCGCCTCGGCAAGCTTGGTCTGGACCTCGGTGGAGAGCCAGAAATCCATGAACTCATAGGCGAGATCTTCGTTCTTCGCGCCCTTGGTCAGGATCATGACGTTCATGCCGCCGGTCTGGCCTTCCTTCGGGGTGGCCCAGGCCATGTCGAAGCCCATCTTGGCGTATGCGCCCCAGGCAAAACGGCCAATGGGTGCTGCCAGGATCTCTTCCTGCTGCATGAGCTGTGCGACCTGCGAGGAACGCTCGTAGAAGGTGACGATGTCGTCCTTGTTCTTGGCGACTTCGGCAATGGCGGCCTTCAGGTCTGCGGAATCGTCACCGATGGCCTTGCCGACCATGTAGAGCGCGGGCGGGCCCTGATTGGTGCTGACATTCGGGAACGCAACGCGGCCCTTCAGCTTGTCCTGGAACAGGTCGGCCCAGCTTTCAATCGTCACCTCGTCGGCGCGGTAGGCGATGGAGGTGGCGTAGAAGGTGTAGCCGACAGCCAGATTGTCGCCGAGCGGGTCCTTGGCGATGTCATAGAGCTTGTCGTAGTTCGACAGGCGGCTGACGTCGATGGACTGGGTGATGCCCTTGCGCGATGCCGAAAGCGCGTCGTGCGTGGACATGACGGCCATGTCGATTTCCGGATCGTCCTTGCGGGCTTCCAGCTTTGCCAGACGCTCCACGGAGTTGCCGGTCTCGACCACCAGCTCACAGCCGCACTGGGCCTCGAACGGATCGTAGACGATCTCCTTGAAGGCGTCCTGGGCGAAACCATAGACGGAGATGACGAGGGTCTTGTCGGCTGCCTGTGCTGCGCCGCTGAGTGCGGCCAGCGCGACGCCGGAGGCCATGAGTTTCTTGAACATGTCTAATCGCTTCCTTCTCTGGTGGTGCTTTTCTAGACTGGGTCCGTGGCGGATGATGACGCGGGCCAGCGATGGACCGACGTCCTGTCACCAGGAGCGGCCCGACCCAACACCGGGCCGCTTGACTGGCGTATGATGAGCTCCATCGGGATGGAACTCTGGCCCTTAAGGGCCGGCAGATCGGACGACGCATCGCGCGCGCCGCCTTGGTCGATCTGGGAAATGAGGTCGGCAATGGCGATCTCGGCAATGCGCTCCATATCCATGCGCATGGTGGTGAGGCTCGGCGCGATGACGCCGGCCCAGATGAGATCGTCAAAACCGGTGACGCTGACATCGTCGGGAATGGAGACGCCGCCCTGCTGCAGCTCGGTGATGGCGCGCAGGGCATGAAGATCGGACACGGCGGCGAAGGCCGTAACGCCCTCCTCCACCAGACCCACAAGACCGAGCGGGCAGCCGGAACCATGGCTGCGTTCCATTTCGCCGATCCAGATCAGGCGGGCTTCGCCCTTGCCGGCGAAGGCTTCGCGAATGCCGGCAATGCGGTCGTTCTGAACGTTGGAATCGGAATGAAGGCCGATGATCGCCACGGAGCGGTGGCCGAGCTCCAGCAGGTGCCGGCCCATTTCGAGGCCGCCATTGCGGTGATCTGCGGCGACCGTGTTGCCCGGCGTGGAAGGGGAATCGATGACCGCAACGGGACGGCCAATATCGGCAATGCAGGTGCCGTGGCGCGGGACGACGACGATGCCATCCGCGCCGCGCTCGATCAGCCGGTTGATGGCGCGGGACTGGGCTTCGATATCGCCGCGACTGTCGCCGATGAGAACGCCATAGCCGGCCTCGGAGGCGGCGTGCTCGATGGCCTGCGCAAACTGGGGAAAGAGCGGGTGACCGATATCGGCCAGAACGAGGCCGAGCACATGGCTGCGCCCGGTGCTCAGCGCCCGGCCTGCAAGGCTGGGCACATAGCCCAGCTCCTTTGCCTTTTCGCGGATCGCCCGGCCGAGCTCCTTCGACACGCGGCCCTTTCCGGACATCGCGTTTGAAACGGTCGCAACCGATACGCCAAGAGCTTTGGCAATATCGGATAGATTGGCGCGAGAAGCCATCAAAGCCCGATTCAAATGAAGGTTAAGCGTTTAAGCATTATGCCCGGCAAGAACCATCATGTCGAATCGGATTTTGAAAATCCCCAGAAATAGCAGTCAGGACATATCAGTATCATGACCGCTATGGCGATCAGGCGGACGCCGTGACCGCCCTCGCCTCGCCGACCTGCGCTCCCTCCTGCCCGGCGGACCGGGCAGGAAGCGGCGCCTGAAAGCGCTTGAGGCGCAGGGCATTGCCCAGCACGAAGACACTGGAGAGCGCCATCGCACCGGCAGCGAGCATGGGCGACAGGAGCGTGCCCGTGGCCGGATATAGCACGCCGGCAGCAACCGGAATGAGACTCACATTGTAGGCGAAGGCCCAGAACAGGTTCTGCCTGATGTTGGTCATGGTCGCCTGCGAGAGGCCGATTGCATTGGCAACACCGGTCACATCGCCCGCCATGAGAACCACGTCGGCGCTTTCGATGGCGACATCCGTTCCGGTGCCGATGGCGATGCCGACATCGGCTTCTGCCAGTGCAGGAGCATCGTTGATGCCGTCACCGACGAAGGAGACCGGACCTGCCAGACTGCGCAGGCGCTTGAGCGCCTCGACCTTGCCCTCGGGAAGAACCTCCGCCTCGACCCGGTCGATGCCCAGCTTTGCGGCAATGGCTTCGGCGGTGTGGCGGTTGTCGCCGGTGATCATGGCCACTTCGAGCCCCAGCGCATGCAGTGCAGCGATGGCGCGCGGCGTCGATTCCTTGACCGGATCGGCAACGGCGACCACGGCGGCAAGCCGACCATCGACCGCCGCATAAAGCGGCGTCTTGGCGTCGGTTGCGAGCCTGTCGGCATCGGCGGATGCGCTGCCGATCTCGACACCCTGCTGGCGCATGTAGCGGTCCGCACCGATGTGGAGTTTGCGACCGTCAACGGTGGCTGCGATGCCGAAGCCCGGAACCGCATCGAACGCGGCGACCGGCTTGAGGGTGAGCCCTTCGGCGCGTGCGGCCTCGACAATGGCTTCTGCCACCGGGTGTTCGGACATGGCTTCCGCCGATGCTACGAGCGAAAGGATATCGGCGCGCTCGAACCCATTCTGCATCACGAAATCGGTGAGTGCGGGGCGACCGAGCGTCAGCGTGCCGGTCTTGTCGAAGGCGACGACACTTGTGTTGCGCAGGCTCTGCAGCGCCTCGCCATTGCGGAACAGAACGCCGAGCTGTGCAGCGCGGCCGGTGCCGACCATGATGGAGGTGGGCGTGGCGAGCCCCATGGCGCACGGGCAGGCGATGATGAGCACCGCGACCGCATTGACCAGCGCGAAGGCGAATGCGGGATCGGGACCGAACACCATCCACACGACGAAGGTGAGTGCTGCGGCAAGCATCACGGCCGGCACGAACCAGGCCGTGACCCGGTCGACCACCGCCTGAATGGGCAGCTTGGCCCCTTGCGCGTTTTCAACCATGCGGATGATCTGCGCCAGCACCGTGTCGGAGCCGACCTTGGTGGCGCGGTAGACGAAGCTGCCGGTCTTGTTGATCGTTCCGCCGATCACCTCGTCGCCTTCGGCCTTGGAGACAGGCACCGGCTCGCCGGAGATCATGGCTTCATCGACATAGGAAGAACCGCTTTCGACCAGACCGTCGACCGGCACCTTGTCGCCGGGGCGCACCTGAAGCCGGTCGCCCACAACCACGTCCTCAAGCGGCACCTCGACAAAGGCATCGTCGCGGAGAACGCGCGCGCTTTTGGCGCGCAGACCCATCAGCCGCTTGATGGCTTCGCCGGTGCGGCCCTTGGCGCGCGCCTCCAGAAGCCGGCCGAGCAGGATGAGCGTGACGATGACGGCGGACGCCTCGAAATAGACGTTGACCGTGCCGGACGGGAGAACGCCGGGCGCGAAAGTCGCCACGACCGAATAGGCCCAGGCAGCGGTGGAACCGAGCATGACAAGCGAGTTCATGTCCGGCGCAAAGCGCATCAGCGCCGGGAAGCCCTTGCGATAAAAGCGCAGGCCCGGCCCGAACTGCACGATGGTCGCCAGCACGAAATAGAGGAGGTAAAGCGTCTTGCGGTCGGCGATCCCCATCAGCCAGGCATGCATGCCCGGTATGAAATGGCTGCCCATCTCGAGAATGAAGATCGGAAGGGTGAAGATTGCAGCCAGCGTGAAATCGCGCTTGAGCGAACGAAACTCGGCGGCCTTTGCCTCCTCATGCGCATCACGGGCGGCAGCGCCATCGGAACGGGCAACCGGCGTGTAACCGGACTTGCGGATCGCCTCTTCAACGCCGCGGCGCGCTTCATCGTTCAGAAGTTCGACGGATGCGCTTTCGGTGGCGAGGTTCACCGCGACCTTTGAAACGCCGGGCACGGCGGCAATCGCCTGCTCCACACGCCGCACGCAGGATGCGCAGGTCATGCCCTCGATGCCGATATCGAGATGGCTCTCCGGCACGCCATAGCCGGCACGTTCCACCGCACTGACGATGCTGGAAAAATCAACGCCGGGATGCACCGCCACATCGGCCGTCTCGGTCGCCAGATTGACCGAGGCGCTTTCAACGCCATCGACGGCGGCAATCGCCTTCTCCGCGCGTTTGACGCAGGAAGCGCAGCTCAGCCCCTCGATGCGGAAGCGTTTTACATTGGCCGAAGACGTGCCGGCAGGAAGGGTATTCATCGCTTTCACCCTGAATGACTATTGTTCAGGATTGCGCTTCTAAACCTTCCAGTCAATGGAAGGTCAAGTGAGAATATCACTGCATCGTTTTGGAGCCGGAAAAGGCGCTCAGGAGCAGGCGCAGATACTGCACTTCCGGATGGTTCGGCAGCCGCCTGTCGATCTCGGCAAGCTGACGGCGCGCCGCATATTCGATATCGGCATGAGGCGGGAGGCTCAAAAGCCACTCCATGAAAGCGCGCTGCTGCGCGGGGATCGACCCCGCGCGCAACAGCTTCATTCTGGTTGCGTCATACGCCATCAATCAGTCCCAGCTCAGCGCGCCGCCGTTCTGATATTCGATGACGCGGGTCTCGAAGAAGTTCTTCTCCTTCTTCAGGTCCATCGCCTCGCTCATCCACGGGAACGGGTTTTCGGTTTCGGCGAAGACCGGAGCCAGACCGAGCTGGGCGCAGCGGCGGTTTGCGATGAAGTGCATGTACTGCTCGCACAGCGCCGCGTTGAGACCGAGAAAGCCGCGCGGCATCGTATCCCGCCCGTAGGATGCTTCCAGTTCGGCGGCATGCACGATCATGCCCCGCACCTCGTCCTGAAAGGCGGGCGTCCAAAGATGCGGGTTCTCGATGCGGATCTGGTTGATGACGTCGATGCCGAAGTTCAGATGGATCGATTCATCGCGCAGGATGTATTGATACTGCTCGGCGACGCCGACCATCTTGTTGCGGCGGCCAAGCGACAGGATCTGTGCGAAGCCGGTGTAGAACCACATGCCCTCGAAGATGACGTAGAAGGCCACGAGGTCACGCAGGAACGCCTGATCGGCCTCCGGCGTGCCGGTCCTGAATTCGGGATCGTCCAGATGCTGCGTGAAGTCGAGCGCCCATGCCGCCTTGTCGGTGATGGAGGGCACTTCGCGATACATGTTGAACAGCTCGCCCTCGTCCAGCGACAGGCTTTCCACGATGTACTGGAAAGTGTGCGTGTGGATCGCCTCCTCGAAGGCCTGACGCAGCAGATATTGCCGGCATTCGGGATTGGTGAGGTGCCGGTAGATCGCCAGAACGATGTTGTTGGCGACAAGGGATTCGGAGGCGGCGAAGAAACCGAGATTGCGCTTGATCATGCGCCGCTCGTCTTCGGTCAGGCCATCGCGCGACTTCCAGAGCGCAATGTCGGCCTGCATGGAGACCTCGGTGGGCATCCAGTGATTGTTGCAGCCGGCGAGATATTTCTCCCAGGCCCAGCGATATTTGAGCGGCAGGAGCTGGTTGACGTCGGCACGGGCGTTGATCATGCGCTTGTCATCCACCGAGACGCGGGCCGCCCCGCGCTCGATCTCGCCGAGGCCCGTGGCGTCGGCCTCGTCAGCGGCAGGATTTGCGGCAGCGGCGGGCCGCGATTGTTCGTTCCAGTTCAGCATTTTTTTGTCTTCCGATTGGGTTTGCATCCAGCGCCCCCCCCCTCGTCCTTCGACAGGCTCAGGATGAGGGGGGGGCTCAGGATGAAGGGGGCTCAGGCTCACGATGAGGGTTGGGGCGCGGAGCGGGAGATGCGAAGGCCGGGCTACTGGCAGGCTTCGCACTCGGGGTCGTCGATGGCGCAGGCCCTGCCCCATGCGGCGTTCGGATCGATGGCGATGGGCGCGGCGGAAACGCTCGTGGCGGAGACGGCGTTGAGTTTGCCGTCGGTTCCCTTGAGCGTGGATTTCTCCACATGGGTGGCCGAGCGCGAGCGCAGGTAATAGGTCGTCTTCAGGCCCTTACGCCACGCCAGCCGGTAGAGTTCATCCAGCTTCTTTCCGCTCGGATTGGCGATGTAGAGATTGAGCGACTGGGCCTGATCGATCCATTTCTGGCGGCGCGAGGCGGCCTCGATCAGCCAGGCGGGTGCGATCTCGAACGCGGTCGCATAGAGCGCCTTCAGATCATCCGGCACGCGGTCGATCTGACCGACGGACCCATCGAAATATTTGAGGTCCGACATCATGACCTCATCCCACAGGCCGCGCTCTTTCAGATCGTGGATCAGCGCCGCGTTCACCACGGTGAAATCGCCCGACATGTTCGATTTGACGAACAGATTCTGGTAGGCGGGCTCGATGGACTGGGACACGCCGCAGATATTGGAAATGGTGGCGGTGGGCGCGATGGCCATGCAGTTGGAATTGCGCATGCCGGTTTTCTTCACCCGCTTGCGCAGGCTCTCCCAGTCAAGCGTTGCCGCACTATCCATCTCAACGCCCGGTCGCGCTTCTTCCAGAAGCCGGATGGAATCGATCGGCAGAACGCCCTTCGACCAGAGCGAACCGTCGAAGCTGGCATAGCGCCCGCGCTCGGCGGCAAGTTCCACCGAAGCCGCAATCGCATGATAGCCGATTGCCTCCATGCTCATATCGGCAAAGGCGACCGCCTGTTCACTCTGATAGGGAATGCGCAGCTTTTGCAGGGCATCCTGAAAGCCCATCAGGCCGAGACCGACCGGGCGATGGCGCAGATTGGAATGGCGCGCCTCGGGAATGGTGTAGAAATTGATGTCGATGACATTGTCGAGCATGCGCATGGCGGTGCCGACCGTGCGCGCCAGCCGCGCCAGATCGAGCGCGCCATCGGCAATGTGATTGACGAGGTTCACCGAACCCAGATTGCAGACGGCCACCTCGTCCCTGGACGTATTGAGCGTGATTTCCGTGCACAGATTGGACGAATGAACGACACCCACATGGCCCTGCGGCGAACGGATGTTGCACGGGTCCTTGAAGGTGATCCAGGGATGGCCGGTCTCGAACAGCATGGTGAGCATGCGCCGCCACAGATCGACCGCGCGCACGGTCTTGAAGACACGCAGTTCACCGGCTTCCGCCTTTGCCTCATAGGCCTCGTAGGCAGCGCGAAACGCCTTGCCATAAAGGTCGTGCAGGTCGGGCGTCTCGTCAGGCGAAAACAGCGTCCACGAACCGTCCGCCTCGACGCGTTCCATGAACAGGTCGGGCACCCAGTTGGCCGTGTTCATGTCGTGCGTGCGGCGGCGGTCATCGCCCGTGTTCTTGCGCAGATCGAGGAACTCCTCGATGTCGATGTGCCAGCTCTCCAGATAGGCGCAGACGGCGCCCTTGCGCTTGCCGCCCTGATTGACGGCGATGGCCGTGTCATTGGCGACCTTGAGGAACGGCACGACGCCCTGGCTCTCGCCATTGGTGCCCTTGATATGCGCGCCGAGACCGCGCACCGGCGTCCAGTCATTGCCGAGACCGCCGGAATATTTGGCAAGCAGCGCATTGTCCTTCACCGCCTTGAAGATGCCGTCGAGATCGTCAGCCACCGTGGTGAGGAAGCAGGAAGAAAGCTGCGGGCGCAGCGTGCCGGAATTGAACAGGGTGGGCGTGGAGGCCATGAAGTCGAAGGACGACAGAAGGTCATAGAACTCGATGGCGCGCGCCTCACGGTCGATCTCGCGCACGGCAAGCCCCATGGCGACACGCATGAAGAACGCCTGCGGCAACTCGAACCGAATGCCCCCGGCATGCAGGAAATAGCGGTCGTAGAGCGTCTGGAGGCCAAGGAACTGGAAGTTCAGATCACGCTCGGGCCTGAGCGCCGCGCCAAGGCGCGCCAGATCGAAACGGGCAAGCTCGGGGTCGATGAGCTCGCTTGCAATGCCGCTCGCGATAAAGTCAGGGAAATAGCTTGCATAGCGCTCCGCCATTTCGGCCTGCGTCGCCTGCTCGGACCTGCCGGCCACAAAGGTAAGCGCCTCGCGCCGCAATTTGTCGAGCAGAAGACGCGCGGAGACGAACGCATAGTCAGGCTCCTGCTCCACCAGCGTGCGGGCGGCAAGGATGGGCGCAAGCGACAGCTCGTCCTGACGGATGCCGTCATAGAGATTGCGGCGGGTTTCCGTGAGGATCGGTTCGGCGGAAACGGTCTTGAGGCCGGCACAGGCTTCTTCGACGATTGCGGCAAGCCGCGCCTCGTCCAGCGGAACCAGCGTTCCGTCATCCGCCGTCATCTGCAGGGCGGATTGCGGGGCTTCCACACTGGCCGTCCCGGCGGCGCGTTCGCGGGCGCGCTCCTCGCGATAGAGCACATAGGCGCGGGCAACCCGATGATGCTCGCCGCGCATGAGGGCGAGTTCCACCTGATCCTGAATTTCCTCGATGTGGAACAGACGGTCGGCATCGGCCCGGCGCGTGAGCGCGGACACGATCTGTACGGCAAGCTCCTCGACAATTTCATGGACACGGCGCGAGCCAGCGGCGGTGGAACCCTCAACCGCCAGAAACGCCTTGGTCAGCGCCACCGCGATCTTGGCGGGATCGAACGGCGTGACGCCGCCACTACGGCGGATGACGCGGTAACCCGGTTCAGACGATGCGGTTTCGGTGTTTGCAGTGGAATGCGGAACCGTGGCGGTTCCATTGGTGTTTTGTGCTTCAGTCGCCGGCATGTAGACCCCCGTGGCGGTTGGACGGGGGCGCGGAGACATGCGGCGCGACGGCATTGCCGTGGCGACACACGCACCACCGGGACACCCCGCCCGTGGACGTTTATTTCGTCATGGCAGGTCTCCTGGCTCGCAGGTCATCACCGCTTTCCGGCCTTCCCGATGCGCTGGGGCATCAGTGACACAGAGTGAAAGCGGCTCGCTGCTTACAGTTGCGGGGGCAGCGCCGGCCTTGCCCAGAGGCGCACCGGCTTCCCTTTTCACTTCCGATCCCACGAGGAATCGAAAGAACCATAACCCCTACAGTTGGTATCTTCTGGATATATGAAGTCAATATATTGTTTCCGGGGAAAGCAGAAACAAACTGCTGGATTATTCGCAACGCCGCTTTGGGCATGGCTCTACGGCGCGCGTGTGATCTCCTCCAGAACGGAAAAAATCCGTTCATCGTCGCATTGAGCAACGTTGAAACGCAGGAACCCGCAGGCGGAGCCTGACAGGCTGAAGGCGTTTCCTGGCGCGAGCACCACGTCCCTCTCAAGCGCATGGCGGGCAAGCGTGGCCGCATCCAGCCCGTCGGTCACTGCCGCCATCATTCTGTGCGTGGCAGGCGCCAGATTTTCCGCCGGGCGCTCAGGCGCGCCGGCGGCAGTTGGTCAAGATCTCAGGCGAAACTCGACGTCTTGAGGAATTCGGCAAGGCGTTCGGTCTGCGGCTTCAGGAACATCACCTTCGGATCCCCCTCCTCGCCGATTACCCCCTGATTCATGAAGATGACGCGGGAGGAAACCTCGAAAGCGAAGCGCATTTCGTGGGTGACCAGAAGCATGCTCATGCCATCGGCAGCCAGATCCTTGATCACCTGAAGCACTTCGCCCACCAGTTCGGGATCAAGCGCAGACGTTACCTCATCAAAGAGCATGAGGCGCGGGTTCATGGCGATGGCGCGGGCGATGGCCACGCGCTGCTGCTGACCGCCGGACAGCTGGCCGGGGTAGTGATCCGCGCGCTGGCCGAGACCGACGCGCTCGAGCCATTTCTCCGCGACGCTGCGCGCCTCGTCGCGCGCCATCTTCTTCACCTTGATCAGGCCGAGCATGACATTGGATGCTGCGGTCATGTGCGGGAACAGGTTGAACTGCTGGAAGGCCATGCCCGTCAGCGCGCGCTGGCGGGCGATTTCCTTCTCGCTCTTGCGAACGCGCACGCCGTTGCGCTCTTCATAGCCGATGGGTTCACCATCGATGAGGATGCGGCCGGCCAGGAAATAGAACTCCAGGCTCATGAAATTGCGGGAGATGATCTCCTGCGTGCGGAGCAGAAGCTCGGCCACGCCGATGACGGACAGAAGCGTGGACGCCTTGACCATCTCCGCAGCCGTGTTCACCCAGGTGGGCAGCATCTGGCGCAGCGCCTGCGGCCACAGAACCGAAGTGAAGGTCTGGCTGAAGGTGAGGCCGATGGCCTTGGCCGCTTCTGTCTGCCCGGCCGGAATGGCCTGCAGCGCGCCGCGCACGATTTCACCCACATGCGAGGAACAGAAGACCGCCAGCGCAAACACACCCGCCTGAAACGCGTTCAGCTCAATGCCGATCGTGGACAGGATGTAGAAGCTGGCGAGCACCAGAACGAGCACGGGCGTGCCACGAATGAAATCCGTATAGGCGCGCACGACAAAACGCAGCGGCCTGTTTCCATAGGTCAGCGCAAGCCCGACCATAACGCCCAGCACGGAGCCCAGGGCGATGGCCAGAAGCGAGATTGAAACGGTCAGGCCAAGGCCGCGCAGGATCACGAAACGGGCAAGCCAGACCTGATCGAGAAATGCGAGAAACTCGTTCATCGGCTCACCTCGAAATCACAAGACGGCGCTCGACCATGCGCATAAGCGCGGCCAGCACCGTGCAGGTGGCGACATAGAGACAGGAAGCGACGATCCAGGTCTCGACCACACGGAAGGTTTCGACATTGATCTTGCGCGCCTCGAAGGTGAGTTCCGGCACCGCGATGGCTGCGGCCAGAGACGTATCCTTGAAAAGCGAGATCAGCGTGGATGAAAGCGACGGCAGCACGTTTCTGAACATCAGCGGTATGACGATGGAGGTGCGGATCTGCATCGGCGTCAGACCGATGGCGAGGCCCGCCTCCTTCAGACCGTTGGGGATGGACAGAAGGCCCGCGCGAAACACCTCCGCCAGATAGGCGCCGGAATAGATGGCGAGCGTTGCCACGAAGCTTTCGATCTTGCCCAGACGGACACCCATCTGCGGCAGCGCGAAATAGGAAAACAGGATCAGAACGAGAATCGGCAGATTGCGGATCACCGTGACGTAAAGCGCTGCCGGACGGCGCGCCCAGCCGCTTTTGGAGATGAGGCCAAAGGCGGTTACGAGGCCGATGACGGCGCCGATCAGGATCGCGCCAATCGCCAGTTCAAGGCTGAGCAGCAGCCCCCAGAGAAGCTGATCGAAGCTGCGCCAGACGGCGGAAAAATTGAGTGTATAGCCCATATCGGGTCCCAGCCATGCAGGAAGGCCGGCGGATGACGCACCCGGTCACCCGCCGCCCTCATGCAGATGCGATGCTTACTTGTATTCGACCGGGAAGCCGATCTGCGGCGGCTGCAGATCCTTGCCGAACCAGGTCTTGAAGGAGTCCGCATAGAAGTTGAACTCAACGCCCGTCATCGCCTCATGCAGGGCGGTGTTGACGAAGTTGAGCCAGTCCTGGTCGCCGCGCGCGACGGCGCAGGAATAGGACTGCGGGTTCCAGCCATAACCGGCATCGCGGTAACGGTCGGGGTTCTGCGTCATGTACCAGGCAAGCGACGACTGGTCGGTGGCGACGGCGTCAGAGCGGCCGGATTCCAGCGCCTGATAGATGAGATCGACGGACTCATACTGGTCGACGCTCGCCTCGGGCAGCGCCGCGTGCACCATGTCTTCCGCGTAGACATTCTGAAGAACGGACACGGTGACGGAAGAACCGGCCTCCTTGAGCGCCTCGTAATCCGCATAATCACCATCGGCCTTCAGCATGAGGCCGACGCCCTCGCGGTAATACGGGATGGTGAAGGCGACCTGCTGGGCGCGCTCACCGGTGACGGTCATGAACTGGCAGGTGACATCGACCTTGCCGGTGGTGATGTTCGGAATGCGCGCATCCGAGGACTGCGTCACATATTCGATCTTGTCGGGATCACCGAACAGCGACTTGGCGATGATGCGGCCCATGTCGACATCGAAGCCCTGAAGCTTGTCGTCGACGCTCTTGAAGTGCCAGGGCGCGTTGGTGCTGCCGGTGCCAAGAACGAGGTGACCGCGTTCCAGAACCTCGTCGAGCTTGCTCTTGTCCTGCGCGACCGCCGGTGCGGCCGCGACCATCATTGCGGTGGTGAGCAGAAGCGCATGTGCGCGAAACGGAATAGCCATGCTGAGTTCCCCTTTCCCAAATTTGTCAGTTCCACTATTATGGACATATATCCATATTAGTGGACTTCCACATCAAGCCGTATAGCCGGCTTGTTGTCAAGGAATGCCGTCAGCGCTTTTTTGAAACTGCACAGGCCCGGGCAATGCGGAAAACCCGCATGCCAGCGGGCGCCGCGCACAGACATGTGGCGGCGTCTGACACCTCGCGAAATGGCGCTGTCTTACGCCAGGCGGTCGGTGGCGGTGCGCACCCAGTCGAGGCGCTTTTCCGGGATCAGGCCGTAATTGTAGAAATTCACACCATCAGCACCGGCGGCGATGGCGGCCTGCGCCCGCTCGGCAAGGTCGTCGCCGTTTTCCATCTCCGGGTAGAAGACGCGCAGCCCGACGCCCAGGAATTTTTCTGGTCCGACGATGCCACGCGCTTTTTCGAATAGCGCACTCACGGCCTGCGGCTCCATGCAGTAGCAGCAGAGGATCACGCCATCGCAGGCCCCTGCCGCTTCTTCAAGTTCGACCCCGCCCAGCCATCCGTCGGCAAGGTCGATCAGGACCACCTTTGTTTCAGGATGTGCGGCCTCACGGATCTCGGCAATCAGCGACGTGACCGGCTCGCTGCGCCAGGCGAGGTAGGCGCGCAGGTCTTCATGAGCGTTGAACGCATCGAGGCCCGCTTCCGGGAAATCCGGGAACTGCTTTTCCGGAATTTCACGCGCGCACATTTCTGCGATGAAGCGGCCAACCGTCTCGCGCGCGCCCTTTGCATTGACGCCAGCCGCCCCGGCACGCGCCATGCAATGGTCGCAGAAGCAGAGCGACAGGAGGAAATCATCCTCCGCATTGAGGCCGACGCCGTCCTTCTCGTGGTGATATTCGTGCGCGAAGCCCATGAAGTTGGGGCTTTCAAGCTCGATCATGTCCGGCCGGTAGCGAGTGCTTACATCCTGAACGAGCGTCGTGACATAGGCGCGGGCAGCAGGGCTGGACGGGCAGAGATTGTAATAGTTCGGATTGCCGAACGCGTTGCGGGTGACGTGGTCTGGATGCTCCATGCCCAGACGCGTGTTGTGCAGGCAGACGGTCCAGCAGGAGACTTTCATGCCGGTCTGTGCGCGCGCGTCTGTGAGCGCCTTCAGCATGTCGCCACGCTCGGCAACATTGCGCGCCTTTAGCGGCTTGATCTCCCGGTCCGCCCAGAGCGCTTCGTCCGGCTCGAAATAGACCGTTCCATCCTCGGGAAAATAGGCTTTCTGATGCGGGCTGCGCGGCTGGAGAAAGCGACCGGCGTGATAGGACGTGGCGAGGCTGACCGTGTTGAGCCCGGCGCGGTCGCGCAGATCGGCGACAAGCCGCTCCAGCCCCTGATCCTGAACATCCCAGGGGTAAGTCCACATCGACAGATGCATGGCGGGCACTCCTTTGAAATCAAACATTATCGGGCCGCCGGGGGGCGGCGGAATTGGTTAGAGAACGCGACCGGGACGCGCGCCCGTCTCGCGGCCATCCTCGATGACCATGCCCCCATTGACGAACAGGTGGCTGACACCGGAGGGCAGTTGCGATGAATCGTCGAAGGTCGCGCGGTCTGTGATGCTCTCCTCGAAAAGCACGACATCGCCGGCCATGCCGGGGCGCAGAAGCCCGCGATCCGTGAGCGAAAAGCGCTGCGCGGCCATGGACGTCATGCGGCGCACGGCATCTTCCAGCGAGAACCAGTTCTGGTCGCGGACAAGCGGTCCGGCGATGCGCGGAAAGGTGCCGAAGGCGCGCGGATGCGGCTTGGAGCCCGGTCGCGGAAGCCCATCGGACCCGGCCATGTAGAGGCGGTTGCAACAGGCGGCGTGCAAATCTTCTTCGGCAAGCTGGAACAGGATGATGCCGGTCTGCCCGTCATCTTCTTCTATGAAGCGCAGCATGAGATCGAACGGATCGACAGCCAGTTTCGCTGCCGCGGCCTGCATGTCGAGCCCTTCAAGATGCTTGAGCGCATCAACGCCCACGGCGGAGAGACGAACATTCTCCCAGCCGATGAGCGACACCTTGCTCTGGCCGGGGAATTCCGGGCCACCCTCATTGACCCAGCGACGCAGGAGCGCCTGCTGGGCGGGATCGGCCAGACGCCGGCGCAGCCCGGCAAGCCCGCCTTCCATGACAGCGGCGGGCAGGAGCTGGAGTATCCATGTGCTGCCGGCGGGATAGGGGTACATGTCGAAGCTGACATCGATGCCGTCCCGGCGCATCGTCTCCAGAAGCGCGATGGCATCGGGAATGCGGCCCCAATTGGGACGGCCGGCAGACTGAAGATGCGAGAGCAGGCCTGCTGCACCTGACGCACCAAGCACACGCCCGAACTCCTCGGTAGCGTCGATCAGCCCTGCCTCGTAGGAACGGATATGCGCGGCGAGCACCCGACCGTGACGCCCGACGACACGCCCGAGCGCAATCAGCTCCGCCTCGTCGGCAAAGGCGCTTGGCGGATAGACAAGGCCGAGCGACAGGCCTGCGGCGCCCTGCGCAAGCTGGGCTTCCAGAAGGTCGCACATGGCCTGCGTTTCTTCCGGCGTAGCCGGGCGGTCGTCATGCCCCATGACGGCAAGGCGAAGTGCGGCATGCCCTACGAGCGACACGAGATTGAGCGCGATGCCAGCGCCCTCTGCCCCGCACAGTGCGTGACGGTAGCCATCGAGATCGGCGAAGATTTCTTCATGCGCCGTTTCGCCGAGAAGGCCGGAAAAGTGCCGGCGCAGATCCTCGTGGGATCCGGGCGTGGCGGGATACAGCGAGAAAGAACAGTTTCCGACAACAATGCTGGTGACGCCCTGAAACGCCTTTTCCGGACGCCCGCGCTCGCGCAGGAAGATCAGGTCATCATGACAATGCGCATCGATGAAGCCGGGTGCGGCGTAGCGCTCTTCGGCATCCACCACATGCGCGCCGGAAACGGGCAGATCGCGCCCGATGCGGGCGATGCGCCCGCCGGATAAGAGAATATCGCCGCGATACCAGGGCGCACCGGTTCCATCGATGATGCGCGCCCCGCGGATGAGCGTGTCGGTCATTCAGGTCCTCTCAGGCTTCAATCGGCTCGGCCACTTGTATCAGGCAATCGCCGGACTGGCTGTCGCAATGAAGGCGATGCGAGATGACGATGCCACCCTCGGCGAAGTGCAGTGCTTCCTCGGGTGCGTCGATGCGTTCAAGATCGTGATACCAGCCGGCGAGATCGCCAGCGGCAACGCGGTCGCCCAGACGGGCGGCGGGCTCGAACCAGCCGCGCCGGGTGGCGTAGATGCCCTGACTGTGGCGCGACAGCGAAAGGAGCTGGAGCGGCGGAGCCTTGTCATCAAGCGCGGCGGAGAGCACCGGTGCGGACACGATGCCCAGCGCAACAAGCAGGCGATCGATTGCGCCCGCCGTGAAAGCCATGCTGTCGGGCGTGACCGTGCCGCCGCCACCAAACTCGCCGGAAAGACCGATTGCGCCAGCGCGGCCGACAGCGCCCATCGAGGTCGGCGCTGTCGGCCCATTGTCGGCGATGAAGGCGTGGGCGGCACCCATCTGGCGCATGAGATCAAGCGTGCGCTCGAAGCGCGCCGGCTCCGCCTGACGCTCGATCAGCGTGCAGGGCAGATGCGCCATGGAGGTTCCACCCGAATGAAGGTCGAGCACCACATCGTGGCGCGGGAACAGCTCATGTTCCAGAAAATGGGCGATGCGCTCGGTCGGCGTTCCGGCAGGGTTGCCGGGAAAGGCGCGGTTGAGATTTCCGCCATCAAAGGGGGAGCAGCGGCGGGCCGCCATGACTGCCGGCTGGTTGATGATCGGCAGGACCGTGACCGTTCCGCTGATGTCGAGCGTCTTCAGGCGGCGCATGAGCCGGGCAAGCTGAAGTTCGCCCTCATACTCGTCGCCGTGATTGCCCGCCATCAAAAGGAGGCTCGGCCCCTCGCCATTGCGGACCCGCAGCCAGGGGATGCGGATCTGGTAATAGGGCGACCGGTCCACCGAATAGGGAATTGCCAGGAAGCCGGACTGAACGCCCCCGGCCTCGAAATCAATGGAATGAACAATGCCCGTATGCATGGCAGAACTCCGGTCGCCAGAAGAAGAGCCGGTGCGCGGGGCACCGGCCAGGTGTCAGACTGCGGCAATAGCCGTCATTTCGACGCGCAGGTCCGGATCGGCAAGGCGCGCCTCGACGCAGGCGCGGGCCGGCGGGTTCTCCGGGTCAATCCAGGCATCATAGACGCTGTTCATCGCGTCAAAATCGATGATGGCCGGCAGGAAGACGTTGACGGCCACGAGCTTGGAGCGGTCGGTGCCGGCTTCGGCCAGGAGAGCGTCGATCTTGCGCAGAACATCTGCCGTCTGATCCTCGATGCTCGCCTTGCGGTCATCGGGAACCTGCCCCGCAATGTGGACGAGACCGCCATAGACGACGGCCTGGCTCATTCGGGAACCCTTCTGGTAGCGCATGATCATTTTCCAAAATTCCTTTTGCTTGGGTAGGGGGTGGGGTGGGGTTGGAACAGTTTCAGCCGAAGCTGGTGAGATAGGCCGAGACAACGCGATGATCGTCGTCCAGACCGTAGAGGATCGCGTGCCGGTCGAGGCAGGTGCAGGGATGCGAGATGCCGAACTCCACCACATCACCGACACGCAGATCGACGCCCTCGCCCAGTGAGACGAAGGCATGCTGATCGTTCAACGCGGTGACGCGAACCGTCTTAGAAAGAGCGGTGCGCACGCCATCGCGATAGAACGCAAGCGGGCGCGGCAGGCCCTGATCGGCCGCCACATCGCGCAGGCCCATGCCGCAAACGGCAAGCCCCGGCTCCGGCCTCGAAAGAACCTCGGCCCAGACGCGAAGCGCGGGGCGGAACCCGGTGGCCGCCGAAACCGCTTTTCCGCCGATCACGAAACCGGACCGGTTGTCGAGGCCGGTGAGACCGCGCTCATAGATGCCGTGATCATGAAAGAAGATCGCGCCGCTGCGCAGGACCAGAACCGCGTTTTGATCTGCCGCGACCACCGCCTTCAGACCGCGAACCACCATGTCGAAATAAACCGAGCCGCCGGCGGTGACGATCATCGGACGCTCCGGCCCAAGCCGCTGGCGCAGCGCAGAGAAAAGCGTTGCCGTGCGTTCGACCAGAGCAGAAATGCGCAGCGCCGTCTCAGCCGCATCGGGCGTTGCGGCTGCACCTTCGTAAGCCGCGACGCCGGCGAGCCGGAAAGTGTCGGTCTCGCGTTCAAGAATGGCCTCGGCGAGCTGTAACGCGGCTTCACCGGAGCGGAGCCCGCCACGGGCAGCGCCCAGCTCGACCAGAAGCCCGAGCGGCGGCAGATCAGCGGAAGCAGACCACGCGGAAGCGAGCGACTCCATCATCTCGCGTGAATCGACGAAGATCGAGAGATCGGCATCGGGATAGGCAGAGACCAGGCGGGCAAGCCGTCTCGCTGCCGCCGGGCCACCGATCTCGTTTGCGAGGATCAGGCGGCGGAAGCCCGCGCGCAGCATGACGGAAGCCTGACGAATGTCGGCCACCGTGACGCCCCATGCCCCGGCCTCGACGAGACGGGCGGCGATGGCCGGCGACATCGGCGTCTTGGCGTGTGGTGCGATCTCGACGCCCTGCTCGCGCACATAGGTCATCATCAGATCGACATTGTTGGCGAACGCCGTTTCATCGAGCGAGATCAATGGCAGGGACATGGCGCCATCAAAGGGCTTCCACCCCTGATCGCCAATGGCGCCGAGGCCAAGGGCTGCATGGCCTGCGGGAAAACCGCGAACGCGGTCATCGATGACGGGATCGCTCGCAGTGGTGAGCGTGGCGTCAGACATGGGAAGCATCCTGTGATGTTTGCGAAGGCGACAGGCCAAGGCGGTAAATGCGGTTCGCCGTCGAGAAGAACAGGGCCTCCTGCTCATCATGCGAATGGCTGGCGGCTATGGTTCTGAACGCGCCATAAAGCGCATCGAAATCCGCGTGCAGACCGGCAACGGGAAAATCGCTGGCAAACATGGCGCGCTGCGGCCCGAAACAGGCGATGCAGTGGTCGATCACCATGCGCAGACTGTCGACTGTCCAGTGGTGATCATAGGCCACGGGATCGGAGATCTTGATGGCGATGTTGGGCGCACTGGAAAGCTCCGAAAGCCCGTTGCGCCAAAGCGCCAAGCTTTCCTCGCTGCGGTCAACCGGGCTGCCGCAATGGTTGAGCACGAACTGGGTGTCGGGATGATCGGCGACAAGGCGCGCCGCCTCCCCCATCTGCCAGGGAAAGAGCATGAGATCGAAGCTGAGGCCGAGTTCGGTGGCGCGCGAAAGCCCCTCGCGCCAGCGCGGGTCGCTCATCATGCCTTCGCGGGAGGCAAAGCTCTTTGCCGGGTCGGGATGCCAGCTGACGATATCGCGAATGCCGACCACAGCGGGATTTGCAGCCTCGCGCTCAACGAGACGCTGCGCATCCGCACCGGCAAGCGGCACGCGCGCCACATAGCGCGCGGCAACGCCAAAACGCCTGTCGAGACTGTCGAGCCAGCGCGTTTCCTCCAGCGGGAAATCATCCGACCAGCCGGCCTCGACATGGACGGTGGCGACGATGTTCTGGCGGGCCGCGTCCCACAGATATTCACCCACGCCATAGTCGCGGCGGATCGGCGCGATGCTGCCGAACACCATCTCCTCATCAGCGGCTCCAGGCGGCGCAAGCCAGGGGTGCCTGCCAAGCGACAGGTCCCACAGATGGTGGTGCGGGTCGATGACCGGACCCGCATAGGCAGAACTCATCGTCGCGCCTCACGCCCCGAGATCAGGAGCAGCGCCAGAATGAGCGATCCGAACATGATGGACCGCCAGCCGGGCGACGCGTTGACCACGGTGATCAGCGCCGTGGTGGTGACGAGAAGGATCGCGCCGGGAATGGTGCCGGCATAGGTGCCGCGCCCGCCCAGAATGGAGGTGCCCCCCAGAACCACGGCGGCGATGGACGTCAGAAGATAGGGATCGCCGATGCCCACATAGCCCTGACGGTTCATGCCGAGGATCAGGATGCCGGCAAGACCGGCGAAGAAGCCCGAAAGCGTGAACAGGAGCAGCGTGTTGCGTTTGACGCTGACGCCCGAAAGCTCGGTTGCCATCGGGTTGGCCCCCAGCGCCAGAAAGCGCGCGCCGGCCGGCATGCGGTGGATGATGAGCAGCACCACGATCGACACGGCCACCCACAGGAGAACGCCGGCGGGAATTCCGAAGGGCCGCGCCTGGCCGAGCCAGATGACGGTTGCGTTCGTGACGGAGACGGCGCTGCCGCCGGCGACGATGACCAGCATGCCCTGCAGGAAGGTCGCCATGGCCAGTGTCATGATGATGGGCGGCACTTTGAGATATGCCGCGCCAACGCCATTGAGAAAGCCGATGCTGGACGCGATGCCCAGCGCAAGCACGATGCCCACGAGGCCGGTGGGATCGATGTCGGGCGAGATGAGTGGCAGGAGAATGGCCGTGACCGTGATGACCGCGCCGACCGAAAGGTCGATGCCGCCCATCAGGATCACGAGCGTCTGGCCGGCGGCGACGATGCCGATGACTGCGGAGAGTTCCAGCAGGTAGCGCAGATGGCCGAAGGCTCCGAAGCCACGCAGCGTGAGGCTGGCGACGATCCAGACGAGGATCACCAGGATCAGCGTCAGAAGCGGCGGATTGCGGAAGGCCGACTTGAGAGCGTTCATGGCTTTGCCCTCCACTGGCTGGTCAATTGCGGGATCGCGACGGCGCCGACGATGATGAGGCCCTGCGCCACATATTGAGCGACCGGCGGGAAGCCGAGGAAGAACATGACGTTGATCATGACCGAGAGAAGCAGGCTGCCGCAGATGACGCCGCGCATCGTGCCCTTGCCGCCGAGAAAGGCGACGCCGCCAAGCACCGCGCCGGCGATGGAGTTGAGCGTGAAGGGCGTGCCGATGACCGGATCGCCAGAGCCGGTCTGGGCTGCAACGAAGAGGCCGGCAAGGGCTGCCAGCAGACCCGACAGCGCGAAGGCTAACACCTTGACGCGCTCGACGGGAACGCCCGAGCGGAACGCGCCGACGGGATTGTTTCCGGCGGCATAGATGCCAAGGCCGAGCGGCGTTGCCAGATAGAGTTTCCAGCCGATCAGAAGCAGGACCAGAAGGCCAAACGCAACCGGCGTGTGGCCGGCAAGCAGGTCGGAAAACCAGTCGGGGATGTAGCCGCCGGGACGCGGCAGGAGAATGAGCGCGATGCCGGTGATGATGAACGATCCGGCCAGCGTGACGATGATGGCCGGCAGGCGCAGATAGGCGACGATGCCGCCCGTTACCGCACCGATGAACAGGCCGGCGACCGAGACGGCGATCAGCCCGCCCAGAACACCCAGCGGACCGCCCATGGTGACGGCGGCAATGACCGCGCCGAGGCTGACCATCGGACCGATGGCAAGCGAGATGCCGCCATTCAGCATCATCAGGGCCTGCGCCATGGTGACGAGCGCCAGCGGGAACCAGTTCTGCGTGAACTTGGAAAAACCGCCAACGCTGAGAAGGCCCGGAAACAGAATGGCGTAGACCACGAGAAACGCGGCGACGACCAGATAAAGGCCCGTCAGGCCGCGATTGCGGCGCTTCTGGACGGCGGCATAGAGATTTGCCGGAACGGTGGTGGCACTCATGCCGCAGCCCCCTTCGCTGAGACGCCCATGGCGGCGCCGACGATCGCTTCTTCGGAGATGTCTGCGCGCGGCAGCGTGGCCACGACGCGCCCCTCGCGGAACACGGCGACACGATCACAAAGATGGACGAGTTCAGGTGTGTCGGAACTCAGAAGAATGACCAGCTTTCCCTCGCGCGCGAAGGATTGCAGCATCAGATAGATTTCCCGCTTGGTCTCGATATCGACGCCGCGCGTGGGGTCGTTGAGGAGCAGTACCGAAGGATCGAGCGGCAGCCATTTGGCCAGCGCCACCTTCTGCTGGTTGCCACCGGAAAGCGCCTGAACCGGACGGGTCACATCGCCCTTGATCGTCAGGCGCTTGGCGAGGTCGGCAACCAGATTGCGCTCGGCCGCGCGGTCGCGCAGACCATGTTTCACCAGATTGCCAAGCGAGGGCAGAAGGAGATTCGACGCAATGGAATGCGGCAGAACGAGCCCCTCATGCTTGCGGTCAGCCGGCACATAGGCAAGGCCGGCCTGATTGGCCGCCTCGACGCTTTTCAGCGGGCGGTGACTTCCCGAGATTTCCGCCTTCTCTGCGGAAGCGGGAATTGCGCCGTACAGGCCGAGCAGGAAATCCTCCTGTCCCTGCCCCACCAGACCGCCGATGCCAATAATCTCGCCGGCGGATGCCTGGAAATCGACATCAAGGGCCGTGCCTGCGGAAAATTTCTTCAGATGGATGAGTTCGGCGCCGGCGGGATGGTCCTGCCAGGCGGGGAACAGGTCGCCCGCATCGCGGCCCACCATCAGGCGCACGAGACCTTCATCATCGACGCCGGCCAGCGGCTGGTCGGCGGTCACCACGCCATCTTTCAGCACCGTGACATGCGAGCACAGCGCCTGAACCTCGTTGAGGCGATGGGAGATGTAGAGAAGCGCGATGCCTTCATCACGCAGCTTGCGGATGAGGCCTGCCAGAATGCCCGCCTCATGCGCGGACAGGGAGGATGTCGGCTCGTCCAGAATGAGCACGCGCGGCTTGCGGAAAAGCGCCTTGGCAATTTCCACCATCTGCCGGCGGCCAAGCGAGAGATCGCCGACGGGCATGTCGAGCGGTTCGGTCAGGCCGACCCGCTCGCAGACCTCCGCGACGGAGGCGGAAAGCGCCTTGTAGTCGATGAGACCAAAGCGCCGTGGCAGAGCGCCAAGGCCGATATTCTCGGCAATGGACAGCTCGGCGGCAAGGCTCAGCTCCTGTTGAACGACGGCAATGCCCGCCTCTCGCGCAGCAGCAGGGCTGAAACGCGAGACGGGCTTGCCGTCCACGACAATGTCGCCCTTGTCGGGCTGCAAAGCGCCCGAGAGCAGATTGATCAGTGTCGATTTTCCAGCACCGTTCTCGCCCAGAAGAGCGTGAACGCGTCCGGGCTCAAGGGCGATGTCCACGCCCTTGAGCACCGGATTGCCGAAAAACCCCTTGAACACCTGCCTGGCTTCGAGCAGGGGCTTGGTTTTCGTCATCAGGAACCGGCCTTTTCGTCTTCGTGTCTTACTGCGCCAGCAGCTTGTCGAAGAGCGCGCGGTCGTAATCGGAGTAGATGTATCCGTCGGCCGGGAACTGATCGGCGCGTGCGAGATAACCGTCGATCGTGTCGTCGCCGATGACCGGCAGCGGCACCTTGATGAAAGCCGGAACGTCCTTGCCCTCAAGCGCCTGAACCGCCGCGTAGACAGACAGGGCGCCCAGCCAGTTCGGCTGCATGGTTGCCCAGCCTTCCAGACCCTTCTCTTTCCAGAGCTCAAGGAACTGACGTGCGTTTTCACCGGTGGTCGGAACCTGCTCGCGGCCCTGACGGTCGAAGGCGAGAACGGAACCGGCCGAAAGCGCGCCGCCGAGCGAAAGAACGCCGTCGATTTCCGGGTTGGCGAACAGAAGGCTGGTCATGGCCTCCTGCGCGGGCGCGACATTGTATTCGGTGTTGGTCTCGGTCAGGATCTCGATGCCGGGATTGGCGTCCAGAACCGGCTGCGCGCCCTTGCGGCGGTCATCGCTGACGGAAATGCCTGCCGGGCCGTTCATGACGATGATCTTGCCTTCACCGCCGAGCTGATCGACCATCCACTGTGCGGCAGCCGCACCCCATTCACCGGAATCGGTGTTGATCTTCGCGGTCACCTTGTCGGTGTTGACCAGGCTGTCGAAGTTGACGACGGCGATGCCCTTGTCACAGGCGTCCGAGATCACGCGGTCAAGCGCGTTGGACGAACCGGCGATGACGACGATGGCGTCGACATTGGCGTCGATCATGGACTGGATGTGCTGGATCTGCGTCTGGGCATTGCCCTGGGCGTCGGTGATCATGAGATCGTCGACCAGACCGGCCTTCTTCAGCTCTTCGACCTCGGCAGCGATGGTGCCTTCGGTCTGCTTCATCCAGGTCGGTACGGAATAGATGTTCGCCCAGCCGATCGTATAGGGCGCTTCGCGGTCTCCCTGAATGCAGTTTGCCGCAGCCGAAGCAGCACCGCTGCCGGCAACCAGCATGGATGTCGCCGCAACGCCCATGAGCAGGCCGCGACGACGCCTGGAATTTTCAGAACCCGATAAATGCATGTCTTCCTCCCTCAACAAGATGCGGCGCCCCAAAAGGCTTGCCGCCAATCAATGTCCGCTATAATGTACAAGTGATCTTTATAGTGGAAGTGCATATTATCCGGTTTTGACGCCCCTGCAAGTGGCGGTCGAAAAATCACGGCGAACAGCCCTTCGACTCCGGGTGTGACGCCAAGAGCATTGACAGGCTGCAACGAGTTCAGAAGAAGGACAGAGCCAGAAGCGATGGAGACGAGGCCGTTGGATACCGCCGCACCGACCAGCACTGCCAAGCGCGCACGTGGTCTCGACCGCGCATTCGAGATACTGGATTTTCTGCGCGATCAGAAAAGCCCGATGCGCCCCAACGAAATCGCGGTCCAGATCGGCGCGCCGCGCTCTTCGGTCTACGAGCTGGTGAACCTTCTCCTGCGCAACGAGATCCTTGAACTCGCCGGCGGCGACGGGCGGGTTTTCCTCGGGCGCAAGCTCTATTTCCTGGGCGCGGCCTATGAAGAGCAGTTCGATTTCACCCGCGAGTGCGAAGCAGCCCTTGAGATGATCGCGCATGAAACGCGCGAGACCTCGCAGTTCTGCATGCTGGACGGCAACAAATACATCGTCGTTCGCATGAAGGAGGGCGCGCGCCCGTTCCGCATCTCATCGGATGTAGGGCAGTCGGTGCCGATCCCCTGGACGGCGTCCGGCCGCCTGCTGGTCGCGCATCTTTCGGATCAGGAAATCATCGACTTCATCCCGCCGCAGGACTTTCAGCTGCCCAATGGCGAATGGCTGGAACCGGCGGTCTTCATTCGCGAAGTGCGCGAAGCATGGCTCAAGGGCGAGTTCACCTTCGACAGCATCGTGGACAGCTTCACCCATTGTTTCGCGGTTCCCGTTCTCGATGCGAACCGCCGCTGCGTGGCGACGCTCTGCCTTGTCGCGCCACGGGAAGACGGGATCGAGAACAGGGAAGAATATCTGCTCTGTCTCAAGCGCGCCTCGCAGCGCCTGAGCGGACAGACAAGCGTTCCGCCACTCAGCCGATAGACACCCGGAAATGAAAACGGGCGGCTTTGGCCGCCCGTTTCAGTTTCACGATCAGATATCCGCCGGACGCGGCTGTAGCGGCGGCTGCACATCTTCCGGGATCGGACAGGTGTAGGGCGTCGCGGCCGTGCGGGCGGCGTGGTCTTCCCTGGCCTTCGCCAGCAGATCGGCGTCGCCGATCAAATCGAGCGCGGTTCCCGCCATCACCTTTGCGGCGTAGACCATGCCCTTGTGGGCTGCGGGCATTTTGCCCTGCGCGGTGATCTGCCAGGAGTGCCCAGGTGTGCCGATTGCATGGGTCGCAACACGCGCCTGAACGGTCGGAACCACCCAGCTCACATCGCCCACATCGGTGGAGCCGATCATCGGAACACCCTCGAGATCGCGCGGCACCACGCAATCGCACAGCGGTGTGTTGTCCTTCACCGGCAGGCCGATGCGAAGATAGTCGTTGTGAATATCCTCGTCCGACAGCGTGTCCTGAATCTTGGCGGCAAAAGCGCGGTCCTCATCGTCGAAGGCGACGGGCCCGAGACGGTCCATCTGACGCTGCATGGCTTCTTCGAGCGGCGTGTTGCCAAGCAGATTGGCCACCGCACTCATGATGGAGATGTCGACCTTCGTTTCGGTCATCATCGCCGCGCCACGCGCCACCTTCTGCACGCGCTCATTGAGAGCGAACATGCCCGGCAGGCTGGTGGACCGGATCGCATAACGAACCTTGGCTTTTGCCTGCACCACGTTCGGCGCGATGCCGCCGGCGTCGAGAAGGGCGTAGTGGATGCGGCTGTCGGCCGGCACATGCTCACGCAGGTAATTGACGCCGACGCTCATGAGCTCGACGGCATCGAGCGCGCTGCGGCCCAGATGCGGTGCGGCGGCAGCGTGGGACGAACGGCCCGTGAACGCGAAGTCCATGCGCGTGTTGGCCAGCGACATGGCCTCGTCAACACGGGTGAAGGACGCCGGGTGCCAGGTGATGGCCGCATCGACATCTTCGAACGCGCCGGCGCGCGCCATGAAGCTCTTCGCAGCGCCACCCTCTTCCGCCGGGCAGCCATAATAGCGCACGCGGCCCGGACGGCCGGTCTCTTCCAGCCAGTCCTTGATTGCCGTGGCGGCCAGAAGTGCGGCGCTGCCAAGCAGGTTGTGGCCACAGCCGTGACCATGGCCATTGCCAGGCAGGGGACGCGGCTCGGCGATGCCGGCCTCCTGGCTCAGGCCCGGAAGCGCATCATATTCGCCGAGGATGGCGATGACGGGACCGCCCTCGCCTGCCTCGCCCATGACGGCGGTGGGAATGCCGGCAACGTCCTCAACCACCCGGAACCCCTGCTCGCGCAGCATGGCGGTGTGCTCGGCGCAGGAGCGGTACTCGGTGTAGGCGATTTCCGGCATACCCCAGACACGATCGCTCAACGCCTCGAAACCGGCCTTCTTTGCATCAACGAGATCCCAGATCTCATCGCTGTTCTTCATTGTTGCCTCTCCTTGTCGGATGAATGATCGTGCGTCGAATGATGGTCGTGGCCGGGATGGGCCACATATGCGTCAGGCGTTGAAGCCACCGGTGCCAGCGCCGAGCTGGTCGCCGGCCGGCAGAGCGCCTTCGAACCAGAGACCGGCAGCGGCAACCGACATGGCGCAGCCATCGTGAGCGACGCCGGGAACCTCGGTCATCTGCCAGTTGAACGGGACGCCCAGCTCTTCAGCCTTCGCCTTGCCCCTGGCAAAGTAATTGCGGGCGCGGTGAAGACGTCCCGGCCCCTGGGCGATGGCCTCGGGCTGGGTCGGCAGGTTGTCGGCGTTGGACTCGCAGTCGTTCAGGCCGGCCATGATGTGCAGCGGCGTGGCGAGCAGCGCCACCAGATCCTGCTGCCCGTAGCCCAGACCGCCAAGACCGGCGGGGAAATTCGCTTCCAGATCGGGGAGAGAATACCAGCCGGCATTGGCCGCGCCGACGGCCTCGAACGGCCCCATGCCGAACAGCGACACCATGCGGTGCAGGAACTGACCACCGGCGGAGTGACCGAAAATCTTCGGCTTCACGCCCTTCATGACGCCGGCCTCTTCAAGGGCCTCGGCGATCAGCGCCGGAGCGCGGTAGATCCAGCTTTCACGCGGGGTCGGCTTTCCCTCGGCATCGAGAACCATGCCGTTGTTGTAGTTTTCCGGCTCGGGAAAATCGCCATTCGGGAAGGTCGGAGCAACGATCAGGAGATCATGCCTGTCGGCAGCCGCAATCCAGAAATCGCGATAGTCGTCACCATTGCGCAGCATGCCGTGCTGGACGAACACGACCGGCTTGCCCGGCTCATATCCGGCAGCCTTGTAGGTGTTCAGGATGACGGTCTTTTCCGGCTGACCAGAGAAGATGAAAGGCAGGGCGTTGGAGCCATTGCCGTCGAGCAGGCGTTGCAGTTCCATGAAGTCCTCAAGAAGGTTCGTGCAGATGACAGGCGACCGTGCGGCCCGGCGCGATCGTCCGGCTGATCGGGCGTTCGCTGCGGCACCGGTCGGTGGCCATGGGGCAGCGGGGATGGAAGGTGCAGCCGGATGGCGGGTTGAGCGGCGAAGGCAACTCGCCCTTGACCGGCTGGAAGGCGCGGCGACGGCGCTTCACCGAGGGGATCTCGGCAAGCAGCGTCTGCGTGTAGGGATGGGCCGGGCTGTCGAACAGCTCCGTTGTCGGCGCGAGTTCGACGATCTCGCCCAGATACATGATCGCAACCCGGTCGGCGATGTGCCAGACGACCGACAGGTCATGGCTGATGAAGAGATAGGTCAGCGCACGCTGCGCCCGCAGCTCCAGGAACAGGTTGATGACCTGCGCCTGAATGGACACGTCGAGCGCGGCAATGGGCTCGTCGCAGACCAGAAATTCGGGATCGACAATCAGGGCGCGGGCAATGCCGATACGCTGACGCTGACCACCGGAGAACTGATGCGGATAGCGATCCCTATAGGACGGGTCGAGCCCAACCTCATTGAGCGCCGCATCGACACGTTCGCTGATTTCCGCCCGGTTCTTGCATCGATTGTGCACGCGCAGCGGCTCGGAAAGGATCTCGCCGACCGTCTGTCGCGGGTTGAGCGACGCATACGGGTCCTGAAAGACCATCTGCACGGCGAGCGTATAGGCGAGCCGTTCCTGACGGCTCATCTCATCCGTGCCCTTGCCATTGTAGAGGATCTCGCCTTCCGATGGCGGGTTGATGCCCGTCATCATGCGGCCAAGCGTGGACTTGCCGCAGCCGGACTCGCCGACAAGGCCCAGAACCTCACCACGCCGCACGGTCAGATCGAGCGACTTGACGGCCGTGAGAACCGGAATTTCCGGCGCTTTTCCAACCAGACCGAGAAGCTGCTCGGCCAGTACGGGCTTGCGCGAAAAGCGGCGGGAGAGCCTGCGAACCTCAAGGATCGCGTCTTCGTCCCTGTCCGGAGCGCTCGTGATGTCGTTGCGCGGGCTCATGGCGTCTTCTCCGGATCAAGCGGATGGTGACAGCGCCAGCTGTGATCGCCGGCCTCCGCCAGCGGCGGCTCCTCGGTGCGACACAGATCGCTGGCGCGGAAACAGCGGGGATGGAAGGGACAGCCGAGCGGCCTTGCCGTGAGCGACGGGGCCGCGCCCTCGATCTGGCGCAGCGCCTCGCCGCGTGGCGTGTCGCCGGGAACGGAGTTGAGCAGGCCAAGCGTATAGGGATGGCGGGGCGTATCGAGCACGTCATCGACCTGCCCGATCTCGACAATGCCGCCCGCATACATCACGGCAATGCGGTCAGCCAGTTCCGAAACCACGCCCAGATCATGCGTGATCCAGATGAGCGCCGTCCCGGTTTCCTTCTGCAGCGTCTGCATCTCGGCCAGAATCTGGCCCTGAATGGTGACGTCGAGCGCGGTGGTCGGCTCGTCCGCGATGATCAGTTCGGGCTGGTTGAGCAACGCCGTGGCAATGGCGACGCGCTGGCGCATGCCGCCGGAAAGCTCGTGCGGATACTGGTCGACACGCGTTTGCGGCGAGGTGATGCCCACCTTGGTGAGCGTATCGATGCAGCGCTGGCGCGCGGTGGCCGGATCGACCGTTTCGTGCTCGCTGATCGCCTCCATCATCTGCTCGCCGATGGTGAGCACGGGATTGAGCGTGGTCAGCGGGTCCTGAAAGATCATGGAGACGGATTTGCCACGCACGCGGCGCAGCTCCTCGTCGCTCAGCTTGCGCAGATCACGTCCCTTGAAGCGGACCTCGCCGGAGACGATCTCGCCGGGCGCATCCACCAGACCGATCAGGGAGAACCCGGCGACGGACTTGCCGGAGCCGGATTCGCCCACAAGCCCCAGAACCTCACCGGCCCTGAGTTCGAAGGAAAGACTGTCGATGGCGGGATAGGCGCCATCGGCGAAGTGAAACACGGTGCGCAGATTCTCGACCGCGAGCAACGGAGATGAAGACTGATCAGACATCATGAACGCTTTGGATCGAGGGCCGTGCGCAGGCGGTCGCCGGCCAGGTTGAGGGAAAAGATCAACACCAGAAGGGCAAGGCCCGGAAAAAAGCTGATCCAGTAATCGCCGCTCATCAGGAAGTCGAAGCCATTGGCGACCAGAAGCCCGAGCGAAGGCTCGGTGACAGGCACGCCGACACCCAGGAAAGAGAGCGTCGCTTCAAGCGTGATGGCGGAGGCAACCTGAATGGTCGCCACGACGAGCACGGCGCTCAGGCTGTTGGGCATGATGTGGCGGAACATGATGCGCAGGCGCGAATAGCCGAGATTGTAGGCAGCCTCGACATATTCCTTCTTGCGCTCGACCAGCGCGGCTGACCGCATGATGCGCGCGTAGTTCGCCCATTGCACCACGACGATGGCCAGAATGACCTTGTCGACGCCGCGCCCGATGACAGCGAGCATCACCAGCGCCACCAGAATGGTGGGAAAGCCGAGAATGAAGTCGACCAGCCGCATGAGCAGCGTTTCGACCCGACCGCCGAACACAGCGGCGGCAAGACCCACCGTGACGCCGATGATGAGCGCGATGGCCGTGGCGACAAGACCGACCAGAAGACTGATGCGCAGGCCATAGAAGATGGCCGAGAGCATGTCGCGCCCCTGGGAATCGGTGCCCAGCCAGAAGATCTCGCCATTCATGCCCTCGCTGCCGGGCGGCAGGCGGTTGTCCATGACGCTGAAGGAGGCGAGATCATAAGGGTTCTGCGGCGCGAAGAAGGGCAGGAGAAGCCCTGTCGCCACCACGATGCCCAGAAGGAGGAGCGCCTTCCTGACGCTCGGCCGGCGCTTGATGCGGCGCAGATTGGCCGCGCGCTGCGGTGTGTCGGCCAGAGGCGGGCGCGTTTGAGAAGACATGTTCTGCATCTCGCTCATGACATGCGCTCCGACAGGCTGACGCGCGGATCGAGCAGCGCGTAGGTGAAGTCGACCAGCAGATTGACGACGACGAAGATGAAGGTGACGAGCATCACGTAGGCAACCACGACCGGGCGGTCGAGCTGATAGATGCTGGTGATGAGCAGCTTGCCCATGCCCGGCCATGCGAACACGGTTTCCGTGATCGTGGAGAAGGCGATCAGGGAGCCGAACTCGACGCCCAGCACCGTGATGATGGGAATGAGAATGTTGCGCAGGATGTGACGGCGCACGATGCGCTTTTCGCGCACGCCCTTGGCGCGGGCGAATTTCACGTAATCCTGCATGCGCGCTTCGGAAGCGCCGGCGGCCGTCAGCCTTGTGATCAGCGCGATGTTGGGAATGGCCAGGTTGATGACCGGCATGGCCAGATGGCGCAGGCCGTCAACGGTGAGGAAGCTGAACGGAATGCCGAAGACGGAAACCGTTTCGCCACGACCGGAAGCCGGCAGCCACTGAAGCCAGACGGCAAAGAAAAGAATGAGGACCATGCCCTTCCAGAAACTCGGGATCGAGTAGCCGAAAATGGAGCCGGTCATGATCGCGCGGGCGATGCGGTTTTCCTCTTTCAGCCCCACATAGAGACCGAGCGGAATGCCGATGATGCTGGCGACGAGCATGGCGAGAAACACCAGCTCGAAGGTCGCCGGCATGCGGCTCAGAATGAGCTGAAGCGCGGGTTCGGCATGCACGAAGGAGGTGCCCATATCGCCCTGAACGGCGTTGGACAGAAAGGTGAAGTATTGCATCCAGACGGGCTGATCGAGGCCCAGACGGGAAACCATCGCCTCACGCTCAAGCTGCGTGGCTTCGGGATTGACCAGAAGCTCGACGGGATCGCCGACCGCGTAGACGGCAAGAAACACCGCAACCGACACGGCAAGAAGAACAGCGATGCTTTGCAGCATCCTTTGCAGGGTAAACAATAGCACCGGAAGCGCTCCCGCCCGTTAATGACCATCGGCGCGAAGACGCGCCGATGGATGGTTCAGACTGTGTGAAGTGGCTACTTGGCCGGGCGGATGTCCTTGGCCATGGTGTACTGGTCCATGCGGCCATCGAACTCCAGACCATCGCGGTAGGCCCACAGCGTGCTCTCGAAATGCACGGGGATCAGGCCCAGCTTGTCGAGCGCCATCTGGCCTGCCTGCTGCAGCATCTCTGCGCGCTTCCCGGCATCGACGGTCTCGATGGCTTCGAGAATGACTGCATCGAACTCGGGATCGGACCAGCCGCCATAGTTCGAACCGCCAACACCACGCTCCTTGTCGCCGGTCGTCACATACTGGCGCAGGAAGGATGCCGCGCCGCCGGAGGTGGAGCCCCAGCCGCCCATGGAGAAGCTGAACTCACGCTTGCTGCGGCGGGAGAAGAAGATCGAGCGGGTCATCGCGTCGAGGTCGGTCTCGATGCCAACGCGCGTCAGGAACTGCGCGATGGCCTGAGCCACCTGCGAGTCGTTGATGTAGCGGTCGTTGGTCGCAGAAAGCGTGACCTTGAAGCCATCGGGATAGCCGGCCTCTGCAAGCAGCGCCTTCGCCTTCTCCGGGTCATAGGTCAGCGGAACCGGGTCCGTCTGTGCGCCGAACATTTCGGACGGAACAAACTGGCTGGCCGGCTCTGCGAAACCGTCCATGATGCGCTCGACGATCGCTTCGCGGTTGATGGCGTGCGCAACGGCGCGGCGAACGCGCTCGTCCTGGAACGGGTTCTTGCCGCCTTCAGCCTCGATGAACGGGCTGTCATCGCGGGCAACGTCCATCTGCAGGAAGATGACGCGGCTCGACGGCTTGGCCGTGTAACCGAACTCTTCGCCAAGCTGCTTCACGTCGCGGGCAGCCGGGCTTTCGATGAAGTCGTAATCGCCGGCGAGAAGGCCTGCCAGACGCGGACCTGCGGAGGGAACGGGCACGAGTTCGACCTTTTCCCAGGCCGGAGCCTCACCCCAATAGGCGTCGTTGCGGCTCATCTTGATCTTCGAACCCTTGGTGAAATCATCAAGGACGAAGGGGCCGGTGCCGATGGTCATGGAACCATTGTTGAAGCTGTCGACGCTCGGCCATTCGCCAGTGACGCCGCAGCCATTGGCCGGGTCGAAGGACAGGTCGCCATGCTCGAGAATGCCGTCGCTGAGAATGTAGATCTGCGACAGGAGTTCCGGCAGAAGCGGCTCGACCTGCTTGGTGGTGATCTTCACCGTGTAGGGATCGCTCACTTCGACGCTGGCGAAGTTTTCAACGTCCGGCGCAAACGAGCCCGAAACGTTGTTCTCGTTGTTCAGAACGCGGCAGAAGGTGAAGAGGACGTCATCGGCATTGAAGTCGCTTCCATCGGAGAACTTCACACCCTCACGCAGCTTGAAAACCCAGGTGTTGTCGTCCACGCCTTCCCAGGATTCAGCGAGCGAAGGCCCGACATTCTGGTTGGCGTCGGTCGCCGTCAGCGCTTCGAAAATGTGCTGAACGAACGCGTTGTTGGTCGACAGATTGTGGTAGTGCGGATCGGCAGCCGTGGGCTCCGAGGACAACGCGATCTTCAGTTCTTCAGCGTGGCTCGACATTGTTGCCGACGCCAGAATGGCTGCCGTGCCTGCAAAGAGAAACGACTTCATTTTCACCAGTTCACCCTCCCGGTTCATGCGCGCAAAAGCGCTCCATTGAATTTCTGCATCTGATATGCTGAAACGATGAAAGAAAATTTTCATCGAAATGAAAAACATGAAAATTCATTAGGGTCAAGGGGGCTGACATGGACACGATGTACCACTCGGAAGTGGCCAGTCGCATCGGCAGGGCGTATCAGGATCTGAGCCTTGGCCACCGCCGGATTGCGGACTTTATCCTGCGCTCCCCGGCCGAAGCGGCGATGATGACCAATGTGGAACTGGCATCGCGCTGCAATGTCTCCAACGCGACCGCGAATCGCTTCGCCAAGGCTATCGGTTTCAAGGGGTTTCCCGAGTTTCGCGCAAGCCAGATGGACGCGCTGCGCATGGATATGGCAGCCGTGGAGAAACTGCGCACGGAAATCGACGATGATGCGAGCAATATCGACATCATGCGCAACGGGCTCACGCAGGATCTGGACAATCTGCAGAACACGCTCGACGGTCTCGATGAGGCCAGCTGCAGCCACGCGGTCGAGCTTATTCTCGACGCGCAGCGCATTTTCACCTTCGGTTCCGGCATCAGCTACTACATCGCCGGCATGCTGACACACGGGCTGGAGCCCTTCTGCCGCGGCAACGTCACGATGATGGGCGCAACGGGCGGCGCCAATTCAGCCTATCGGCGGCTGGTTCACTGCAATGAAAACGATCTCGCCGTGTTCATCTCGTTCCCGCGCTATTCTCCCAACACGGTGGAGCTGTGTGGTGTTGCCAAGCGCCGCGGCGCGCGCATTCTGTGCATCACCGACAGCCCGACCAGCCCGGTCGCACGCGACGCAGACGTGGTTCTGTTCGCCGAGGCAAAGAGACGCCTGCTCCCCAACTCAGCCACATCAGCCTTCGCGCTTGTCGACGCGCTCGTGGCGGCAATCGCCAATCAGAGCACGGACGGCGCGGACGTTCAGCTCCGCCTGGCAGAACGCTACATGCCCGACATCGGAAAGGTTTCGGGCAAGGACCCTGACGGTTCTTGAAGACAGCTACCGCTTGGACCTGGGTTTCCTGGGGGGCACGCCCAGGTGTTTTCTGAGCGACGTCGCCAGATGGCTCTGGCATGAAAACCTGGAAAGACGGGCGATCTCGCGTATCTGCCCGGGTATCTGCATGTCTCCTTCGGTGAGAAGACACCGGGCATAATCGAGCCGAAGGTTGATCAGATACCGATGCGGGCGCTCACCAGACGTGTTTGTGAACGCCACGATGAAAGGCCCCGGTGAAGGTCGCAGACGCCGACCGGGTCAGCTACACTGAGCTTGCGTCTGAAATTCTCGGCCAGGTGCTCCCGTATCCTTTTCCATTGCGAAACGAAAGCCCGCCCGTCGCGCTCTTCTTCGGGCGCGCGGCATCGTCGTATCTCCGCAACACCTCGACCCCGAACTTGGTGAGCAGTGCATCGACATAGAGTTCGTTGACGCCATTGCCGCCCGCTAGCTCATCCCGAAACATGCGCGCCGTCTGCAGGGCCCGACGATCGGGAGACGCGGCCTTTGTGAGCCGGATATGCGGACGCCCGCCTTTGCACTCTTGTTCGGCAAGGGCGGCAAGGTGATCGGGTGAAATAACGATGGCGGCGGCCTCGCGGGAAACCGGCAAGGAGAACAGAGCGCCCGCATCGCTTCAAGCAGATATCAGTTTCACCTCTATCACGAAGCAATGCGTATCGACCAAGAACACCTATCAAGTGCGACTGTCTTACAATTTTCAGCGGTTGAGAACGCCCGAACTGATCTGGGGAACCGCCACCTTCCCTGAGCGCCAACGCGCCCCGCCCGAAGGGATGGACAGATAAAGCACACCAGCTGCCGTTTTTATGCGATTGAGACTGGTTTGTGGGGCGGTCCTTTGGATGCTTTGATTGTTCGTACGATCATCA